>DAOUKL010000050.1:0-2895 GCA_034421335.1 Dehalococcoidia bacterium | reverse complement strand
TCCAGAAGTCCGTCGAGTGGTTCCGATGGGTCAGGTGGGCCAACTCGTGGACGACGATATACTCAATAAGCGCTGGAGGAAGCATCATGGCGCGCCAGTTAAAACGGAGCGTGCCATCGGGCGCGCAACTACCCCACCGTTGGCGTTGATCGCGTATGAGAACCCGCGACCGTTCTCCCTGGCCGAGCCGAGGCCACCAGCGTTTAACAAGGTCCGGCAGCCTCTCGGCGGCCCGGCCCCGATACCATCCAACGATGGCGCGCCGGATACGCTGTTGCCGTTCCTCACCTTCGAGACCTTCAGGCACAGCCACCCGGAACCGCCAGTGGTCGAAACGGACCTCAGGCAAGCGCACCTCCCCGGTATCGACGATCATGCGGACGTTGCGTCCCAGGTATGGCAGCGTCTCGCCGCTGACGAAGCGTTTCGACGCGGTCTCCAGCATCTCACTTGATGCATGGCTGAGTATCCAGGGCGCCCGCCGGCGCACGATGGCACGCAGTTCGTCCTCCGGCGTTGTCATGGGTGCGGCAACCTGCACGCCGCCGCCGTCCATCGTGATCTGCACCGTCTTCCTGCGCCGTTTGCTGCGGCGCACCTCGTAGCCGATGGTCGTGTTGCCGAAGCGGACACTGCCCCGCTCGCTCACCGCTCGCTCCTCCTGCGCGCCATTTCGACGATCCGGTTCGCCAGTTCGTCCAACTGGACTTCGGTGTAATCGCCCGTGGGCCTGAGCACACGCTTGATGTCCCGGCGCATCTCCCGCAGGACCTCCAAGTTCGACTGCCAGTCCACAACGGTGTAGTGCCGGTCGACGACTGCCTGGACCTTTAGAGCAACGCTCTTCGTACTCTCATCGATAGATGTTCGGTACTGTGCTTTCTCCTCACGTAACTGCGAGGGAGAGACGTCCTCCTGTGACCGTTCATCCAGCAGTTCGTAGATGGCAAAGGCGACAGGGGACAGACCGCGTTCTGCGGCGATGTCGGCTTCGCTTTGAACTTCCTGGCGCAGCAGGGCAAGGTAGCGGCACGCCTCTGCCGAGTCGATCAACCGGTTGCGAAGGTCTTGGATGATGCGCTCAAGCTGCGCCGAGAGCTTCTCGAAGAAAGCGGGGTTGTCTGCCAGGCGTTCGTGTATCTGCGCCCTGATCGCATGCTCCATGATCGAGGCCCGGGCCTCGTCATGGGGAAGAGCGGCGATCTTCTGCTCGAAGTCTTGATCGAGGATGGATACCGGCCGCATCATCTCCCGTACCTGGGCACTGATGCGCTCGTCCACCAGCTTCTTCACCTTAGCCCCAATCTCGGTCCAGTCTGCGTCAGCGTCCTCACGAAGGAACTGGGCGCGAGCGTAGGCGCGTATCTCGGTGAGCCGCGCTAGCCGGTCCGTGTAGTCCAGCGCGCGCGGGTCGGGCAGAAAGCGGTCCATGTGGCGTGAGAATTGGCGATAGTCAGCGTTGAACCGCTCGAACAGGTCAGCTTTGAAGTTGCCCTCTGTGGAGGCGTCCGGTGCGAAGACGCTGACGCACGCCCAGGTGTCACTGAGTTCCCGTCCCCTGAAATGTGACTCCGCCTGGACAGCCGCCGCCTCGACGACCGGCGCCGGGTCCTCGTCCAACTCCTGCATCGTGTCTTGCACGTCCGCCCGGTCGAAGGTGGAAAGGGCATCTTCAAGATCCCGGGATACGCCGTGGTAGTCCACGACCAGACCGTGGGTCTTCTCGGTCTCCACTCCGTCGCGGCGGTGGGAGAAGGGACGGTTGACCCTCGCAATGGCCTGGAGCAGCCCGTGCTCCCGAAGCGCCTTGTCCAAGTAGAGCACCTGCTCTACGGGCGCGTTGAAACCCGTCAACAGCATGTCGACCACGACCAGCGCCTCCGGCTCTCCCTCCGGATCGACGAATGCGCTTTCAACCTGCTCCCGGTCGAGTTCGCGGGCCGCCTTGAACTCCGGTCCGTCGTTGGGGACCGTGGTGATGATGGGATAGGCGCTAAGGCCAAAGTCTCGTAACCGCTCTGCGTAGCGCAGGGCGGCAACCCGGCTGGGCGCGACAACTTGGACCTTGAACCCGTTGGGACGCACCCGTTCCTTGAAATGTTCGGCGATGTCCAGGGCGATCATCTCGATGCGCCGCTCCGCTCCCGCCACCGTCTCTTTATTGGCATAGCGGCGGCGAATTTGCGCCTGAATCGAAGGAGGTTCGTCGCCGAACATGGCTTCGTACAGCCTGTCCAATGTCTCCGGCCCCTCGACAGCAAGTTCGGGCAGGCGGGCCTCGTAGAAGATTGGCACCGTCGCGCCATCCGCCTCCGACTGCGGAATGGTGTAGACGTCGATGAGCGCGCCGAAGCGCCCAATGGTGCTGTGCTTGTAGTCCCTCTCTATAGGTGTTCCAGTGAACCCGATAAGGGCCGCGTTGGGCAGCGCCCTGGACAAGCGCCCACCGAGGATGCCGTACTGAGTGCGGTGGGCCTCGTCCACCATGACTATAACGTCCTTCGAGGCGTTGAGCACATCAAGCTCGCCCTCAGGAGACGTCAACGCCTCCTCGAACTTTTGGATGGTGGTCATAACCGTGCGGCCTGTGCCGGTAGTGAGTAGACGACGCAGGTGCCGGCTGGTGGACGCCTGTTCCGGCGCGGGAAAGCCGCACCGCTCGAAGGTGCCGGTGATCTGCCGGTCCAGTTGGGTGCGGTCGGTAACCACGACGATGGTGGGATTGCCCAGACGAGGCTCCCGGCGCAGCTTCGTCGCAAGCCACAGCATGGTCAGCGACTTGCCTGACCCCTGGGTGTGCCACACAACTCCACCCCGGGCCTCCGGCTTACGGCCAGCGAGCAATCGCTCCAAGGCAGCGCGGACCGCGCGGTACTGCTGGTAGCGCGGCAGCTT
>DAOUKL010000049.1:0-37660 GCA_034421335.1 Dehalococcoidia bacterium | reverse complement strand
CGGTGAGCGCACGAGGGCTCGATGAGGCCGAGCGTGCCGCTGGCGTCGCGGTAGAGCACGAGGTCTTCGCCGAGCAGGCGAATCTCCTTGGTGGGGTTGTCGGCGTTCAGTTCCGAACTGCCTGCGATGGGGTGCCAGTAGCGCCGCATGAGTTCGCCCATCGGCGTGCCGGGGCCCACGCGGGTGATCCGGTCGTTCATGGATTGGCTGAGCATCGCGTCCTCCTCCGGCGGCCTAGGGGCCGGTCCTGTGAGCGATTAAGCGTTACTGCTGGCGTCGGGACTCCCGCTGATGCAGCACGTAGGCGGTAGCGGAGAGGCCGCCGCAGATGGCGAACCAAATGACGTACGCCGCCCAGAAACCGGGGTCGTCCAGTCCGATGAGGTAGTGCACCGCCAATACGGGAAGTATGAGAACCGCCGCCCAGATGACGGCTGCGATGAGATACGTGTTTGCCATTCGGCTGGTCCCTCTCGTTTCCGAATACGCATACTGTACGGAGCGAACGCCTGCGGCGCAAGCGGCCGCGTGTTCGTCGCGCGGCGTCGCGCGGTGTAGCCTATGCGACATAGCGCGCCCATTGGAGGCAACGTCATGGCCGACGAAGTGAAACGGTTCCACTACCCTGGGCCCACGGCGCCCGGCTCCCGCGACCGAGGCCCGGAGAACGGCCGCTCGTACGACCTGATCTACAACGAGACGGTCATCAGCACTGTGCAGGTCATGGAGAAGGGCCAGGGCAACAGGTTGCACTACCACAACGACCAGGACGGCTACTGGCTGGTGCTCGGCGGCAAGGCGCGCTTCCACGGCGAGGGCGAGGTCGTGCTCGGCGACCTCAGCCCGTTCGAGGGGATCTTCATTCCGCACCACACGCGCTACTGGTTCGAGAGCATCGACGACGAGCCGCTGCAGATCCTGCGGGTGAGCAAGCTGCGCCCCGTGGAACCCGGCGAGCGCCGAGTGGCCGCGGTGCGACTCGACGGCTGACGCGGTCGGGGACCCCATGCCCGAAATCCCGACGCTTGACGGTTATGCAAGGTCTTCAGGGAGGCAGACATGGCGAACGAAGTAAAGCAGTTCAGCTACCCCGGCCCGTCGGACCCCAAAGCGCGAGACCGCGGCCCCGACAAGGGGCGCTCCTACGACCTGATTTACAACGACACCGTCGCCAGCACTGTGCAGATCATGCGGAAGGGCCAAGGCAACGCGCTGCACTCCCACACCAACCAGGACGGTTACTGGTTCGTGCTGGAGGGCGAGGCGCGCTTCTTCGACGAGGAGGACCGGACGCTGGCCACCCTCGGACGGCTCGAAGGGATATTCATCCCGCGGCACACGCGCTACGGGTTCGAGAGCATCGATGACGAGCCGCTGCAGATCCTCCGCGTGAGCACGCTGCCGGAAGCAGTCCGGAGCAGCGACTGACGAGACGCCCATGACCCTCCGCCAGTACGAGGAGAAGCGCGACTTCAGCCGCACCGGCGAACCCGCGCCCGCGCCCGCCGCCCCAAGGCCGGGCGCGCTGACATTCGTCGTGCAGAAGCACGCCGCATCGCGCCTCCATTACGACTTCCGGCTCGAGTTCGGCGGAGCGCTGAAGTCGTGGGCCGTGCCCAAGGGGCCGTCGCTCGACACGAACGAGAAGCGGCTCGCCGTGCTCGTGGAGGACCACCCGCTCGACTACGCCTCGTTCGAGGGCATCATCGGGCACGGCAACTACGGCGCGGGGCAGGTCATCGTCTGGGACGCCGGCGTCTACTCGCCCGACGAAGGCGGGTTCAGCTGGCTCGACCGCGACGAAGCCGACCGGCGCATGCGCGAGGGACTGGAGGCCGGCAAGCTCTCGTTCACCCTGCGGGGACGCAAGCTGCGCGGCTCGTGGACGCTCGTCCGCACCAGCCGGGGGCCGAACGAGTGGCTGCTCATCAAGCACAGGGACGCTCACGCCGGCGGCGAGCGCGACGTGCTGGAGGACGACCGATCGATCGTGTGCGGCCTCAGCATCGAGCAACTGCAATCGGGGCGGATGCCGGAGCCGCTCCTCCCCCTCGGCGCCACGGGCGCCGGCAAGCCGGCGCGGATGCCGAAGTCGCTCAAGCCGATGTTCGCGCACGCCGTCGACGCCCCTTTCTCGTCGCCGGATTGGATCTTCGAGCCGAAACTGGACGGCTTTCGCATCCTGGCCTTCCTGCAGGACGGACGCGTCCGGCTGCTGAGCAGGGCCGGCAACGACCTCACCCGCAACTTCCCCGGCATCGCCGAGGAACTCGCCGCCCTTCCCCACGCGGAACTCGTGCTCGACGGCGAGGTCGTCGCGCTCGACGACAAGGGCGCGCCGGACTTCGTCCTCCTGCAGCAGCACGCGAACGCTCCGAAAGCAGGAAGTACGGCGCTGGAAGGGCGACCCGAACAAGCCGTCATCGCCTACTACCCATTCGACATCCTCCACTTCGACGGCTACGACCTCCGGCAGACGCCGCTCCACCAGCGCAAGCGCCTGCTCAGCCTGGCGGTCCCGCCGAGCGACCGCGTGCAGCTCGTCCAGTTCGTCGAGGGCGACGGCGAGGCGCTCTACCGCGTTATCGAGCAGGTCGGCATCGAGGGCGTCGTCGCCAAGCGGCGGGACTCCCGCTACCGGGCGGGCGAGCGCACGCGCAACTGGCTGAAAATCAAGCGCACGCTCGCCCAGGAGTTCGTCATCGCCGGGTACACGGAGGGCGAAGGAGAACGGGCGCCGACGTTCGGCGCCGTGCTGCTCGGCTACTACGACGACGGAGCGCTGACCTACGCCGGACGCGCCGGCAGCGGCTTCACCCAGGAGACGCTCCTGAGCTCGCTCGAAGCGATGACGCCCCTGCGCGTGGATGAGTGCCCGTTCGTCTCGCCGCCTCCCGACGTCGACCCAAGGCGGGCGACGTGGCTGAAGCCGGAACTCGTGGCGCAGGTGAAGTTCTCGCAGTGGACCGCGGACGGCGTGCTGCGCGCCCCGGTGTTCCTGGGCTTGCGCGGCGACGTCCCCGCGCGCGCCGTCGTGCGCGAGCGCCCGGTGAGCGTCGAGACCATCGAGAAGGCCGCCCCGCCGACTGACCACGCGCCGGACGTGCGGTCGGAGTCGGCGGAGGCGCTCGAACAGATAGCGCGCATCAAGCGGGACGGCCGCATCGAGATCGGGGACTGCCGTATCGCCGTTACGAACATGGACAAACCGCTGTGGCCGGCGACCGGCGAGCGGCGGGCCGTCGCCAAGGGCGAGATGCTGGCCTACTACGCCCGCGTCGCGCCCTGGCTGCTCCCCCACCTGCGTGACCGCCCGCTGACGCTCACGCGTTACCCGAACGGCATCGAGGGGCAGAGCTTCTACCAGAAACACTGGGAGCACGACCTCCCGCCGTTCGTGGAGACGGTGCGCCTCTTCTCCTCGTCGAACGAGGGGGACGTCGAGTACATGATGGTGAACAACCTGCCGACGCTCCTGTGGCTGGCGCAGATCGCCGACCTGGAGTTGCACCCGTGGCTCTCCCGCGCCAGCGCCGCGCCCGACGCGCTCCGGCTGGCCGAGCGCTTCACCGGCTCCAAGGACGAGCTTCGCGCCAGCGTACTCAACTATCCCGACTTCATCGTGTTCGACCTCGACCCGTACATCTACTCCGGGGCCGAGCAGGCGGGCGACGAGCCGGAACTGAACCGCCGCGCGTTCGCCAAGACCGCCGAGATAGCCCTCGCCCTGCGGGAACTGCTCGATCAGCTGTCGCTCTCATCGTTCCTGAAGACCTCGGGCAAGACGGGGCTGCACGTGTATGTGCCCATCGTTCGGGAGTACGACTACGGGGTTACGCGCAGGACGTGCGAGCTTATCGGCAAATTCCTGCTGCGCCAGCGCCCGCGCGACATCACGATGGAGTGGAGCGTGAGCAAGCGCGCCGGCAAGATATTCCTCGACCACAACATGAACATAATGGGCAAGAACATGGCGTCCATCTACTCCCTTCGACCCCTGCCGGGCGCGCCCGTCTCCACGCCCTTGCGCTGGAGCGAGCTGGACAGCGTCTACCCCAGCGACTTCACCATCGACACCGTGCACGAGCGGCTGACCGAGGTCGGCGACCTGTGGGGTGACGTCTACGACGCCAAGCACGACCTCCGGCGGCTGCTCGAAGCCGGTCTACAGGAGTAGCCCATGCAGGCCCACAGCGTCATCGGAACAGCCGCGCCCCGCGTCGACGGCGTCGCCAAAACGACCGGCGCGGCCCGCTACGCCGCCGACGCGGACCTGCCCGGCCTGCTGTGGATGAAAGCGCTCCGCAGCCCCTACCCTCACGCGCGCATCGTCAGCATCGACGCGTCGCGCGCCGAGCGACTCCCCGGCGTCCATGCAGTCGTGACCGGCGCGGACGCCGCGGGCGTCCTCTATGGGCGGCGCATGCGCGACGTGCCCGCGCTCGCGCAGGACCGCGTCCGGTTCGCCGGCGAGCGCGTGGCGGCGGTCGCAGCCGTCGACGCCGAGACGGCGCAGCGGGCAGTCGAGCTCATCGAGGTCGCGTACAAAGAACTGCCCGCCGTGCTGGAGCCGGAGGACGCGCTGGCCGACGACGCGCCGCTGCTGCACCCGGACGTGCAGGGATACCACGGCCTGCCGTCGCCCCTGCCCCAGCCGACCAACGCCTTCGTCAGCGACGCGTGGGGGCGAGGCGACCCGGAGCGCGGCTTCGCCGAGGCCGACTTCGTAGTCGAGGCGACCTACACGACGCAGCGAACGCACCAGGCGTACCTCGAACCGCACTCGTGCGTAGTCTGGATCGACCCCGATGGGCGGCTCCAGGTGTGGGCGCCCAACAAGGCCCCTCACCGGCTGAAACTGAACCTCGCCGACGCGCTCGGCCTCAACCCCGACCGCATCGTGGTGCGCCACTCCACGATAGGGGGCGACTTCGGGGGCAAGGGCTCGCCGATGGACATCCCCGTCTGCTACTTCCTGGCGAAGAAGACCGGGCGGCCTATCAAGAGCGTCATGACGTTCGCCGAGGAGTTCTCCGCGGCCAATCCACGGCACCCTAGCGTCGTGCGTCTTCGCACCGGCGTGAAGCGCGACGGGACGCTGACGGCGCACGACGCGCGGCTCCTCTTCAACAGCGGCGCCTACGGCGGCTTCAAGCCCGTGCCGGGCGTCAACCTGCCGGGCGCCGCCCACGCCGCCGGCCCTTACCGCATCCCCCATGCGCGCATCGAGGCCGTGCACGTCTACACCAACACTGTCCCCGGCGGATTCTTCCGAGGCCCGGGCTCCGTGCAGGCCAATTTCGCCCTTGAGTCGCACATGGACGTCATCGCGCGGCGGCTCGGGATCGACCCGCTCGAGCTGCGGCGCAGGAACCTCGTTCAGAGCGGCGAAGAGTTCGCCAACGGCATGCCCGGCCTCACGATGCGCCCCCACGAGACCGTCGACGCCGCGGCGCGCGCCGCCGGCTACTTCGATCCCAAGCCGCCGAACGTAGGGCGCGGCATCGCGCTCGCGTACAAGGACCAGGGCGAAGGCGTCTCCTCGGCGGCGGTTGCGTTCCGGGCCGACGGTGTGGTGCTGCTCAACACATCCGTATTCGAGCAAGGCACGGGCTCGTACACCGCCCTCGCCCAGATTGTCGGCGAGGCCCTGAACGTTCCGCCCGCGCTCATCGAGGTGCAGGCGTGGGAGACGGACGACGGCCCGTTCGACACCGGAGTGGGCGCGAGCCGCGTCACCCGCGTCGCCGGGCCCGCGGCCTACGAGGCGGCGATGAGCGCGAGGGACGAACTGTTCCTCCTCGCGGCGCGGCTGCTCAGCTGGCCCGCCGACCGCATCGCGTTGTCGGGCGGCGCCGTAACGCGCACGGACACCGGCGAGTCGGCGCCGTGGGCCGCGCTCGTCGCGCGGGCCGGCGGCCCCGTCGCCGGACGCGCCACGAACAACGAGCACGAACCCTCGCCCGTCGGCTCCGCAATGGCCCAGATCGCGGAGGCGCACGTCGATCCGGAGACCGGCACCGTGCAGGTACTGAAGATAACCAGCGCCCACGACGTGGGGGTGGTCATCAATCCAGTTGGGCACCAGGGGCAGATCAACGGCGGAGTGGTCCAGGGCATAGGCCACGCCCTCACCGAGGAACTCGCGCTCGACGCCGGACGCGTGGTCAATCCGAGCCTCGCCGACTACAAGCTCCCTTCCATCGCCGACCTGCCGGAGCTGCGCACCGCGCTCGTCGAGTCGGAAGAGGGCGTCGGGCCGTATCGCACGAAGGGCATCGGCGAGTACGCCATCGAAGGAGTGAGCGCGGCGGTCGCCAACGCCGTGGCCGACGCCGTGGGAGTCCGCATCGCCGACGCTCCAATCACCGCCGAGAAGGTCTACCGCGCCCTGCGGGAGCGAGAGCGCGAGGAGCGCGAGTCGTGAAAGCGTTCATCGTCGGCGGGTCGTCGAGCATCGGCGCCGCAGTCATCCGCGCGCTGCTGAACGCGGGCGCCGAGGTCGCCGCTACCTACCGCACGGCGATACCGCCGGGGCTCGGCGACGCCGCATGGACCCGCGCCGACATGCGGTCGCCCGAGGACATCGAAAAGCTCGCCGGGCCGGCCGCGGGCGCGGACGTCGTGGTGCTGCTGCCCGGCCTCTCCCTCGGCCAGCAGTTGGGCGAGTACGCCGACAGCCAGATCGACGAGGTTGTCGAGGTCAACTTCTCCAGCCAGTTCCGGGCGATCCGGCGACTGGCGCCGGTTCTAGCCGACCCCTCGCACATCATCATCATGGGGTCGATGGCCGGGCAGCGCGGTTCGGCCGACCCGCTGTACGGCGCCACCAAGGGAGCGATGCATGCCCTTGCCAAGTCGCTGGCGAAATCGCTTGCGCCGAAGACGCGCGTGAACGTCGTCGCTCCCGGCATGGTTACGGACACTGCGATGGTCGACGGGACGCCTCAGGTCGTCCTCGATGCGCACCTCGCCGCAACGCCGACCGGGCGATTCATCAGCGCGGACGAGCTGGCCCGGGTCGTGCTCGACCTCACGCAGCCCCACTGGCACCAGTTGAACGGCGCCTGCATCGACATCAACGGCGGCCAGTACGTGCGCTGACCGGAGTCCCGCCGGCGGCGGCGCTACCGCCCTGACAGCCACCCGCCGAGACGCGAGAGCGCCTCGCGGATGTTGTCCTGCGAGTTGGCGAACGACAGCCGCGCGTAGCCCTCGCCGAACCGTCCGAACGACGTGCCGGAGAGGAGGGAGACGCCCGCCTGTTCGAGCGCCCCGCGCTCGAACTCGCCGCTCGTGAGGCCCGTTCCCGTGATGTTCGGGAAGGCGTAGAACGCCCCCAGGGGCATGGGGCAGGAGACGCCCGGCAGCGCGTTCAGCCCGTTCACCAGCAGGTCGCGCCGCTCCCGGAACTCCGCCACCATTTCGACGACGGACTCCTGCGGCCCCTGCACCGCCGCAATAGCAGCCATCTGGCTGAACGCCGCCGTGCACGACACGCTGTTCGTCGCCAGCCGCGTCACCGGCTCCACCAGCGGCTCCGGCAGCACGCCGTAGCCCACGCGCCACCCGGTCATGGCGTAGCTCTTCGACAGCCCGTCGAGCACCACCGTGCGCTCCCACATACCGGGGAACTGCGTGATGGAACTGTGCGCGCCCTCGTAGTAGAAGTCCTTGTAGATCTCGTCGGCCAGCACGACGCAGTCGTGCGCCACGGCGAGCTCGGCGATGCGGCGGAGCGTGGCGTCGGGGACGACGCTCCCGCACGGGTTGTTGGGGGAGTTGACGATGATCAGCTTCGTGCGCGGAGTGATGAGCCGCTCGATGTCGTCCGGGTCGGGGTTGTATCCCAACTCCTCGCGCAGTTGCATCGGGACAGGGGTCGCGCCGGAGAACCGCACCATCGACTCGTAAATCGGAAAACCCGGATCGGGGTAGACCACCTCGTCGCCCTCCTCCGCGAGCGCGAGGATGGTGAAGAACATGATCGGCTTGCCGCCGGGCGTCACGACCACGCGCGAAGCCGGGACCTCGCAGTCGAGTCTGCGGCTGACGTCCGCGGCGATGGCCTCCCGCGCCTCGGCGATGCCCGCCGACGGCACGTAGTGCGTAAAGCCGCCGTCGAGCGCGGCCTTCGCCGCGTCGACGACATGCTCCGGCGTGTCGAAGTCGGGCTCGCCGATGCCGAGGAAGACGATGCTGCGCCCCTGCGCCTCGAGCGCCTTGGCGCGCGCGAGCGCCTCGAACGCGGTCTCGGTGCCCAGACGGGACATGCGCGAGGCGAGGCGCATCAGGAGCCCACAGACGGGGGAGAAAACGGGGCGCCGCCGGCAATCGCCGGGAGGAAGTGCACTTCCGAACCCTCGTCGAGCATGGTCAGCAGCCCCATGTTCGTGGGCTCGCCGTCCACGACGGCGGCGAGGCCCAGGGCGAGCCTGCCGCTCTCCTCCGGGTTCACGAGGTGTTCCTTGATGCCGGGGTAGCGAGCCTCCAGGTTGTCGATGAGCTCGCGCAGGGTGCGGCCGGGCGCTTCGACGCACGGTTGATCGCCGATGAACCGCCGCAGCGGAGTCTGGAGAAAGACGACCGCCAAGGCAGCGCCTACGCCCCGTTCTCGCCGTTTCGCCGCCGCGCCAGCGCTTCGAGGATGCGCCCGGGGTTCATCGGGGTCTGGTACAGGCGCACCCCCAGCGCGTCCGCGATGGCGTTGGCCACCGCCGGCGCCGGCGGAACGATGCCCGTCTCGCCGATGCCCCGCACCCCGAACGGATGGTTCGAGTTCGGGGACTCGACGATGATGGTCTCGATTTTCGGCAGGTCGAGCGACGTGGGCATCCGGTAGTCGAGGAAGCTCGAGTTGAGCATCACGCCGTCCGGGCTGGTGTAGTACTCCTCGTTGAGCGCCCAGCCGATGCCCTGCGCGGCGCCGCCCTGGTACTGCCCCTCGACGTACGACGGGTGCACCGCCTTGCCCGCGTCCTGCGCCGCCGTGTAGCGGATGATCTGCACCTTGCCCGTGTCAGGGTCGACTTCCACGTCGACCAGGTGCGTGGCGAAGCTGCCGCCGCCGGAGCCTCGGACGTTCACGACGCCCGTCTTGGCCACGGGCCCGCCGGTCTGCCCGAGCTTGCCTGCGGCTTCCTTGAACGTCATCCGGCGGTCCGGCGCCGCCTTGCCGGTGAAGACTCCGCCCTCGAACTCCACGTTCTCCGGCTCCGTCTCCCACACCATTGCGACGCGCTTCTTGACTTCCTCGACGACCTGGCGGGCGGCCTCGATCGCCGCCTGCCCGCTCGCGTACGTCGTGCGGCTCCCTGCCGTCAGGTCGTTGAACCCGACGCTGTCGGTGTCGACCACCACCGGGTGCACGTCGTGAGCGGGGAGTCCGAGCACTTCCGCCGCCTGCATCGCAATCGTCGTGCGGGTGCCCCCGATGTCCGGGTTGCCCTCGACGAGCGACACCACGCCGTCGTCGTTCACGTTGATCGTCACGGTCGAGCGGTTGCCGACGCCGTTCCAGAAGCCGCTGGCCATCCCGCGCCCGCGCAGCTTGCCGTCCGGCCCCTGCCGGACCAGCTCGCTTTGGAAGTGGTCCGAGTCCCGCACCGCCTCCAGGCACTCGACGTTGCCGACGCGCGGGAATATCGGGCCGTCCGGCCTGCGGCTGCCCTCCTTCGACGCGTTCAGCAGGTGAAACTCCATCGAGTCCATGCCGATGAGCCCGCAGAGTTCGCCGACGAGCGACTCGCTCGCGAACGTCGCCTGCGGCGTCCCCGGCGCGCGGTACGCCGCGGTCTTCGACATGTTGATGACCACGTCGTAGGCGTCGATGCGCACGTTGGGGACCTCGTAGCACGCGAACACGCCCGCCGTCGCCGCGCTGATGGGCGACCCGGGGTAGGCGCCGGACATGTAGCGTATGTCCGCCGTCGCCGCGAGGATCTTCCCCTCGGCGTCGACGCCCATCTTCACGGTCACCTGGCCGCCGGGCCCAGGGCCTGTGGCGTCGAAAATCGCCTTGCGCTCCATCACGAGCTTCACCGGGCGGCCGCACTTCTTCGAGAGCATCGCCGCCAGCGGTTCGAGATAAAGCCCTATCTTGCCGCCGAACCCGCCGCCTATCTCCATCGGCACGACGCGGATATCCGACGCCGGCAGCTGCAGGATGGTCGCCAGGCTATTCCGCACCCCGAACGGCGCCTGGGTGCTCGTGTACACCGTGAGCTTGTCGTTGGGGTCCCAGAACGCGGTGCCGTTGTGCGGCTCGATGTAGCCCTGGTGCGCGCGGGAAATCGTGTACGTCCGTTCGAGCACGTGGGCGGAATCCGCGAACCCGGCCTCCGGGTCCCCGAACTCAGACCGCGTGTGCGCGGCGATGTTCGTGCCCGTAACCTTTTCGCCGAGGTGGTTGCCCACGAGGCCGTCGTGGATGATGACCGCGTCCGGCGCCATGGCGTCTTCGAGGCTGATCACCGCCTTCAGCGGCTCGTACTCCACCTCGATCAGCTTGAGGGCTTCGAGCGCCGAGTTGAGGTCGAGTGCGGCGACCGCCGCCACCGGGTGGCCCCGGTAGATCGCCTTTCCGTGCGCCATCACGCGTTCGCTTGCCCACCTGGCGTCCGTCACCTCTTCGCCGAGGTCCATAGCCTTCGACGCGGCAATCGGCATGTCGTCGCCGGTGATGACCGCCAGGACACCCGGCGCGGCGGCCGCCGCCGAGGCGTCGATGCGCTTGATGAGCGCATGCGCGTAGGGGCTGCGGAGCACAGCTCCCTGGACCAGTCCGGGCAGCTTCACGTCGCCGCCGTACTGAGCGCGGCCCAGCACCTTGTCGACGCCGTCGTGCCGAATGGGGCGCGTGCCCACCACCTTGAAGTCCTGCGCGGGCTTGTCGGCTGTCGTGGTCATTCGCGATTCCTCCGGAATGCTGTGCGCGTTAGCGAGCGCCTCGGTTGTTCATAGTCAACGGTGGTTATCGGTCACTCAGCGGCGGCCTTCTCGACCGCGCGCACGATCTTGTCGTACCCGGTGCACCGGCAGAGGTTGCCTGCGAGCCAGAGCCGGATCCGGCGCTCGTCGGGTTGGGGCTCGCGGTCGAGCAGCCCCTTCGCGGCCATGAGGAAGCCGGGCGTGCAGATGCCGCACTGGAGCGCGGCTTCCTCGAGGAACGCCGTCTGCAACGGATGCAACCCGTGCGGCGGCGCCATGCCCTCGATGGTGTCGACTTTCCGCCCGTTCACCTCGGCGCCAAGCACGAGGCAGGCGTCGACGATGCGGCCGTCGAGCGACACGGTGCACGCGCCGCAGTTGCCGTCGTTGCAGCCTTCCTTCGTGCCCGTGAGGCCGAGCGTCTCCCGCAGGGTCTCCAGCAGCGACTGGTGCGGCGCTATGAGGAACTCCGCCGGTTGACCGTTGATTTCGCAGGAAACGGGAATCTTGGGTACGGGGGTGTGGCTCTGTGTCATGTGTGCTCTCAGCGGTTTGCTTGGGCCCGTTCCAGCGCGACGCCCAGCGTGCGGCGGGTGAGCACCTTCACGAGCTCCAGCCGCTGCGCGGGCGTCCCGCGCATATCTTCAATCGGCGACGCCTCGCCGGATGCAATCTCGCCCGCCTCGGCGAACGTTTCCGGCGACGCTGGCTTGCCGGCGAGGAACGCCGACGCCTCGCGCGCAAGTATCGGCGTCGGACCGACGGCCGCCAGCGCGATACGGCCCGACGCGACGGCCCCCGACTCGTCGAGCGTTATGGCGCTGGCGACGCCCGCAATCGCGATGTCCATCTCGTTCCGGGGGATGAACCGCTGGTAGGCGGCGCCGAACCCCTTCGACGGCGCAGGAAGTTCAATGGCCACCAGCAACTCGCCGTCCTCGAGCGCGTTCTGTCCGGGGCCCGTGCAGAAGTCCTCGACCGGGAGTCTCCTGCGGCCGTTGGGCCCGGCTATCAGCGCAACGCCGGAGTGCACGATGAGCGGACAGATGCCGTCGGCGCTCGGCGAGGAGTTGCACAGGTTGCCCCCCAGGCTCGCCCGCGACTGGATCTGAATGCCGCCGATGAGCGACGCCGCGTCGATGATGCCGGGGTACGCCGCGCTCACCGCCGCGTCCTCGTAGATGCTGCAGCACGGCGCCGCCGCGCCGATGACAAGCTCGCCGTTCAGCGACACGGACGTCAGTTCGGGAATGCCCTTCACGTCGACGATGGCGTCAATCTCGAACCGCTCGCCGCGCAACTGCACCAGCACGTCGGTGCCGCCTGCTATCGGCCGCGCGCGCGAGCCGTGCTCCGCAAGCGCGGCGACGGCCTCGTCCAAGGTCTGTGCTGCAAGGTATCTGAAGGGATGCAACGCTGCTCCGATGGTCGTGGAGTGTGCGGTTTGTGGACAGCCCGCGGGCCGCCAAACCGGGCGCGCTCATTATGCCCATTGCCCCGCGCTCCCGCAACGCCCCCCTGCGTCTTGGACCGCGCAAGCCATGCAAAGGAGATGTCAGGGGCGGATTCGTGAGCATTCCATATCATCAAGCCTGCTCGGTTGCGATATTCGACGGCTGACAGCCCTTGCTTGCCATTAGCCGACTGCGTGTCTAGAATGCCCGCGTCGCCCCCGGCCCGCAGACCATGGCGCAGCGCGAGACTGCGGGAAGGCGCACGCGGAGGCGGCGGACGAGCTTGCGGCGCTTTGCAGCCAAGCTCGATCCCACGAGTGCGAGCAGGAGGACTGGCACGTGGCGGAAGAAACCAATCGACTATTCGTAGGCAACATGCCGTTCAGGATGACGCCGGACGAAATGCGCAGCCTCTTCGAGCAGGCCGGGCGCGTCGTCTCCGTCCACATCCCCACCGAGCGGGATTCCGGCCGTTCGCGCGGCTTCGGCTTCGTCGAGATGGAGAACGCCGAGGACAAGGAACGCGCGGTGCAGATGTTCAACGGCTATCTGCAGGACGGCAGGGCGCTCGTCGTCAATGAGGCCCGTCCCCGCGAACAGCGCTACTAAGAACTTGCCGTCAGTCCCGCGCAGGCGGGAATCTCGCAGCATTTGGGAGGAGCGCGGCCTGCCGCTCTAGGTTCCTGCCTCCGCAGGAACGACAGGGCGCATCCGCCCAGAGGCGCGCCTTCCACGACATCTCGAATAACGCGTGCAGGGAAGAGCCGGCGGCCTACACCGGCATCGCCACGTCCATGTACTTGAAGCCGGAGCCGGTGTTCATCAGCACCGTCTCCGTCTCCGGCCCCAGGAAACCCGACTCACGCAGCTTGTGGTACGCGGCGAGCGTCGCCGCTCCCTCCGGCGCCGGCCAGATGCCCTCGGCCGAGCCCATCTCGCGCATCGCCGCCAGGATTTCGTCGTCGGTCACGGTCAACGCCGTTCCACCGCTCTCGCGCACCGCATCGAGAATCAGGTAGTCCCCTATGGCCGCCGGCACGCGGATGCCCGCCGCTATCGTCTGCGCGTCCTCCCACGGCTCGGCGTGCCGCTCGCCGTTCTCGAACGCCCGCACGATCGGTGCGCAGCCGGTGGACTGCACCGCCACCATCTTCGGGCGCTCGCTTCCCATCCACCCCAAGCGCTCCATCTCGTCGAACGCCTTCCACATTCCCACCATGCCCGTGCCCCCGCCGGTGGGGTAGATGATCGCTTCCGGCAGGCGCCAGCCCAGGTCTTCGGCGATCTCGTACCCCATCGTCTTCTTGCCCTCGACGCGGTACGGCTCGCGCAGGGTGGACACGTCGAACAGACCGAGCTCCGCCGCCTTCTCTCGCGAGAGCCGACCCGCATCCGAAATGAGGCCGTCCACGAGCGTCAGGTTGGCGCCTGCAAGCACGGACTCTTTCTTGGTCGCCTCGGGCGCATCCTGAGGCATAAACACGTGGCACTCCAAGCCTCCGCGAGCGCAGTACGCGGACAGCGCCCCCGCCGCATTTCCCGCCGACGGCGTCGTGAGCCGCAGCAGGCCGAGTTCTTTCGCCCGCGACACCGCGGACGACATCCCCCGCGCCTTGAACGAGCCCGTCGGGTTCTGCCCCTCGTCCTTGATGTACAAGAGCCGAGCCCCCAGCGACGCCTCCAACTGGCGCGCGCGCAGCATCGGCGTCCCGCCCTCGCCGAGCGTCACGACGTTCGTTTCGTCGCGCACGGGCAGCAACTCGAAGTATCGCCAGACGCCCCGCGGACGCCCGACGAACGTCGACGGCGACAACTCCCGCCGGGCCCGGTCGAGGTCGTACCGGGGATACAGCACCTTGCCCGCGGGCGACAGGTTCGCCACCTCGTCCGCCGGGCAAATCTCTCCGGTCTCCGTACACTCCAGATGCGACAGGTAACTCTTCATGTTCGCCTTTCTCCGACCCGTGAGCGAGCCGCCTGCCCTCCTGAGCGCTGGTCGAAGACAGTCACCCCCTCGTGATCCACCGCCACAGACGGCTCAGCGGGCCTTCCGGCGGGTCGTCTATCACCTGGCCGCGCCACCGGCGTTCGATCGTCCGGCGCGGGCGCGTGAAGTACGACACGTAGGCGATAACTAGGAGAGCCACGCCCAGGTACGCCAGCGGCGCCGCGATGCCGAACCCCACGGGCGACCAGTTCAGCAAGTTCACCACCAGCGCCGCCGCCAGGAACGCCAGCCCCAGCCGGAGCAGGCCGCCTGGGGAGAAGCTGAGAATGGGGCCGCGCGGCCTTCGCGGCGGGGCCGTTCGGCGCGGCCCCCGCAACGTTCGTCTGGGCCGGCCGGGCTCGCCTTCGGGCGTCTCTTCGTTCACCTTGCCGAGTATCTCTTCGATCTCGCGCTGGTATCGCTCCGACATCCCCTGCTCCTCCGACTTGCTCTCCTGCGGCGAGGGACGCTTGCCCGGGGCCGGCGTGCGCCCGCCGCCTCCGCTTACGGAAAATTATAGCAGCAGGCAAAACGCAATAACATATTTTCTCGCGCAGTCAGGAAGACAGGAGTAGGCGAGGGCGTATACTTGACCCATGGACCGCGTCGTGCTCCACATCCCCGACCTGCACTGCGACGGGTGCATCGCTTCCGTCGCCTACGCCCTCGAGACCTTCCCCGGCGTTCACGCCATCGACGGGGACCTCGAACGGGCCACCCTCACCATCGATTACGACCTCGCCGCGATCACGCCGCTCGCCATGAAAAAGCAACTCGCGGCCATCGGCTATCCCGTGGCCGGCGCCCGCGACGTGTAGCGAACGAGCGCCTCCGCCCCGGGAATCGAAAACTCTGCTCCGTTGCTCCCGCGCGAGACCTTCGCGCAACCCTCCGTCGCCCGCGAAGGCGGGAATCCATCTCCCCTCTGGTTTGTGGTCCGACAGGCCCACCACCGACCGTTCCCTTCCAACTAGACGCCCAGGAACTGAATGGTGCTGTGGGCTTTGTGGATGCGGTTGATGTTCACCAGCAGGGCCGTCAACTCCTCGACGTAGCGGGAGTTCGACAGCGGCCCGGCGTCGACGCCCCGCAGTCCGGCGATGCAGTCGGCCAGGGCGAGTGTCTCCCGGCGAGCGCCGTCGTCATCCGCGCAGACCGCGACGTCTCCGCGCAGTTCGGTGTCCGGCCGCAGGAGGTCGCGCGCGCTCAGGTTCTGGAACGCGGAGGCGACCCTGCTCTCAGCAAGCAGGTCGCGGGTCAGTTCGCCGGCGGAACCCTCCGGCACGGGAAGGGCGCGCATCCGACCGTCGGCGAACTCCAGGGGCGCGACGATGCTCACTACGAGCTTGCCCGCGAGCGCCTCCCGCAGCGCGATCGCGGTTGGACGCAGCCCCTCGAACGGAACGGAGAGCAGCACGGCGTCGGCGTCGCGCACGGCGTCGGCGTTGGCGGCGCCTGTTACGGGCAGCCCGGGCTTGACGTCGAGCAGGCCCGCCGCGGCGTCCCCCGCCCTGCCGGCGTCCCGCGACCCGATGACAATCTCATGCCCGGCCATGGCGAGGCGCAGACCCAGCCCTCGGCCCTCCGGCCCTGTGCCTCCGACAATAGCGATGCGCGCCATAGGCTACCGTCTCCTCTCCCTCCATCATTCCCGCCCCTCCGTCATCCCGCCCCTCCGTCATTCCCGCGAAGGCGGGAATCCATCCCCGTCTCCCCCCCCGTGGGGGAGATGCCCGAAGGGCAGAGAGGGCAGCCCCCTCCGCCATCCCGCCCGTTTCGGCGGTCGGGCTGCGAGGTTCCCTGCCTCCGCAGGAACGACGGGAACTTTCCCCTACGTGAGGCCTGTGATTCCCGCGAGCCGTTCGGCGTGCTCCTCCAGGTCGAACACCGGGTTGAGCAGCACTTCGTCGACGCCCATCTCCGCCCATTCTTCCAGCAGTTCCCCGATCTTCGCCGCGCCGCCCCATACTGCGGCGCGCTCGGCGTTGTCGGCGTTGCCGTAGTAGTAGCCGAACCACTCGCGCAGGCGGCGGAGGGCGCGCTCCTCGTCGTCGTCAACGGCCAGATAGAGCCGCTTTGAGATAGGGAACTCCGCGGGGTCGCGGTCGGCTTCCGCAAGGAGCGACTGGACGAACCGCACCTTGCGGGGGAAGTCGTCGAGGGGGGAGCTGCCGGCGCCCATCCAGCCGTCGGCCATGCGGACGGACCGCTTGAGGGCCGCGTCGACGTTGGCGCCGAACCATATCGGGGGCGTCGGCTGCTGCAGCGGCTTCGGCTCGATGTTCACGCCGCTCAGGCTGTACAGTTCGCCGGCGTAGTTGGCGGGCGATTGCGTCCACAGGGCGCGGAGCATCTCCACCTGCTCGACGAACCGCCGCACCCGGCGCTCGGGGCCGACG
Organism: Dehalococcoidia bacterium; assembly: GCA_034421335.1. Lineage (GTDB taxonomy): Bacteria > Chloroflexota > Dehalococcoidia > Lucifugimonadales > Australimonadaceae > S5-327. Next base: position 20,891 of record DAOUKL010000049.1, on the reverse strand, counting down.
CCGTACATCGGAAGCTCGTCGGCGTTGTTGCCGATGCCGACGCCGAGCACGAGGCGGCCGCCGCTCATCTGGTCGACGTCCGCCATTTGCTTGGCGAGGTGCACGGGGTTGTGCCGGGGAAGCACCAGAACCGACACCCCCAAACGGGCCCGCGACGTTTGGCCAGCGATGTAGGCCAGGAACGTCGTCGGGTGGAGGACGTTGGGCCGGCCCGTCACGCGCTCCTGCGTCCACAGGCTCGAGTAGCCCAGCTCCTCCGCCTTGCGGACGAACCGCCCCACGAACTCCATGTCCACCTTCCCGTCCGGGAAGATGTGCGGGGACGCGATGCCTATCTTCATGCGGTCTGCTACAGCCATGGCCCCTCCTCCGGCAAGTCATGGTAGGGGATGGGCCGCCTTGGGGGAAGTGCGCTCTCCCACGCGCGCACTCTGCCCTTCGGGCGCTTTCCCCCTCGGATCCTTGGGTAAACCCTCCGTCATTCCCGCGAAGGCGGGAATCCATCCCTTTTTTGGTTCGTGGTGAGCCTGTCGCACCACGGGGCATTCTCAGGCGTAGGACAGTCATATAACGGTCTCTACAGGGGAGAGTTACTCCCCCTATCCTTCGGGTTGCGGGGTGTACAATCGCGCCGTGGCAAGGCTCTACCGTTACTCCCGGTGGGACGGCTCCCAGGAGCCGTTCGAAGCCGACGCCGAAGCGCTCCTCGAAGCCCTGGCCGAGGACGTCATCGACCACGGCGACGTCCGGCGCGCCCTGCGCGACCTCATCCGGCGCGGCGTCCACGCCGACGGAGCGCAACTCCCCGGCCTCCAGGACCTCCTCGACCGCATCCGCTCCCGCCGACGCGAGGCGCTCGATCGATACAACCCCGACTCCGTCATGCGCGACCTGAAAGAGCGCCTCGACGACATCGTCCAGACCGAGCGCGAGGGCGCGCAGCGCAGGCTCGGCGAGATGGACGACGAACTCGCCCGGATGAGCGCCGAGGAGGCGGAGCAGGCCGGCAAGCTGCGCGACCTCCTCCGGCAGCGCGCCGACCGCAACCGCGAACGGCTCGACCAGCTCCCCGAAAGCCCCGCCGGGGCCATCCGCGAGCTCCAGGAGTTCGACTTCATCGACCCCGAGGCGCAACGCAAGTTCCGCGAACTCATGGACGAGCTCAGGCGCGAGATGCTCGGCTCCGTCGCCTCTGACATGCGCCGCCAGATCGAGCAGATGACGCCCGAGCAGATTGCCCAGGCCCGAGAGATGCTCCGCGACCTCAACCAGATGATGCGCGACAAGCTATCGGGTCTGGAGCCTGATTTCGACGGCTTCATGGACAAGTGGGGCGCGATGTTCGGCGACGACCCGCCGCAGTCGTTCGACGAACTCATGGAGATGCTCGCCCGCCAGGTCGGCCAGATGCAGTCCCTCCTCGACAGCATGTCGCCCGACCAGCGCCGAGAGCTGTTCGAGGCGATGAACGCGGCGATGGACCCGGAGACCGCCGGCGAACTCGCGGAACTCGCCGCCAATCTCGGCGCGCTCGCGCCCATCGACGACTTCTCCGAGCGCTACCCGTTCATGGGCGAGGAGAGCCTCACGCTCGACCAGGCGATGGACGTGATGGGCGAGATGCAGTCGATGGACGACCTGGAGGCGCAGGTCCAGCAGGCGATGCGCCGCGGCGACCTCGACAGCATCGACGACGCGGTCCTGGAGCAACTCCTCGGCGAGGACGCCCGCAAGGACCTTGACCGGCTCGCCGAGCTCGCCAGGCGGCTCGAGGAGGCCGGCTACCTGCGGAGCAACAACGGACGCTTCGAACTGACCCCCGCGGCCGTCCGCAAGATCGGCCAGAAGGTGCTGCGCGACCTCTTCGGGAACCTCCGCAGGGGGCGCAACGGCGAGCACGACTTGAACCTTCGCGGTATGGGCGGCGAGCACACCGACGAAACGAAACCCTACGAGTTCGGCGACCCCCTCGAAATCCACCTGCAGCGCACCATCATGAACGCCGTCGAGCGCCAGGGCGCGGGCGCGCCCGTCCGCATCCGCATCGAGGACTTCGAGGTGAAGCGCACCGAGCACATGGTGCAGGCCGCCACGGTGCTCCTCATCGACCAGAGCCGGTCGATGGGACTGTTTGGCTCGTGGGCCGCCGCCAAGCGCGTCGCCCTCGCCCTCGAGGCCCTCATCCGCGGAAGGTTCCCGCGCGACCGCTTCTGGATGCTCGGCTTCTCCGACTACGCCGTGCCCATCTCGGCGGGCGACCTCCCCACGCTGCAATGGAACTCGTGGGTCTCCGGCACCAACATGCAGCACGCGTTCGCCATGTCGCGTCGCCTGCTGTCGCCCTACAAGGACTGCACGAAACAGATCCTGATGATCACCGACGGGGAGCCCACGGCCCATTTGGAGGGCGTCTCGGCGTACTTCCACTACCCGCCCACGCGCCGCACCATCCAAGAGACGCTGCGGGAGGTGCGCCGCTGCACCGCCGAGGGCATCACCATCAACACCTTCATGCTCGAGACCACGTACTACCTGCTCGATTTCATCGACCACGTGACGCGCATCAACAATGGACGCGCGCTCTACACCACGCCCGACCGCCTCGGCCAGTACGTCCTGGTCGACTACCTCAACAACCGCCGGCGGCGAGTGACGGGGTAGGTGAGAGGAGAGGGGCGATTCTCGCCTGCGCGGACCGCCGCCCGGGAAAGGGCGGCCTCGCCTTGACGCGCTCAACATCGGCGCCTACGCTTGCCGCACATGCATCCGGCCAGTAGCCGGCAGAGGGAGAGGGCCATGCTCACGAGAGAGCAGAACGAACGCTTCACGCGCGTGGGGCCGGGAACTCCCGGCGGAGAATTGATGCGCCGCTACTGGCACGTCGCGGCCACGAGCCAGGAGATGCGTGAGCGGCCCACCAAGCCGGTACGCCTCCTCGGCGAGGACCTCGTCCTCTACCGCGACAAGTCCGGAACGCTCGGACTCATCGACCGCTTCTGCCCGCACCGCCGCGTCGATCTCTCCTACGGCATACCCGAGGAGCACGGCCTCCGCTGCATGTACCACGGGTGGATGATGGACGAGACGGGCCAGTGCATCGAGCAGCCGTTCGAGGAAACCGTGCACCCGGACGGGCGGTTCAAGGAGAAGGTGAAGATCGCCGGTTACCCGGTGCAGGAGTTAGGGGGGCTCATCTGGGCTTACCTTGGGCCATCGCCCGCGCCGCTTCTCCCGCGTTGGGACTTGCTCGTCCGCGACGACCTGCTCCGCAACGTGGGCGCGACCATGGTGCCCTGCAACTGGCTGCAGTGTATGGAGAACTCCATGGACCCCGTCCACACCGAGTGGCTGCACGCCTACCTGACTCAGCACCTGCGCGACCGCCAGGGGCTGGACGTCCCCCGCGCCTCCGACCGTCTCTACGACGTCCAGCGGCACGAGAAGATCGGCTTCTACGCCTTCGACCACGGCCTGTACAAGCGCCGCCTCCTCGCCGGGCAGTCAGACGAGAACGATGACTGGCGCACCGGGCATCCCGTCATATTCCCCACCATACTCCGCAACACCGGCGGCCCCGCAGGCGGCGGGACGTTCCAGATACGCGTACCGGTCGACGACACGCACACCTGGCACCTCCTCTATCGCGCCGTCGAGGCCCCGGCCGACACGCCCATTGAGGACAGGAGCAACGTCGCGGCCTACGACCTGCCGCTCTATGACGACCACGGCGAGTACCGGCTGGACATCACACTCGTTCAGGACTTCATGGCGTGGGCCACTCAAGGCCCTATAGCCGACCGCACCAAGGAGGCGCTCGGAGTCTCGGACGAGGGGATCATCCTCTTCCGCAAGCTCCTCGACGAGCAGATCGCCATCGTCGAAGATGGCGCCCAACCTATGAACGTCTTCTTCGACGCAGAGGCCAATCAGCGCCTGAACGTGGCTGCCGAGGAGAGCCAGTACCAATCCCTGCCCAATCAGCGCAGCGGCATGCCGCTTCTCGTCGGGCGCTAGGCTCTCCTCTCCCCGCGCGGCTTCGCCCCCCACTCTTATGGGGGAGCTGTGGATTCCCGCCTGCGCGGGAATGACTGCGGATTATCTCCGCGAGGTCGCGTGGTACTGGCCCAGGAAGTCGTTCATGTCCCGTTTGTCGATGGGGATCCGGGCGAAGGCCAAGGTCTCCGGCAGGACGATGCCGCCGGAGAAGACCAGCTTCATCGCAGCGTCCACCGACAGGTTCGTCTCCATCACGTCGTCCTCGACGACAAAGGCCATGTTGCCCGACGTGGGGTTGGGCACCGTTGGAATGTAAACGGCCACGACCGTTGTCTCGCCATCCTCGGAGGTAACCTGGCCGGTCACGAACCCCATCGCCAGCATGCCGTCGCGCGGCCATTCGATGAACACGACGCGGCTGAAGTTGAACTGGCCCGAGAACGAGGTGATCGCCTGGCGGGTAACCCCGAAGATGGTGCGGACGACAGGGATGTGGCTCATCACCAACGAGTACGCTTCCATCGCCTTGCGTCCGGGAGGCGTGCTGATGAGCAGGCCGACCAGGTAGGCGATGACCACGACGATGAGCAGCCCGACCCCGGGGAAGTCCCACGGTTGGTCGGCGATGAACGGCGCCGACCGGATGGCGTCGGTGGCGCCCATCAGGTAGGCGATGACGATCACCGTGACGAGCAACGGCGTCAGCTCGAGGAGCCCCGCCACGATCCGGCCCTGGATGTGGCGTTCGACGCGCTTCGGCATCGACAGGGGCGGAGGCGGCTCGCGCCAGCTCCTGGGACTTATCGTTTCACGCGAACTGCCCTGTTCCGGCACGACGAAACCTCGTTCTCGATATGCCGCGGCTCCCGGACAAGACCGGTCCCCGCCAGCTCTCACGGGGCGTCATCATACGCCATCTTGACAAGCGGGAGCGCACGGCCCATTCCCTGCTACAATGCGCGGCCCAGCCCGCGACGGCTGGCGCACGCGGCTCTCGCTCCGCCGAGAGGCGCGTAGTCGCGCGTTACGCGCCAGGACACGCAGCAACCCTTGAGCCTCGCAGGACTCACGGACCTCCTCGCCGGCGCCCCCGCATACGGTCGTCTCGTTCAGCTCGCCGGCGACGCGCGCCGCCCCTTCGCCTCCACCCCGGAGGCGGCCAAACCGCTCGTCATCGCCGGCCTCTGGCGCGACCTCCGGCGGCCTCTCGTCGTGCTCTGCCCTCACCCCGACGACGGCCGCCGCCTCGTTGAACAGCTCGACGCCTACTGCGGCGGCGATGCGCCCATCCTGCACTTCGCCGAGGCCGAGACGCTCCCCTACGAGCGCCTCTCGATCGAGGCCGGCGCCGCCCACGACCGCATCAGCGCGCTCGGGGCGCTCGCCTTGCCCGGCGGCGTCCCCCCACTCATCGTGGCGTCCGTAACGGGCCTGCTCCAGAAGACGCTCGACCCGCAGACGCTCCGCGACGGCGCCCGCGAAATCGCCGTCGGCCAGCGCTTCCCCGTCGAGTCGATGCTGCGTCATTGGGCTGAGATCGGCTACCGCGTCGGCCCGATGGTCGACCATCCCGGCACGGCGGCGCGTCGAGGCGGCATCGTCGACGTCTACGGCCCGGGACAGCCGCAACCCGCGCGCATCGATCTCTGGGGCGACGTGGTGGACAGCATCCGGCTGTTCGACCCTAACTCCCAGCGCTCCGGCGAGCGCGTCGGCGCGCTCACCGTGCTGCCGGCCGCCGAGACGCTGCCCGCCCTCGCCGACCATGCGCGCATCGGCGAGCTCGTGCGCGCGCTCGACTTCGGGCGCACGCGCGCCTCCGAACGCGACCGCGTGCAGGACGAACTCGCCGACATCCTCGCGGGCGTCAGCCAGGACAACGCGGCGCTCTACGCCGGTTTCCTGCTCCGCCATAGCCTTCTCGACCACCTGCCGGACGACGCGGTCGTCGTCATGAACGAGCCCGCGGAGATCGAAGAGGCCGCCCGCAACGTGGAGGCGGGCGCGGAGAAGATGCGCCTCGCCAAGGAGGAGCGCGGCGAGCTCCCGCTCGGGTTCCCCTCGCCGCTCGCCGCATGGGACGCGCTCGCCGCCCGCGTCGACGCGCTACCGCGCCGCATCGAACTGAGCCGTTACCTCCAGGCCGGCGATGGCGCGGTGGCCATCAACCTTCCGTTCCGCGCGGCCCCCGCCTACCACGGGGCCGTTGAGGGCCTGGCCGAGTCGGTGCGGCGTCCCGGGCAGGGGCCGGTCGTCATCGCCACGCAGCACTCCCAGCGTCTGCGCGAACTGCTCGCCGAGTCCGACGTCGCCGCGGTCGAGGCGCGCTCGCTCGACGCGCCCCCCGCCGACGGCGTAACCGTCGTGCACGCCACCGTCGCCGGGGGCTGGACGCTTGCCGCCGACGAGGAGGACGACCGCCCGCTCGCGACGCTGCTCTCGGACGCGGAGGTGTTCGGGACGCACAAACAGCGCATATACCGGCCGCGCCGCCACCCCCAGCGCTTCCGCGCGACAACGGTCGAGGAGCTCGTCCCCGGCGAGTTCGTCGTTCACGTCGACCACGGCATCGGCAAGTTTGTCGGCGCAGTCCGCAGGGCGGAGAACGACCAGGAGGGCGAGGGGCGCGAGTACCTTGTGCTCGAGTACGCCGAGCGCGACCGCCTCTACGTGCCGATGGAGCATCTCGCCCGCCTTTCCCCCTACGCGGGCGGCGGCGACGCGCCCCCGTCGCCCACGAGGCTCGGTTCACAGGACTGGAGCCGCACCGTGGCGCGCGCCAGGGAGTCGACGAAGCGGCTCGCCATCGACCTGCTCGATCTGTACGCGCAGCGGGAGTCCGCCGAGGGTTTTCCGCACGGCGAGGACACGCCGTGGCAACGCGAGATGGAGGATGCCTTCCCCTACGTCGAGACGCCCGACCAGCAGGGCGCCATCGACGACGTGAAGACCGACATGCAGGAGGCGCGCCCGATGGACCGCCTCGTCTGCGGCGACGTCGGCTACGGCAAGACCGAGGTGGCGCTGCGCGCGGCGTTCAAGGCCGTGATGAGCGGCAAGCAGGCGGCGGTGCTCGCGCCCACCACCGTGCTCGCCCAGCAGCACTTCCAGACGTTCTCCGAGCGCCTCGCGCCCTTCCCCGCCCGCGTCGAGATGCTGAGCCGCTTCCGCTCGCACAGGGAGCAGGAGGTCATCGTCGGCCAGCTCCGCAGCGGCGAGGTCGACGTCGTCATCGGCACCCACCGGCTCGTGCAGAAGGACGTCGGCTTCCGCGACCTCGGCCTCGCCATCATCGACGAGGAGCACCGGTTCGGCGTCGGACACAAGGAGCGGCTCAAGGAGCTCCGCCGCGAGGTGGACGTGCTGACGCTGACCGCCACGCCCATCCCCCGCACGCTCCACATGGCGATGGCCGGCATCCGCGACATCTCCACCATCGAGACGCCGCCGGAGGAGCGCCTGCCCATCAAGACCTACCTCGCCGAGCGCTCCGACGACCTCGTCCGCGAGGCGGTGCAGCGCGAGCTCGACCGCGACGGCCAGGTGTTCTTCCTGCACAACCGCGTACGCTCGATCCGACTGGCGGCGGACGGGCTGCGGGCGCTGCTCCCCCACGCGCGGGTGCTCGTCGCCCACGGCCAGATGCCGGAGAACGAACTCGCCGACGTGATGGAGCGCTTCGCCGATGGCGAGGCGGACGTGCTCGTCTGCACCACCATCATCGAGTCCGGCCTGGACATCCCGAACGTCAACACGCTCATCGTCGACCACGCCGACCGGTTCGGGCTGGCGCAGCTCTACCAGCTGCGCGGACGCATCGGTCGGCGCTCCCAGCGCGCCTACGCCTACCTGATGATCGAACGCGGCAAGCGCCTCACCGACACGGCGAAGCGGCGTCTCGAAACGATCCTCGCCGCCACGGAACTCGGCGCGGGGTTCCGCATCGCGATGAAGGACCTCGAGATTCGCGGCGCGGGCAACATCCTTGGCCCCGACCAGAGCGGCCACATCCACGCCGTGGGGTACGACCTGTACGCGCGGCTGCTCGCCGAAGCGGTCGCCGACCTGCGAGCCGCGTCAACCGGCGCCGAGCCTCCGCCCCCGGCGCCGCCGGAGGCCGTCGTCGACCTCGGCCTGCCCTACTCCATACCGGAGGAACTCGTGCCGCACATGCCGACGCGCATGGCGATGTACCAGCGCGTCGCCCGCGCCAAAACCCTCGCGGAGGTCGACGACCTGCCGCGCGAGTTCATGGACAGATTCGGCAAGGTGCTGCCCGACGAACTGCACAACCTGCTCTACTCGGTGCGCGTCCGCATCATGGCGAGGGACGCGGGGGTCGAGTCGGTCGTCAAGCGCAACGACCGCGTCACGCTGAAACTGGTCGACGAGGCGGGCGGCGCGCGCCACGCGCTGCAACGCGCGCTCGCCCACAACACCACGGTCGGCAACCAGCAGGTGCACCTTCCCCTCGCCGGCCACGACCTCCCCTGGGCGCAGGCCCTCCTTGAGATCCTCGCGCGCCTGGCGCAGTTCCGGGAGGCGGTCGCCGCGTTGGGGACTTAATCCCCTCCCCCCACAGTCGGGGGGAGGGCCATGGAGAGGACAGGGGTGAGCGTTGAATGGCGCGAGATTCCCGCCTGCGCGGGAATGACGGAACCCTTCTCCCCTGCAGGCATCTCCCCGACTTCGAAGGAGAGTTCGGGCTCCCCCTCTTGCCCCCTCCCGCCCCCTCTTGCCCCGCCCCGCCCTCCGGCCCTATACTCAATGGAGCAGCGGGAAGCCGCGACCGACCTTTAAATCCAGTCCCGTGAGGCTGGCAAGGCGGAATCCGGGGGCCGTGGGCGCTCGCGCCGACGGCTGCACCACGAGACCTCTTGCCGGCCAAGGCGAGAGGTTCTTTCTTTGACCCACGAGAGCCGAATCCTCACCGCAGACGACATGCGGCGCATTATTCGGCGCATCGCCCACGAAATTGTCGAGCGCAACCCCGACCCCGGCGGCCTCGTGCTCGTCGGCATCCTTCGCCGGGGCTTCTCCCTCGCCAACCGCATCGCCGCCGACATCCGCGACATCGAGCAGGCCGGCGTTCCCGTCGGCTCCCTCGACATCAACCTCTACCGCGACGACCTCTCGCGGAGGCCGCAGCCCGTCGTCCGCCGCACCGACGTTCCCGTCGACCTCGACGGCAAGACGGTTGCGCTGGTCGACGACGTGTTCTACTCCGGGCGCACGGCCCGCGCGGCGCTGAACGCGCTGATCGACCTCGGCAGGCCGCGCGCCGTGCAGCTCGCCGTGCTCATCGACCGTGGCCACCACGAGCTCCCCATCCGCGCCGACTACGTCGGAAAGAACGTGCCCACCTCGCTCAACGAGGAGATACAGGTGCGCGTCGCCGAGATCGACGGCGTCGAGGAGGTTGCGCTCGTGCGGCACGACCGGGAGGTGCTCTCATGCTGAGTCCCGGCCAACCCCTCGCGCGCCCCGCGGAACCCGACGCCCCGCCGGCGGAAGCGCCGCGCCGCCGCAGGCACGTGCTCGACCTCGACGACTTCTCCCGCGAGGAGATCGTCGGCGTGCTCGACCAGGCTGAGGCGATGCGCGAGTTGCTGGGGCGCAGCATCAAGAAGGCGCCCTCGCTGCGCGGCAAGGTCATCATCACCGTCTTCCTCGAACCGAGCACGCGCACCCGCGTCTCGTTCGAGCAGGCCGGCAAGATGCTCAGCGCCGATGTCATCAACGTCTCGGGCTCCGGCAGCAGCGCCGAGAAGGGCGAGTCGCTCCTGAACACGGCGCTCACCCTGCAGGCGATGCAGGCCGACCTCATCGTGATTCGCAGCCCCCACGCCGGCGCGCCCTACTTCCTCGCCAGGAACCTCGACCGCGCGGGCGTCGTCAACGCCGGCGACGGACGCCACGCGCACCCCACGCAGGCGCTGCTCGACCTGATGACGATTCGCGCGCATCTCGGCGGTCTCGACGGCAAGCGCGTCGTGCTCGTCGGCGACTCCCTCCACAGCCGCGTCGCGCGCTCCGACGTATTCGGGCTCGCGGCGATGGGCGCGAGCGTCGTGCTCTGCGGTCCGCCGACGATGATCCCGCTCGACCTCGTGCGCGGCGACGACGCGTCCAGCCTGCCCGCCGTAACGGTCGAGCACGATCTCGACGCCGCCATCGAGGACGCGGACGCGGTCATCGCGCTCCGCATCCAGAAGGAGCGGCAGGCCGGGGGGATGCTCCCCAGCATGAGGGAGTACACGCGCCGCTGGATGATCACCGAGGCCCGAATGCAACGAGCGCGGCCCGGCGCGCTGCTCATGCACCCCGGCCCGATGAACGAGGGCGTGGAGATTGCGTCGTCGCTCGCGCACGGCCCCGGCGCGCAGATCGAGGAGCAGGTCACCAACGGGGTCGCCGTCCGCATGGCGCTCCTCTACCAGTTGCTCACCGGCCCGCAGGAGGACCCCACGGAATGAGCGCCGCGATCCTTATCAAGGGCGCCAGGCTCATCGATCCGGCGGCGGGAAGCGACTCCGTCGGCGACCTGTTGCTGCGCGACGGCCTCATCCAGCCCGCGGACGCCGCCGGAGCCGCCGGCGCGCTCGTGGTCGACGCCGCCGGTCTCATCGCCACCCCGGGGTTCATCGACCTGCACGCGCACCTCCGCGAGCCGGGGTTCGAGGACAAGGAGACCATCGCCACGGGGACAGCCGCCGCCGCCGCAGGCGGTTTCACGACCGTCTGCGCGATGCCGAACACCGAACCCGCCATCGATTCGGCGACAGTCGTGGAGTTCATCGGTCAGCAGGCCCGAGCGGCTGGGCCGGTGCGCGTGCGGGCCATCGGCGCGGTTTCCAAGGGCCGCAAGGGCGTCGAACTCTCGGACATGGAGGAGCTCGCGAGGGCCGGCGTGGTCGGCTTCTCAGACGACGGCAGCCCGGTGGCCACGGGCCATCTCATGGAGATGGCGCTCCTCTACGCCGGGCAGCTCGGCCTGCCGGTCATCGACCACTGCGAGGACCACTCCATCGCCGTCGGACTTGGCATGAACGAGGGGCCGGTCGCCTCGCGCCTCGGGCTCGAGGGCTACCCCGCAGCCGCCGAGGAGTCGCTCGTCGCGCGCGACGTCGCCGTGCTGGGCCTCGCGGGGGGATGCTTCCACGTCGCTCACCTCAGCACCGCCGGGGGCGTCGAGATCGTCCGCGCGGCCAAACGGCGCGGCCTCAGGGTCACCGCCGAGGTTACCCCTTCCCATCTGACGCTCACTGACGAATGGGCGCTCGGCAGGCGGCGCGCGGCGTCGACCGCCGAACCCCTCGCTCTCGACGCCTACGACACCCGCGCAAAGGTCAGCCCGCCCCTGCGCTCGGAGGCCGACCGGCAGGCCCTCGTCAGCGCGCTCCGGGACGGGACCATCGACGCCATCGCCACCGACCACGCGCCCCATACGTTCGGCGACAAGGCCGTGCCGTTCGACGAGGCCGCCGTCGGCATCTCCGTGCTCGAAACGGCGTTTGCGTCGCTCATGGGGCTCGTTCACGACGGCGCCATCGACCTGCCTATGCTCGTGGCCCGACTCACCGTCGGGCCCGCCCGCGTGCTCGGCGAGCGGTTCGCCCCGTACGCGTCGCTGGCCGAGGGTTCGCCCGCTGACGTCGTCCTGTTCGACCCGGACGAGCCGTGGACGGTCGACCCCTCGGCGTTCCTGTCGAAGGGCAAGAACACGCCGCTCGCCGGCGTTGCGGTGAGGGGAAGAGTGAAGCTCACGATTGCGGACGGGCGCATCGCCTACGACGGGGTTGGCCTATGACCACAGCGCACCTAGTGCTGAGCGACGGCGCCGCGTACGAGGGCCGCGCATTCGGCGCGGAGACCGACGCGTTCGGCGAGGTCGTCTTCAACACCAGCATGTCCGGCTACCAGGAGATGCTCACGGACCCGTCCTACGCGGGGCAGATCGTCGTGCCGACGTATCCCCTGCAGGGGAACTACGGGATCAACGACTCCGACGCCGAGTCCCGCCAGTTGCAGGTCGCCGCTTTCGTCGTGCGCGAGCACTCCCCTACGCCGAGCCACTACGACTCCACGCGCACGCTGCACGAGTACCTAGCCGATGCGGGCGTCCCCGGCATCTGGGGCGTGGACACTCGCGCCATCACCCGCCGCATCCGCTCCCAGGGAGTCATGATGGGCGCCGTAACGCTCGGCGACCCCGCCGCGGCCCTCAACGAACTGCGCTCGCGCCCGTCCTACGATGCGGTCAATTTCGTCGAGCGCGTAACCGTCGGCGCTTCCTACGCGTGGAGCGGCGACGGCGGCAAGCGGGTCGCCGTCGTCGATTGCGGCGTGAAGTACAACATCCTGCGCCTGCTCGCCAAGCGCGGCTGCCAGGTGCGCGTCTACCCCGCGCAGGCGACCGCCGACGAGGTGCTCGCCGACAACCCCGACGGCGTCGTCTTCTCCCCCGGCCCGGGCGACCCCGTCCACAACGGCCCGACCGTCGCGACGGCCAGGGCGGTCATCGACCGCGTCCCGACGCTCGGCATCTGCCTCGGGCACCAGATCATCGCCCGAGCGCTGGGGGGAGACACCTACAAGCTGAAGTTCGGCCACCGGGGCGGAAACCACCCCGTGCAGGACCTCGACACCGGACGCGTGTATATCACCGCGCAGAACCACGGCTTCGCCGTCGCCGACGACGGCTTGCCCGGCGATATCGTTGTTACGCACCGCAACCTGAACGACGGCACCATCGAGGGCCTGCGCTGCCGCAGCCGCCCGGTGCTCACCATTCAGTACCACTCGGAAGCCTCCCCCGGCCCGCTGGACAATGAGTACATCTTCGACCAGTTCATGACGCTGTTGCGGGATGCGTGAGTCACGAGTAGCCTTATGGCGCGCCGTAGCGATACGCGAGGGTGATGCCATGCGGACGACACTTGACGTGGGCGAGAAGCTCTTGGCGGCAGTCGTGGAGATGACCGGCGAGAAGAACAAGAGCAGGGCTGTGGGGAAGGTGCTGGAGGAGTACGCGCGCGCTAAGCGCATCGCCAGGCTCCGCTCCATGCTAGGCAAGCTTGACCCCAAGCTAGATGACTGGCGCGGGTTCCGCAACCTGGAGCGCATGCTCTAGCGACATCGTGGTACAGGTGCATACACCATGATCTCCATCAAGACACAGACGACACTAGCTCAAGGTCAACCTCAGCGAGGAGGCCCCGAGACGGCTGAAGTCCGCATTAAGACTCTCCAAGGTACTGCCTACTGGGCTGACTCAATGAAACTCATGAAACAAGAGATGGTTGATCAGTCAGTGGACCTGATTGTTACTAGTCCTCCATTTGGACTGGTTCGAAAGAAAGAGTATGGCAATGCCGATGCAGACGAGTACGTTGAGTGGTTTCGGCCTTTTGCGAATGAGTTCCGGCGGATACTCAAACCGCACGGTTCGTTAGTGATCGATATCGGGAGCGCATGGAAGCCCGGACATGCTACGAAAAGCCTCTATCAGTACGAACTGCTAATCATGCTATGCAAAGAGTTTAATTTCAATTTGGCCCAAGAGTTCTTTTGGTGGAATCCATCGAGATTACCTACGCCTGCCGAGTGGGTCAATATTCGCCGGATTCGCGTGAAAGACGCGGTAAATCTTATCTTTTGGCTATCGCCAAGCCCATGGCCCAAAGCGAGTAATCGCAGGATTCAAATGCCGTATAGCGATAGTATGAAGGCACTCGTTGCTAACGGCTATACAGCCAAGAAGCGCCCCAGTGGCCACGACATTAGCGAGAAGTTTTCTAAGGACAATGGAGCTGCCATACCACCGAATCTTCTCGCAGTTGCAAATACGGAAAGTAACTCAAGATATCTTCGTTACTGTGAAGAACACAACATTTCGCCTCATCCCGCAAGATTTCCTACATTGATTCCGGAGTTTTTTGTCCGCTTTCTAACGGATGTCAATGACTTAGTGTTTGATCCGTTTGCAGGAAGTTGCAGCACTGGTGAAGTTGCTGAACGCTTGAATCGTCAGTGGATTTGCAGTGAAATAGAAGAGGTCTATCTACTAGGAGCCCAAGGGCGCTTCCTAGGGCCTCAGACAAGACAGCCCTATAAGGCTACGTCGAAAGAAAAAGCTCATTACAAGATACCTCGACCTGGTCTACTTTGGGATGATGCTCCCGAGGAGCCACTCCCCCCGGACGGAGGGGAAAAACGTTCTGTGTTCATATCTTATGCCAACGCCAGCGACTTAGATTCTGGACCAGACACGGACTGATTTATGCCAGCTATATCTCGTGACGCCCTGCAAGCAGCTGTTTTGGACGCTATCGCTGCTTCCGGCGGTATTGGACTAGTTGCACCTCAGCCAAAGGGAAATCCTCTCAGGTTTCTAGTCTCTTCCGAAGGTCGCAGGGACTCTCTGTGGATCTACATATGGACACTCACTCCAGGTGGACGCCCATCGCTTCCCAACGAGTACCGCATCCAATTGACGTCTGTAACATCCCCTTTGACACTTAATCCACAAGGTGCAACTGTACTACTAGGTTATGAACCAAACCTTCAGATGTTCGCCGGCTTTGATTTGAGTCGCCATCGTACTTTTACTCAAGGTTCACCTTCGATTCAGATTGATATTAAGGCTCTCAATTCCGCACTACAAAATGGAATAGACTTTGAAGAGAAAGCCAATAACGAGATTGCTATAGGAATCCGCCCTGATCATCTTGTTTTTTACTGTAATAGCTCAGCAGAAGTGCATCAATTTGGCATGGATAGTGCCGCTCTTGACATACTGACCAGAGCAGTTAACCTCGAAGAAATCGCACCTGACGATATGGCGACCTTGCCTCAAGATCGGCAGCGCATCATACGAGAGACATCACAATGGGCGCGTTCCGCTAGTTTCCGTATACAAGTGCTTCAAGCATACGGCTCACGTTGCGCCATTACTCGCTGGCAATTAAGGCTCGTCGAAGCCGCTCACATTCTTCCTGTCGCATCGGGTAGTGAAAGCATCGATAATGTGCGTAACGGGATTGCTCTATCTCCAACCTACCACCGTGCTTTCGATCGAGGTCTGATTTACCTCGACGAAAGCTTCCAGATGCACATAAACACCCGACAAGCGCAAGATCTGGCAGGAGCAGGCTTGGATAGTGGACTCCGCGGCTTTCAAGCTCCCCTAGGAAAGATCCACCTCCCACCAGATCGACAGCAATGGCCTGATCCTAAGTTCATTCGTCTTGCGAATGAGTATCGAGACATTCATTGAGTAGGTCCTCTCAGGTGAGATTGGTATGACCACGAAACCCCAGAAAGTGCTCGTCATCGGCAGCGGGCCTATCGTCATCGGCCAGGCCGCCGAGTTCGACTATGCCGGCGCACAGGCGTGCAAGGCGCTCCGGGAGGAGGGCATCACCGTCGTCCTCGTCAACTCGAACCCCGCCACCATCATGACCGACGAGGAGATCGCCGACGCCGTCTACATCGAGCCCCTTGCCGTCGACGTCATCGAACGGATCATCGCCCGCGAGAAGCCCGACGGACTGCTCCCGACGCTGGGAGGCCAGACCGGCCTGAACCTCGCCGTCGACCTCCACGAGGCCGGCGTGCTCGACAGGCACGACGTCCGGCTGCTCGGCACTTCCGTCGAGACGATCAAGACCGCGGAGGACCGCGAACTCTTCCGCGACCTGCTCCGGCGACTCGGCGAGCCGGTCCCCCCCAGCGAAATCGCCAACTCGCTGGAAGAAGCGATGGCCGTCGGACGCCAACTCGGACTCCCGCTCGTCGTCCGCCCCGCCTACACGCTCGGCGGCACCGGGGGAGGCTTCGCCACGACGATGGACGAGCTCGAACAGGTGGCCTCCAGCGGGCTGGCCGCAAGCCCCATCCGCCAGGTGCTCATCGAGCGCTCCGTGCGCGGCTGGCGCGAGGTCGAGTACGAGGTGATGCGCGATTCCGCCGACACGTGCATCACCATCTGCAATATGGAGAACCTCGACGCGATGGGCGTCCACACGGGCGACAGCATCGTCATCGCGCCGAGCCAGACGCTCTCCGACAAGGAGTACCAGATGCTCCGGTCGGCGAGCATCCGCATCATCCGGGCGCTCGGCATCGAAGGGGGCTGCAACATCCAGTTCGGCCTTTCGCCCAGCCCGGTCATCGGGGAGTCCCTCCCCGGCGGCGTTCCCGAGCCGATGCAGTACTACGTCATCGAGGTCAACCCGCGGGTCAGCCGCTCCTCTGCGCTCGCCTCCAAGGCCACCGGCTACCCGATTGCGCGGGTGGCCGCCAAGATCGCCGTGGGGCGCCGCCTCGACGAGATACCGAACGCGGTTACGCGCCGCACCAAGGCGGCGTTCGAGCCCGCGCTCGACTACTGCGTCATCAAAGTGCCCCGGTGGCCGTTCGACAAGTTCGCCTCGGGCGACCGGACCATCAGCACCCAGATGAAAGCCACCGGCGAGGTGATGGCCATCGACCGCAGCTTCGAGGCCGCGCTCCAGAAGGCGGTGCGGTCGCTGGAACTCGGCGGCAAGTCGCTGCTCTGGGAAGACCCGGAGTGGGAGGGGGCCGGCGCCGACGCGCTGCCGCTGGAGCCGACGGACCTGCGGCTGTGGGCGATGGCCGCAGCGTTGCGGAGGGGAATGGGAGTCGACGAGCTCTCCAAAGCGGCGCAGGTCGACCCGTGGTTCCTCCACGGCCTCGACCGCATCGTGCGCATGGAGCGGCGCCTGAGCAACGAGACGATCGACCGCGGCTTGCTGTGGGAAGCCAAGCGCCTCGGCATGCCCGACGAGGTCATCGCGCAACTCGCCCGAATTCCTCACGAGCAGGTCCGCTCTCTGCGGCGTGAACTGGGCATCGCGCCCGTCTACAAGATGGTGGACACCTGCGCCGCCGAGTTCGAGGCGGTAACTCCCTACTTCTACAGCGCCTACGACCAGGAGAACGAGTCGGACCCGCTGTCCGGCCCCAAGGCCGTCGTCATCGGCAGCGGTCCCATCCGCATCGGCCAGGGAATCGAGTTCGACTACTGCTCCGTCCACGCCGCATGGGCGCTCGACGACGCCGGCGTCAAGTCCATCATGGTCAACTCCAACCCGGAGACTGTCTCGACCGACTTCGACACAAGTGACCGCCTCTACTTCGAGCCGCTCGACGAAGAGAGCATCCGCGACGTCATCGAGAACGAGCGCTACGACGACGGCTACCCGGAGTCCGTCGTGCAGTTCGGGGGCCAGACCGCCATCAACCTCAGCCAGGCCATCGCCGCCGCCGGGCTCCCCATCCTCGGCTCGTCCGCCGACGCCATCGACATCGCCTCCGACCGCGACCGCTTCGGGCAGCTCATGGCTCAGTTGGGCGTCCCGCAGCCCCCCGGCGGCGCCGTAACCTCCCTCGAAGAGGGCGTCGAGGTCGCCTCCCGCCTCGGGTTCCCCCTGGTCGTGCGCCCCAGCTACGTGCTCGGCGGACGCGCCATGGAGATCGTCGACAACGTCGCCGAGTTCATCCGCTACCTCAACCGCGCGGTCGAGGCCGCGCCGGGCAGGCCCATCCTCATCGACAAGTACTTCCAGGGACGCGAGGTCGAGGTCGACGCCGTCGTCGACGGCGAGCAGGTGCTCATTCCCGGCATCATGGAGCACATCGAGCGCGCGGGCGTCCACTCCGGCGACTCCATGGCCGTCTATCCCTCACCGGGCCTCACCGATCACGAGCGCAGCGTGATCGTCGACTACACGACGCGCATCGGCCTCGCCATCGGCGTCCGCGGCCTCATGAACATCCAGTACGTCATCATGAACGAGAGCAAGCCTTACGGCCTCACGGTCGCCGCCGACACGGGCCTCTCGTCCGTGTATGTCATCGAGGTGAACCCGCGCTCCAGCCGCACCGTTCCCTTCATATCCAAGGTCACCGGCATCCCCATGGTGCACATGGCCACCAACGTCATGCTCGGACGCTCCATCGCCGAACAGGGCTACGCCGGCGGCCTTCAACCCGACCCTCCCATGACCAGCGTCAAGGCCCCCGTCTTCTCGATGTCGAAACTCACGGGCGTCGAGACCTACCTCGGCCCCGAAATGAAGTCCACCGGCGAAGTCATGGGCATCGACGTCGCCCTCCGGCCCGCGGTCGCCAAGGCGCTCATCGCCGCGGGGATGATGCTTCCCCCTTCCGGCGCCATGCTCGTCACCATCGCCGACCGCGACAAGGCCGAAGCCGTGCCCTGGCTCAAGACGCTCGGAAGCCTCGACTACCGCCTCTACGCCACCACCGGCACCGCCGCCCTCATGCGCGGCCTCGGCCTGAAGGTCGCCGAGATCAACAAGGTCGGCGAACCCGAGCCGAACGCCTGGTCCATCGTCGCCGACGGCACGGTCGACGCCGTCGTGAACACGATCGCCGAGGTTGCGCAGGCCCTCCGCGACGGCTTCGAGATCAGGCGCTCCGCGACCGAGCGGCGCATCCCGTGCTACACCTCGATGGACACGGCGCGGGCCGCCGTCGAAGCGCTTGCCCACGGCGGCGCCGACTACCACGTCGCGCCAACCGCCGAGTACGTTACCGGCGTCGCAAAGAGCGCCGTCGAACGGTCGGCGCCATGAGCGCGTCCTGACCCACATCCTCACGAAAGGCGCGGCCCCGCCGCGCGCGAAGCGCAATGGTCGAAGACAACACTGCCAACCAGCAACCCGCATCCCCTTCTCCCTCCCCCGAAGACGGGGGTGGCCTGGGGAGGGGGCGACGCCGCAGGTCGCCGCGCGCGAAGTCCCCCGACAGGTCCCAGGAGCAGGCGCCCGCGGCGGCCGAAGCGTCCCCCTCGCCTACCGGGGAAGCGCCGGGACGTGCGCCCGCACGACGCCGCAGGTCGCCGCGCGCGAAGTCCCCCGACGCCCCCCAGGAACAAACGCCCGCGGCAACCGAAGCGCCTCCCTCCCCCGAAGACGGGGGAGGCCCGGGGAGAGGGCGACGCCGCAGGTCGCCGCGCGCGAAGGCCCCCGACGAGTCCCGGGAGCAGGCGCCCCCGGCAGCCGAAGCGCCCCCCTCGCCTACCGGGGAAGCGCCCGGCAGGGCGCCCGCACGGCGACGCCGAACGTCACGCCCGAAGCCCCCCGACGTGTCCCGGGAGCAGGCACCTCCGGCAGCCGAAGCGTCCTCCGCCCCCACTGGGGAAGCGCCGGGGCGTGCGCCCACACGGCGACGCCGAACGTCGCGCGCGAAATCCCCCGCAGCGAGGGCGTCCATCGAGCAGCCGCAGAAGGACTTCATGCACCCCAGCGAGAAGGAGTTCGCCGACCTGCTCGACTACTACCAAGTCAACTACCTCTACGAACCGCGCTCTTTCCCGCTGCGTTGGGACGGCAACCGCGTCGTCGAGATGTTCACGCCCGACTTCTACCTGCCGGAGTACGACCAGTACTTCGAGCTCACCACCATGAAGCAGAACCTGGTTACACAGAAGAACCGGAAGCTCCGCCACGTTCGGGAGCTCTACCCTGAAGTCAACGTCCAACTCCTCTATCGCCGCGACCTGATGCGCCTGATGGGCAAGTACGGCTTTGGCCCTCTCGCCGACAGCGCCGTCGAGGGCAAGGAGCAGGTGCTCTTCACGGAGGAGCAGGTGCGCGCGCGCGTGAAGGAGCTCGGCCAGCGGCTCACGCAGGACTACGCCGGCGAGGAGCCCGTGCTCATCGGCGTCCTTCGAGGCGTCGTCGTCTTCATGGCGGACCTGATGCGGGAGATCGATTTGCCCCTGCAGGTCGAGTTCATGGAGATCTCGCGCTATGGGGAACCGGGCCACGGCGGCGCCATCGACATCATCCGCGACGTCCGCGCCAACCTCGCCGGCCGCCACGTGATCGTCGTCGAGGACATCGTCGACACGGGAATGACGCTCCGCATCCTGCTCGAACACCTCGAGACAAAGACGCCGGCCAGCCTCAAGGTCTGCGCGCTCCTCGACAAGTCAGTGCGCCGCGTGGCCGACGTCCCCACCGACTACATCGGGTTCGAGACGCCCGACGAGTTCGTCATCGGCTACGGCCTCGACCACGACGGGCGCTACCGCAACCTCCCCTACATCGGCGTCCTGCGCATCGCCGAGCCAAAGGCGGTGGCCCAGCGTTAGGGGCCGACAACCCCATCCGTCATTCCCGCGAAAGCGGGAATCTCGCCTCTCTCCTCCTCCGGAAAGACACCCTGAGGGGGCAGGGGGCGGCGCGCCATTTGTGCGTTACGCCCGCCTGATATAACCTGCTGCCCAACAAGCAGAGGAGGATTTTGCTTATGGTTATGCAAGGCACCGACATGAAGGTCGCGGAGACCCCAACCGGCCTCCAGGACTTCCGTGTCCCCGACGCCTACGAGGACTGGCTGGAGAACGAAGGCGTCATGGTCCACAAGACCTACTACGTCCCCAACTGGCATGAGGTCGAGGTCGGGCCGTGGGAGCGCAAGGGCGGCGAGGGCTCCATCATCCACATCGACAACGCCCATATGCCGAACGACCTGCACGTGGTCGACATCAAGCCGGGCGGCAAGTCCGAGCCCGAGCACCACATGTACGAGATCAACTTCTACATCGTGCAGGGCCGGGGCGCCACCACCGTGTGGATGGACGAGAACAGCAAGCAGACGTTCGAGTGGAGGGCGGGCTCGCTGTTCACGATCCCGCTGAACTCCTGGTACCAGCACTTCAACGGCTCCGGCGACGAGAAGGTGCGCTACATGGCGACGACCAACGCCCCGCCGATGATGCGCCTCTTCCGGGACACCGACTTCATCTTCAACAACGACTTCATGTTCCGCAGCCGGTACTCGGACGACGAGACGTACTTCTCCGGGAACGGGACGCTGTACAACAAGCGGATCTGGGA
>DAOUKL010000048.1:0-6569 GCA_034421335.1 Dehalococcoidia bacterium | reverse complement strand
GGTTGGAGTTGAACGGCGGGTCGAGGTAGATCAGGTCGACGCACTCGTCTGGCAACTCGCGGAGCGCGTCGATGTTGTCGCGGCAGACGAGCACATTGCCCGCAAGATAGCGGTGGTCGGCCATTGCAGGAACCCCCTTGTCGGCACAAGCAGGATTTGCAACGACCCGAACCAGTGCGCGGATGACAAGGGGGCATGGCGCCCACTTGTGCGTAGATACCCGCGCCGCTGTTGACCGGCGTGGTTCGAGTCGTTGCAATGGGGGACTATACCCCACCAGCCGCCCCCGGCGCCAGAAGAACGGCAGCCCACTCAATATCGCTAGTGCGACATTTGGCCGTCGTGTTTCTGACGGTTCCTCCTCTACAATTGAAGGAACCGTCCTCGACGGATCGAACACCACCGGGCCGCTGGCCCGTGCCTAAGGAGGCGTGATACCGAATGTTGCCGAATGTGACCGTTACGCAAAGTGAAGGACTCTCTCCTCGGCAGACCCTCGCCCTCCCCTATGTCGCCGCATCCCCCACCCTCGCCGAAGGCGCGCGGGCCGCTCACATAGCCAAAATGACCCTCATCCGGTGGATGCGCGACCCCGTCTTCCGAGCCGAGTACGAACGCATCCGCCAGAACATCGCTGAACTCGCCTTCTCCGAACTCGAAGGCCTCACCCTCAAGAGCGTTATCAGGACCGCCGAATTCCTCGACCACGACGACCCCAAAGTCGCTCAGGCCGCAGCCAGGACCATCCTCTCGACCGCCATGGCCGCGCGCCGTGACAAGGACCTTGCCCTCCGCCTCGAAACCCTCGACCAAGCCATCACGCTCCTCAGGAAGCAGTCATGAGAAACACCCTCCGCTCCCTCGAACGCTACCTCGCCTGCCAGGTCGCCCAGGTCCAACTCCGGCCCATCGCCGAAGACTACGTCGAACGATGGAAGCTCGCCCAGCAACAGGGCCGACCCCTCCCCGACCTCGACGAAATCATCACGGCCGCCGCTGCCGTCCGCGTCCCAACCCTCAACGACGGCCCCCTCATCGACTACATCTACCAGTGCGCCGATGACTACTCCGTCCCTGACCCCGACCGCATCATTCAAGCCGTCGCCCACGGCTACCCCCAGGACAACCTCATGAACCACGACAAGACCTGCCGCTGCCCAGCCCGCAAGCTCCTCTGCCACAACCCCTTGCGCAACTGACGCCCTCCTGTCTCCCCCCGAGGGGGAGATGCCGAAGGGCAGAGAGAGCCCGCCATTGCTCCGCCCCCGCCGCGTCGTGTACGCTCGCACCCGTCCCGATACACACCACTATGGAGCGCTGACTCAATGGGCGACGAACTGGACTTCAATCCCTGGTACGGAAACTTCCCCTACACCGACTTCATCAAGAACGAGGGCATACCCATCCACGAGGCCTACGCCGTCGACTGCCACACCGTGCAGGTCGAGCCGTGGGAGCGCCTCGGCGGCGCCGGCGCCTACGTCCACGTCGCCGGCCGCTCCGACTACCTCTCCGCCTACGTCGTCGAGATTCCCCCCGGCGGGCAGCTCAACCCCGAGCAGCACATGCACGACGAGCTCATCCACGTCATCTCCGGGCGCGGCGCCACCGTCATCGAGAGGCCCGACGGCAAGAAGTACTCGTTCGAGTGGGGGCCCAGCGCCATCTTCGCCATACCCCTCAACGCCAAGCACCAGATATTCAACGGCTCCGGCACGGAACCCGCGCGCCTCGCAGCCGTGACCGACCTCCCCATCATCTTCAACGTCTTCCGAAACCCCGACTTCATCTACTCCAACGGCTTCCAGTTCCCCGAGCGCATGGCCGCCGAGAAGTACTTCGACGGCGAGGGCGAGTTCCGCCAGGTGAAGCCCGGACGCCACCAGTGGGAGACCAACTTCGTCCCCGAGCTCGTCAACTTCGAGCTCCCCCCGTGGATCGCGCGCGGCGCCGCCGGCAACAACATCCAATTCCTCCTCGCCGACTCCTCCATGCACTGCCACATCTCGCAGTTCTTCGAGGGCACCTACAAGAAGGCGCACGCCCACAACGCCGGCGCACACATCTTCTGCGTCACCGGCGAGGGATACTCCCTCCTCTGGAAGGAGGGAGAGAATCCGGTGGACACGGTCCGCGTCGACTGGAAGCCGGGAACCCTCTACGCCCCGCCCGACGGCCCCACCTACCACCAGCACTTCAACGTCTCCCCCGGACAGTCGCGCTACCTCGTGTTCGACTTCGGCGGCGCCCGCTACCCCGTCCTCGAGTCCAAGATGTGGAACTACGAGAACATGGACAAGTCCCAGAAGGCCGGCGGGATGCAGATCGAGTACGAGGACGAAGACCCGCGCATCCACGCCCTCTTCGAGGATGAACTCACCAGGCGCGGCCTCAAGTCCCGCATGCACGAGTTCATTCCCGCCCGCTGACGGGCAATCCGTTCCGCCCTCCGGGAGAGACGCCCGGAGGGCAGAGAGGGCAGCCCTACTCACGGCGGCCCCGGCGCGGTACAATGGTGGGCGGCCTGCCATGCAGTACACGCCCTCACATCAGAGCGGGATGACCGCCGGAGCTACGTCGGTGCTCACGCAGCGGCGCAAGCTCATCATCCTCGGCGTCGTGCTCCTCGCCGCCTTCGCCTACTTCGGGTTCACCGCCTTCCAGGCCGCAACGTCGTTCTACCTCACGGTCGACGAACTCGTCGCCGCCGACATCGGGCCGGGGCAGTCCGTGCAGGTGAAGGGACGGCTCGTCGAGGGCAGCTTTGCGCGGAGCGGCGATGGCGGCACGCTCGCCACGTTCCAACTCGAGGAGAACGGCGCGCAGATAATCGCCTCCTACGACGGCGTTCTGCCCGACCTCTTCTTCAACCCGCACTCCGAGATCGTGCTCGGAGGGGTCTACGAGCCCAGCGGTGGGTTCGTCGCCGACCGCGTCTACGTCAAGTGCCCCTCCAAGTACCAGTCGCTCGAAGTCGACAACCCCTACGATTACCCCGTCGACGCCTGATGCCACAGGCGCCCACGCCTCCCCCGCAACGCTCCGCGCAGGGCGGGCGTCGAACTCTCGACGCCCAATGGCTGAAGTACGTCTCGCAGACGTCGGACGTCGGCGATAGCGGCGCACTCACGGCGAACAACTGCTTCAACCGTGGCGTCGACGAGTTCAACGAGGGGCGCTTCCAGGCGTCCCACGAAACGTGGGAATCGCTTTGGATCGAGGCTTCCTACCCGCAGCGGCTCTTCCTTCTTGCGCTCACGAAACTGGGCGCAGGGTTCGCCCACGCCCTGCGCCGCAACCCCAGGGGCGTCCAGCGCCTGCTCGAGGACTCCGTCCGCTTCGCCGGGCCGTTCGGCCCCCGATACGCCGGCCTCGACGTCGAACGGCTCATCGCCGACGTGAGCGCGTGGCTCGCCTTTGGCGTCTACGACCCGCCCTTCCCGCGGATTGTCCGCGCCCGGTCCGAGCCGTAGACGGCCAAAGGCGCGGAATCCTCCCGGTTCGTGGCAAGCCTGTCGAATCACGAGCCACGTCCGCAAGACAAGAAAAAGGCCCCGCCTTCTGCGCGAAGGCGGGGCCCCGAACAGAACGCCGGCCCGGCTCAGGCCGCGGCCTGTTCCCGTTCCTCCGCCTTCGCCAGCGGCTGCTCCAGGGGCAGGTCCAGCAGAAAGCCGCACTGCACGCACTGGAAGTAGTCGCCGTAGATGTCGCCCGATTCGCGGAGGTCGCCACCGCACCGCCGACATGCCTTGAACAGCGTCATCACAGCACCTCCTCTCGTTCGGTTCCTCCGGGGAGTTCGGCTCGCCGGAGCTTCGCTTTCAATGTCGTCGCCACAACTATAAAGGTTGACACAGTTCATGTCAATATGTATTCTACATCTCAGCGCCAGATGCACCACCAGCCGCACAGCCGGCGACGGAAGAATCGACGATGCAGCAGTACGGCAGGCCTCCTCGAGTCCAGCAGAACGACCCCCTGTTTCCTCCCGTGAACGCCGGCCCTCGCGGCGGGCCGCTTGCCCGCAGGCGGCAGCCGGACCCGCAGGCCTCCGGCGGGCGGGAGACGGCGCCGGACGCCCCCGCCGAGCAGGAGGGCGTCTACATCATCAGCGTCGCCGCCCGCATTCTCCGCATGCACCCCCAGACGCTCCGCAAGTACGAGCGCGCAGGGCTGGTGCGGCCTTCGCGGACCATCGGCATGCTCCGCCTCTACTCGGAGCGCGATATCGCCAAGCTCCGCATGATCAAGCACCTCGTCGACGAGATGCGGCTCAACCTCGCCGGCGTCGAAATGGCCCTCGCCGTGTTCGACCGCCTCACGAGCGCCATGGACGCCGCCGAGCGGCAGTCCGTCAGGCCCTCTCCATCCTTCGAGCAGGCCATGCAGGAGATCGTCGATATGTTCCTGGGACGCGCACGGACCGCGCCCACGCGCCGTCCGCAGCCCCCTGGACCCTACCCCTCACGCGAGCGGCGACCATGACTACCGACCACACCCCCGTTGACGATCTGGGCCGGGACGCGCCGGACTCCGGCGAGCAGCCCGCGCCCGAACCGAATGCTGACCGCGTCGCGCAGATCGAGCAGGAGCGCGACGAGATGAGGGCCCTCGCCCTCCGCGCCCGCGCCGACTACGACAACCTCAAGCGGCGCACCGACGAGGAGCGCCTGAGCATCGCGCGCAACGCCTCCCACGGCGTCGTCGCCCGGCTCCTGCCCTCCGTCGACGACCTCGAACGCGCCGTCGGCGACCTGCCGCCCGACGCGCCCCCCGGCTGGGCCGAGGGCGTCGGGCTCGTCCTGCGCAACATCCACGCCTTCCTCGCCGCCGAGGGAGTCGTCCGCATCGACCCCGCGCCCGGCGACCCCTTCGATCCCGCCGAGCACGAGGCGGTCGCCCACTTCCCTTCCGCCGACCAGCCGCCGGGCAGCGTGCTCTCCACGCTGCGCTCCGGCTACCGCGGCGGGTCCGACCGCGTGCTGCGCCCTGCCCAGGTCGTCGTCGCCCGGGAGCCCGAGACGAACGCCGGCGAGGCCGGGACTGACCACGGCGCCGCAACCAACCACTCACCATCGCAGCCCGGCTGACCCGGGCGACAAGGAGCTGACCAGTAATGGCTAAGGTAATCGGCATCGACCTGGGGACCACCAACTCCGCCATGGCCGTCATGGAGGGCGGAGAGCCCCTCGTCCTCGAAAACTCCGAGGGCGGGCGCACTACGCCCTCCGTCGTCGCCATCAACCCGAAGAGCGGCGAACGCTACATCGGCATCGTCGCCAAGCGCCAGGCCGTCCAGAACCCCGAGAACACCGTCTACTCCGTCAAGCGGCTCATCGGCCGAAAGTTCGCGGAGATCGAGTCCGAGCGCCCGACGCTCAGCTACGTCACGAAGCCCGGAAGGGCCGGCGACGTCGCCGTAACCATGGGCGACCGCGACTACTCGCCGCCCGAAATCTCCGCCATGGTGCTCCAGAAGCTGAAGGCCGACGCCGAGGCGAAGCTCGGCGAGTCCATCACCCAGGCCGTCATCACCGTTCCCGCCTACTTCAACGACAGCCAGCGCCAGGCCACCAAGGACGCCGGCGCCATCGCCGGCCTCGACGTCCTCCGCATCATCAACGAGCCCACCGCCGCATCCCTCGCCTACGGCCTCGACAAGCGGCAGGACGAGGTCATCGCCGTGTTCGACCTCGGCGGCGGCACCTTCGACATCTCCATCCTGGAACTGGGCGACGGCGTCTTCGAGGTCAAGGCCACCAACGGCGACACTTTCCTCGGCGGCGAGGACTTCGACCAGCGGATCATCGACTACCTGGCCGACGAGTTCAAGAAGGACCAGGGCATCGACCTGCGCGGCGACCAGATGGCGCTGCAGCGCCTCAAGGAGGCGGCCGAAAAGGCCAAGTGCGAGCTGTCCACCTCGGTGGAGACGGACATCAACCTGCCGTTCATCACCGCCGACCAGAGCGGCCCCAAGCACATGAGCATCAAGCTCTCCCGCTCGAAGCTGGAAGCCCTCTGCGCCGACCTGATCGAGCGCACCGAGGAGCCCTGCCGCCAGGCCCTGGCGGACGCCGGCTTCTCGGCCGGTGAGATCGACGAGGTGATCCTGGTCGGCGGCATGACGCGCATGCCCGCGGTGCAGGAGCGGGTCAAGAAAATCTTCGGCAAGGAGCCCCACAAGGGCGTCAACCCCGACGAGGTGGTCGCCATCGGCGCCGCCATCCAGGCCGGCGTCCTCAAGGGCGACGTGGAGGACGTGCTCCTGCTCGACGTCACCCCCCTCACCCTTGGCATCGAGACGCTGGGCGGCGTGATGACGACCATCATCCCCCGCAACACCACCATCCCCACCGCCAAGAGCCAGGTCTTCAGCACCGCCGCCGACAACCAGCCCAGCGTCGAGATCCACGTCCTCCAGGGCGAGCGCCCCATGGCGCCGGATAACAAGTCGCTCGGCAAGTTCACCCTCGACGGCATCCTGCCGGCCCCACGCGGCGTCCCCCAGATCGAGGTCACCTTCGACATCGACGCCAACGGCATCGTCAACGTCAGCGCCGTCGACA
>DAOUKL010000047.1:0-18069 GCA_034421335.1 Dehalococcoidia bacterium | reverse complement strand
AACACCATCTGCACGATGCGCGCGCCGCGGGCGAGGACGACCCCGTGCGTGTTGTACACGGCGACCTGCACCTGGGAGCGGCCCACGTAGCCGGCATCCCACACGGCGTTGTGCACCGCCACGCCGTTCCGCAGCAGGCTCGACCGAGGCTTGGCGAGAGCGGTTACGTTGCCGGGCAGGGCGACCGTCTCGTTGAGGCGGGCGATGTACGCCCCGGGGGCCAGCCGGACGAACCCCTCGGCGTCGAAGTCGAGTTCGCGAGCTTCGGCGATGATCCGTTGATCGTTGGTGACGCCGATTCTGCCGGAAGTGGTGAATTCAGCAATTCCGCCGAGGGTCAGGTCGAACCCGTTCGGCTGCAACTGGTCGCTCAGGCTCACGTAGTTGGACACGAGCGGGGAAGGGCCCTGGACCATGGCGCGGATCTGTTGAGAAGAGAGAACGCCCAAGTGGCGCGCCTCGCGCTGGAGAGTCCCGGACGCCGAACGCGCCGGACTGCTTAGAACTATAGGCAGGGCCTCGGCAGGCTGTCAAAAATTTCCTTTTCTTCATCAGGGCGGCATCCGCGACGGCTCCGCCGATAGCCGAAACCGCGCGCGCTCACGGGCCGTCGGATTCGGCGAATTGCCCCGGCGGATGGCGTCGAGGGGCCGCCGCCGCTTCCCTTGACGCGCTGTCCCGCCGTCCATAGCATGGCCTACCGGCGCAGATGTACTACATAGGAGGAGGAACGCCGTGAAGGGGTACTGTATGAAGTGTCGGTCGGAACGTCAGATTGCCAATCCCTCCACCGTTTACATGAAGAATGGGAGGCCGGCGACCGAGGGGAAGTGTCCCGTCTGCAGCACCCGGATGTACCGATTGGGCAAGGCCGCCTGAGCACAGGCCGGCCACCCGCCGAACGGAAGAAGCGGCCCACACGGGCCGCTTCTTCCGTTTTAGCCCAGTAGGGCTGCGCGCGCAGCCCTCTCCCAACGGGGGAGGGGCAGGCTGCCCTCTCCCCAGCGCTCCCCTATAATGACGCAAACCCTTCGCGTCCGCCGACGGGCGCCCGCTGCGAGTTGACCACGCATGGACTTCGATATCACTTTCCGCGGCATCATCCTCTTCGGGTTCGAAGTCCGCTTCTACTCGATCATGATCCTCAGCGGCCTGTTCGGCGGCATCCTGCTCGCTCAGGTAGAGGCGAAACGGCTCGGCGAGAACCCCGCCCACGTCATGAACATCGCCATGCTGGGAGCAGCCTGCGCCCTCGTCGGCGCGCGGCTCTACCACGTCATCGACCAGTGGGGGTTCTACTCCGCGAACCCGGGCCAGATCTTCGCCCTGCGTTCGGGCGGCATAGGCATCTTCGGCGCCATTGTCGGCGCCGCGTTCGCGGTCGTCGCCTACACCTGGTGGGTCAACCGCGTCGCCCGCCGCCGCGGACGCCAACCCATGAGCGCCCTCCGATGGCTCGACATCGGGGCGCCCGCCTTCCTGCTGGGCCAGGCCATCGGACGCTGGGGCAACTTCTTCAACCAGGAACTCTTCGGCCCGCCGACGGACCTTCCGTGGGGCATACCTATTGAACTCGCCTACCGTCCCGTCCAGTACTACGAGTCCACCCACTTCCACCCGCTCTTCCTCTACGAGTCTCTCCTCAGCCTCCTGGGCGTCGCGGTGCTCCTGTGGGTCGGACGGCATTTCGCCCTCCGGCTCCGGCAGGGCGACATCCTGCTTCTCTACCTGGTCTGGTACTCCCTCGAACGCTCCGCCCTCGAATTCCTCCGCATCGACAACTGGATGATCGGCCCCATTGCGACCGCCCAACTCGTTGCGCTCGTGCTGGTGCTGGCGGCGATCGCGGCGTTCGTGTGGTGGCGCCGGGGCTCGTACCTCGCAAGCAGCGCCGCCCTGTCCGGCGACTCTGAGGCCGGACAGTCCCGCTCCTCGCAGCGCCGCGCGCGGAGACGGACCGGCGCGCCGGATGATGAGGACGCGCCCCCTGAGGAGAGCGCGTCCTCGTGAGGACAGTAAGGCAGCGGCCTACGACGCGCACGGCGGGCGCGTAAGGCGCGACGCGCCCGCAGGCCCCGCGTTGACAGCGGGGCGCGGCAAGGCGAACAATGCATTGCGCTCAGGAGGCGGCCTAACGATGGACTGGCGCCAACACATCTCCGTGGACCCGGCGATATGTCACGGGCAGACCTGCATCACGGGAACCCGTGTGATGGTCTCCGTCATACTGGACAACCTCGCCTCAGGCTTCACCGCCGAGGAAATAGTCGAAAGCTACCCGTCCATCTCTCCTGAGGCAGTCGCCGCCGCCTTGCGCTACGCCGCGGAACTCGCGAAGGAGCAGATTGCTCCCCTCGGCGCCTAGAGCTCCGATGCGAGTAAAGCTGGACGAGAACCTGCCGGTTCAATTCAAGCGCCTATTCGAAGAGCCGGGCCATCATGCCGACACGGTTATCGATGAAGGAATGGCGGGCGCGGCAGATGCGAGGTTATGGCGGCCTGCCTTGCAGAGGATCGCATCCTCGTGACTTTGGACATGGATTTCGCCGACATCAGGTCCTACCCGCCCTCTGAGTTACCCGGTATTGTCGTCCTGCGTTTGGCCAATCAAGCGCGAGATAGACTCTTGGAGTTAGGAACCGCCCTGGTTGACGCATTAGCGAAGTCGTCCCCCAGCGGCCAACTATGGATAGTAGAGAGCACGCGAGTGCGCATACGGAAGTAGCGCGCCCAAGCTCCTCGCCGGCTACTCTACGGTGACGCTCTTGGCGAGGTTGCGGGGCTGGTCGACGTCGTTGCCCAGGTAGTCCGCCATCTCGTACGCGAGCAACTGCACCGCCGGCGTCGCCACGATGGGCTGGAGCAGTTCCGGGCATTCCGGCGCCCGGATTACGGCGTCGGCAAGGGCCGCGATCTCCTCGTCGCCCTCGTTGGCGACCGCTATGACGCCGCCTCCCCGGGCGCGCACCTGCGACATGTTCGCCAGCGTCTTCTCGTACAGCGCGTTGTCCAGCGCGAGCGCCACCACCGGCGTCTCCTCGTCAACCAGCGCGATGGGGCCGTGCTTGATCTCCGCCGCCGACATGCCTTCGGCGTGGACGTAGCTGATCTCCTTGAGCTTCAGCGCCCCCTCGCGCGCGATGGGTTCGAGCAGGCCCCGGCCGATGAACAGCAGCCGCCGCGACCGCACGTAGCGCGGCGCGATCCTCCGCGCGTCGTCGCGCGCCAGCGCAATCGCGTCGCCGAGCAGGGCGGGGAGGCGGGCGAGCTCGTCGACCCGCCGCGCCGCGTCGTCCGGCGACAGCGTCTCGCGCTGGCGCCCAAGCGCGCAGGCGAGCAGGAGCATCGCCGTCATGGCCGCCGTCATTGTCTTGGTCGACGCCACTCCGATCTCCGGGCCAGCCCGCGTGAGCACTGCCGCCTCGGCCGCGCGTGTCGCCTGGCTGCCCTCGACGTTGGTTATCGCCAGCACCCGCGCGCCGCGTCTGCGCGCCTCCTCCATCGCCTCCAGCGTATCCGCCGTCTCGCCCGACTGCGTAACCGCGACGACCAGCGTCCGCTCGTCGACCATGACGTCCGGCCGGCGGAACTCGGCGGCGTTCTCCGCCCATGCCGGCATCCGCGCCAGCGTCTCCATGTAGCGCGCGCCCACCTGCGCCGCGTACACGCTCGTCCCCATGCCGAGAAAGACCGCCCGGCTGAACCGCCTGCTCTCCTCGGAGGAGAACGGCAATTCGTCGAGTTCCACGCGCTGCGGCGCGAACGCCAGGCGCCCCCGCAGCACGCTCATCGCCGCCTCCGGCTGTTCGAGCGTCTCCTTCAGCATGAAGTGCTTGTGCCCGCCCTTCGCAGCGGCTGCCGGCCCCGCCGCAATCACACGGCGCGCGCGGGACGCCGGCTTGCCGTCGAGCGTCATCAGCTCCCACTCGCCCGGGCGCGCCACCACGACTTCTCCCGCCTCGAGGAACGCCGCCTCCGGCGTGAGCGGCGCGAGCGCGGGCAGGTCGCTTGCGATGTACGTCTCGCCGGCGCCGGCGCCGATGAGCACTCCCCCCGCGTTTCCGACCCGCGCCGCGACGATCGTGTCCGGCGTCCGCGTGTGCATGCACGCGATGGCGTGCGCTCCGCGCAGCCGCGTCGCGGCTACGCGCACGGCCTCCTCCAACGGCGCTCCACGGGCGAGCAGCTCCTGCACGAGATGCGGGATAACCTCCGTGTCCGTGTCCGACGTGAACTCGTGCCCGCCGGCGGCGAGCTCTTCACGGAGCGCCGCGTAGTTCTCGACGATGCCGTTATGGACGACGACCACCTCGCCCGCGCCGTCTACGTGTGGATGCGCGTTCGCCTCCGACGGCGCTCCATGTGTCGCCCACCGCGTATGGCCGACGCCCCGCCGCCCGCTGATAGGGTCGCGCTCCACCAGACGCAGCAGGTTCTCCAGCTTGCCGGCGGTCTTCCGCACGCCGAGCCGTCCCTGGTCGTCGATCACGGCGGCGCCGGCGCTGTCGTACCCCCGGTACGCCAAGCGGCCGAGGCCGTCGAGGACGATGGGGGCGGCGTCCCGCGGGCCGACGTAGCCGAAGATGCCGCACATTTCAGGCGTTCGCCTGGTCGGCTCCGACCGCCGCGCCTGCGGCCTCCCTGTCGAGCAGCCACAGCAAGATCCCGCGCTCGGGCCGGACGCGCGCCGCGGGAAGAGGCGGCTCCGCCGTCTCGGGGCCGAGCGCGTGAGCGACCGCCCACGCCTTCGAGGCGCCTTGCACGAGCACGAGCGCCCGCCGCGCCGCGTTGATGAGCGGCAGCGTCGCCGTGATGCGCCACGCGTTCAGCGGGCCCGCGCGCGTCGCGGTGAACAGCAATTCCTGCTCCGAGAGGGCGCCCGCGCCGGGAAAGAGGCTCGCGGTGTGCCCGTCGTCGCCGACGCCCAACAGCAGCAGGTCGGCCCTGGGACGCTCACCGTCGAACAACTCCCGCAGACGCCGCTCCGCGTCGGCGGCCGACGCCTCCGGGTTGCCGCCGGATGTGTCGACGGCCAGCACGTGGTCGGCGGGTATCGGGACGTGATCGAGCAGCGCCTCTCGCGCCATGCGCTGATTACTGTCCGGCTGGTCGGCGCCGGTCCATCGCTCGTCGCCCCAGAACACGTAGGTCGACTCCCACGGCATCAGCTGGGCGTAGGGAGGGCTGGCCAGCAGACGGTAGAGCTCCGCCGGGGTCGAGCCTCCCGACAGCCCCCACACGAACCGGCCGCGGGCGTGCGCGGCCTCGACGGCGGCGTCGACGGTCATTCCGGCGGCGGCCTCCGCCAGCTCGGCCGGCGTGTCGTACGTGCGGACGAGCGTCATGGCGTCAATCCTGCCGGCGGCGCACGGCGTGGCCGCCGAACTGGTTTCGCATCGCCGCCAGCAGTTTGAACCCGAACTGGGAGGTGTCGCGCGAGCGGAACCGCGCCTGCAACGCCATCGAAATCACCGGGAGCGGCACCGCAAGTTCGACCGACTCCTCGACGGTCCACCGGCCCTCGCCCGAGTCCTCCACCCACGGGGCGATGTCGGCGAGGTCGGAGTCCTCCCGCAGCGCGTTCGCCGTGAGGTCGAGCAGCCATGAGCGCACGACGCTCCCATGCCTCCACACCTCCGCTATCTGGGCGACGTCGATGCCGAACGCCTCCTTCGCCTTCATCAGTTCGAACCCCTCGGCGTACGCCTGCATGAGGCCGTACTCGATGCCGTTGTGCACCATCTTGGCGAAATGGCCAGCCCCCAGCGGCCCCACGTGCGCGTAGCCCGTGTCCGGCGACGGCGCCAGCGAGCGAAAGATTGGCTCGGCGGCGGCCACGACGTCCGGCTCGCCTCCGACCATCAGGCAGTAGCCCTCGGCGAGGCCCCAGACGCCGCCGCTCACGCCAGCGTCGATCATGTTGATTCCCCGGTGCTGCAGCGCGTCCCCGCGCCGCATCGAATCGTGATAGTTCGAGTTCCCCCCCTCGATCAGGATGTCCCCGTCCTCCAGCACTTCGGCGAGCGCCGAGACCGTCCCCTCCGTGGGGTTCCCCGAGGGAACCATCACCCACACGACGCGGGGCTTGGGGAGCATCTCGACGAGTTCTTCGAGCGACTCCGCAACGTCGATGTCCCAGCCCTTTCCGGCGCTGCGCGTGTCCGGGTCGCGGTCGTAGGCGACGACGCGGTGCCCGCCCTTGCGGATGCGCTGGGCCATGGCGCCGCCCATTCGCCCCATGCCGACCATGCCGATGTCCATCGCAGTCCTCCCCTCCTCCGTCGTCCAACTCCGCCCTCTCCCCAGCCCTCTCCATGGGGGAGGGGTCTCAGTTGCGCGCCCCGGCAAGCCGGCCTGACTTCGCCGCGACGCTCGCGACCGCGTCGTCGAACGACTTGGCGAAGGCCGCGACGCCGTCGGCCAGGAGCTTGTCCGTAACCGCCTGCATGTCGACGCCGGCGCCGGCGATGGCCTGCAGCGTCTGCGCCGCCAGTTCGCCCGTGCCGGCGATGACGGGCGCAGAGGCGCCGTGGTCAAGAACGGCGCGCAGCGTGTCGGGCGGCATCGTGTTCACGGTGTTGGGGCCGATGAGCGTATCGACGTAGAGAGTGTCCGGGTAGTCCGGGTTCTTGGTGCTGGTGCTGGCCCAGAGGGGCCGCTGCGGGCGCGCCCCGCGCTCGGCGAGCGCTGCGAAGTCCGGCTTGCCGAACCGCTCTTCGAACAGCGCGTACGCCGCCTGCGCGTTTGCTATCGCCGCCTTCCCCTGCAGCTCCGGCCGACCGGCGAGCAGCGCGTCCGCCGCCGTGTCCACCCGGCTCACGAAGAACGACGCCACCGAGGCCGCCTGCGAGAGCTCCATCCCCCGCTCCGCCAGCAGTTCCAGCCCCCCGACGTAGGCGTTCATCACCTGCCGGTAGGCGTCGAGCGAGAAGATGAGCGTAACGTTCACGTTCACGCCCTCGCCGATGAGCGCCCGGACGGCGGGGACGCCCTCCGGCGTCGCGGGGACCTTGATCATCACGTTCGGGCGGTCGAGCAACGCCCACAGCCGCCGCGCCTCCCGCACCGTTCCCTCCGTGTCGTGCGCTAGGGCAGGGGGGACTTCCAGCGACGCGTAGCCGTCGGCGCCGTTCGTCTCGTCGTACACGCTCCGCAGCGCGTCGGCGGCGTCCCCGATGTCCTTGACCATGAGCGCCTCGAACGCCTCCGCCGGCGACTTTCCCTCGCGGGCGAGCCTCGCCAGCGCGTCGTCGTAGTCCGAGCTTCCCGACACCGCCTTTTCGAAGATGGTCGGGTTCGACGTGAGGCCGGTCACGCCGTCCTGGACGAGCTGCGCCAGTTCGCCGCTGGTCAGCATTTCCCGGCGGATGAAGTCGATCCAGGTGGACTGTCCCAGGGCCCGGTTTCGGATGATGGTGTTGTCGTCCATCGCGCGCTTCCTTTCCTCAACGCCGGGGCGCCAGTTGCGACGCCTCAACGGCCAAGACCTTCCGCAGCCGGCGCAGATGCCGTTCCTCGCCGGAGAACTGCGCTTGCAGGAACGCTTCGAGCGCCTCCCGGGCGACCTCGACGCCGACGATGCGGGCGCCGAGGCAGAGCACGTTCACGTCGTCGTGCTCGACGCCCTGGTGCGCCGAGTAGGTGTCGTGGCACATCGCGGCCCGCGCGCCCACGACCTTGTTCGCCGCGACGCTCGCTCCCACGCCGCTGCCGCAGACGATCACGGCGCGGTCGGCCTCGCCCCGGGCGACGGTCTGCGCCGCGAGGATTGCGAAGTCGGGGTAGTCGTCCGACGGGTCGAACTCGTGGGCGCCCAGGTCGGTCACCTCGTGCCCCCAGGACTCCGCCATCGCCGCGAGTTCGCCCTTCATCAGGAACCCCGCGTGGTCCGCCGCGAATGCTACGCGCAACGCTCGCCCTCCGCGTGCGCTCCCGTTTCCGCTCCGGGCCGGGCGCGCCGCTGCTCCACTTCAACAATAGCAAAACCGACCGCGACCTCGTAAGACCCCGGCGTCCAAAAGTGCGCTCCGTCGTTCCTGCGAGGCAGGGACCTCGCCCCCCTTGTCCATGCCCTTGTGGCGTCTCCCTCCCTGCGGGACGATTCGCAAAAGAAGCCCTCTCAGCACGTTCGCTGAGAGGGCTTCGCATCGTCGTTCAGGGCGCTGACGTGTTACTCGGTCATCGAGCGGGGGCGCCGCCCGCGCCGCCGGACTCGCGGCTCCTCGATCCAGAAGTACACCGTGTTTTCCGATTTGCGCACCTGCAGGTTCTTGCCCATCGCCGTCGCCGCGTTGGTGAGCCGGCGTCGGATTGCGTTCGTCGTCTCGCCCTCATTTGGCGTCAGCTTTCCCGCCTGACCTTCTTGCACACGGTCGATGTAACCCATGTACTCGCGCAATATCTCAGCGCGCTTTCCCGTAACGCTGTTTGCCTGCGCCTCTCCGAGCGTTAGCACGTCTAGTGTCGGCATCGATTCCCACTCCTTCAGGCGTTCGCCATGTAGTAGCTTCGCCGATTGGCGCGCATAGCATAGGAGCTAATCCTCTTTCGCGCAACCCCGTCCTCCCGAGCGTTCCGTCGTCCCCAACGCGCGCAGTCGCGTGTGTGCACTATTGCGCTGAATAGCGGGTTCTTTAGCGCCCAAATCAGTCTCAACAAGCGCGCCGGAGGGATTCGCTTAGCGCTGCTCCACGAGAGCCAACGCCGCAAACGTCATGCCCAAAAGGCGGGAATGACCGGCGCTTTGCGCCGGCGGAGCGGACGCCCGCCGTCCGGCCGCCGCCGCGTCAGGTATCATTGCAAGCCGTTCGCATCTCTGCGCCAAATCACCACCCTCGGGTCCACCGCCATGAGCCTTCCTCCTATTGTCGACTCCCACCTCCGACTGGGCGCGCCGGGCGCCCGCCCACCGGAGCTCGCGCGCCTGCTTCCCGAGTGCGGCGTCGAGAGCGCCGTCGCCGTACAGCCCCAGCCCTCGATGGACGAGACGCGCGCCGCCCTGGCGCTCGCAGACGGCGCTCCGTTCGTCGTCGCCGCCGTCGTGTGGGTCGACGTCGAGTCCCCGTCGCTTGCCGATGCGCTCGACGAGATCGGGGCGTCGCCCAAGCTGCGCGGCGTCTGCCTCTCTGTCGACGACCGAGGCGACAACCACTGGCTGATGAAGGACGACGTGCGGCGCGGGCTGCGGGAAGTCGCCGCGCGCGGGCTCAGCCTCGACGTGATCGCGTCGCCGGCGCAGGTCCCGTCCGTGCAGGCGCTTGCGGCAGCCGCGCCGGAGCTTCGCATCGCGCTTGCTCACCTTGGGGCTCCCTACGTCGCCCGCGGCGAGCGCGAGCCCTGGGGCGTCTACATGCTCAATCTCGCCCCCCTCAAGAATGTGTCGGTCAAGCTTAGCGGCCTCATCGCGCTCGACGCCCAACCGAACTGGAGCGTCGCCCACCTCAAGCTCTTCGTCGAACCCATCGTCCGGCTCTTCGGCTACTCCCGCCTCATGTTCGGCAGCGACTGGCCGTCCTCCGTCGCCGCCGGCTACCGGGACGTCCTCCAGGCTGCGGTCGAGGCTGCAGGCCCCATGACCGATCCTCAACTGGCCCGCGTTCTGGCGGGCTCGGCGGCCGAGTTCTACCGCCTCAGCTGAGGCGGCAAAGAGAGCCTGCATTCGTTACGATTCGGTTACAAATCGCCTCGCGACCCGCTTTGCGGGTTGTCGCGCCCGCGCCTCAACGCTTACCCTAGTCCAAGAGCGTTAGCCGCCAGCCATGCACGCCGCAGCAATGAGCCTTCGCACCCGACTCTTCCCACTCATCCTTGCGGCGCTCGTGGGGATGGCGGGCTCCTCCGCCTGCGGAGGCGCGGAGCCTGTCTCCACGCCGCAAGCCGGCGGCGCACAACCTGACTCCTCCGGAGCTGCAATGCCGCAACAGTACGACGCCCCGCCGCCCATGACCATCGACCAGAGCAAGAGCTACACCGCTACGTTCAAGACCGAGAAGGGCGATATCGTTATCGAACTCTTCGACGACCAGGTCCCCGTCACCGTCAACAACTTCGTCTTTCTCGCGCGGGACGGCTTCTACGACAACACGACCTTCCACCGCGTCATCGCCAACTTCATGGCCCAGGGCGGCGACCCTACGGGAACGGGCAGGGGAGGCCCCGGTTACCGCTTCGACGACGAGTTCCACCCCAACCTCAAGCATGACAAGCCCGGCATTCTCTCCATGGCCAACGCCGGCCCCAACACGAACGGTTCCCAGTTCTTCATCACGCACGTCCCGACTCCGCACCTCGACGGGCGCCACGCCGTCTTCGGCCAGGTCGTCGAGGGCATGGACGTGCTGATGAGCATCAGCCTCCGCGACCCCGCGGGCGCCGTAGCCGAAGGCGATGCTATCCACACCATCGAAATCAGCGAACAGTAACTGCACGACCAGCCGCAACCACAGGAGGAAACGATGAAGATTCGCGCAGAGTACATTTGGGTGGACGGCACCCAGCCCACGGCCAAGCTTCGCTCGAAGGCCAAGATCATCGACGAGGGGTCGACTCCCCCCATCTGGGGCTTCGACGGCTCGTCCACCATGCAGGCGGAAGGCCACGACTCCGACCGCGTCCTCAATCCCGTCTTCACCTGCCCCGACCCCGTCCGTGGCGAGCCCAACATCCTCGTCATGTGCGAGGTGCTCATGCCCGACATGACGCCCCACGAATCCAACACCCGCGCCGCGTGCGCCGTGGTGGCCGAGGAGTACGCCGGGCTCGAGTTCTGGTTCGGCATCGAGCAGGAGTACACCTTCTTCAAGGGCACGCGCCCCCTCGGCTTCCCCGAGGGCGGTTACCCTCCGCCCCAGGGCGGCTACTACTGCGGCGTCGGCGCCGATGAAGTCTTCGGGCGCGAAGTCGTCGAAGCCCACCTCGACGCCTGCCTCGACGCCGGCCTCGAGATCTCCGGCATCAACGGCGAAGTCATGCCGGGACAGTGGGAGTTCCAGGTCGGCCCCCTTGGCGCGCTCGACGTCTCCGACCACCTGTGGGTCGCGCGCTGGCTGCTCTACCGCGTCGGCGAGGAGTTCGACATCAACGCCACGCTCGACCCCAAGCCCGCGCGGGGCGACTGGAACGGCGCCGGCGCGCACACCAACTTCTCCACCAACGCCATGCGGACGTCGTACCAGCCGAACATCGACGCCGCCGAGGCCCTCTCCAAGCGCCACGACCTCCACATCGCCAACTACGGCTACCGCATTGAGGAGCGCCTCACCGGACTCCACGAGACCGCCTCGTACAAGGAGTTCAAGTACGGCGTCTCCGACCGCGGCGCCTCCATCCGCATTCCGTGGCAGGTCGAGAAGGAAGGCAAGGGCTACATCGAAGACCGCCGCCCCAACGCCAACATGGACCCCTACACGGTAACCCGCCTCATCATGGAAACTGTCGGCTCAGCCGCCGTCGCCGCTTCCTAGCGATCGACCTTCCCCCTCGCGCGCCTTCGGCGCGCTCGGCCCTCCCCACTCCTGTGGGGAGGGTGGGAGGGGGCGCCTTCTTATGGTGGAGACTCCCGAAATCGTCGCCAGCAATCCCGACGTCGTTGGTGAGAACCCCCTCTGGGACCCTGACGCCCGACGGCTCTACTGGACCGACAACCGTTCCCGGCGCGTCCACCGGCTCGACCCCGATTCCGGCGCCGTCGACGTGGTCGTCGACGGCTGGCAGGTCTACGCCTTCACGCTCCAGGCCGACGGCTCGATGCTCCTCTTCCTCGACGGCGCCCGGATAGCCCATGCCCTCCCCGACGCCGAACCCCGTATCGTCGTCGACCATATCCCCGGCGAAACCGGCGTCCGCTTCAACGACGTTGCCGCCGACGCCCGCGGACGCGTCATCGGCGGCGTCATCCCCACGGAGGGCGGCGAAGGCTCCCTCTACTCCATTGGACTCGACTGCTCCGTCTCGCTTCTCACAAGCAATCTCGCGATGCCCAACGGCATGGCGTTCTCTCCCGACGCCCGGCTGCTCTACGTGGCCGAAACGCGCGGCAAGCGCGTCTCAGTGTTCGATTACGACCTCGAAACCGGCGCCGCTTCGAACCGGCGCGTGCTCATCGACCTCTCGGAGCAGGACGGCGGCTCGCCCGACGGCGTAACCGTCGATGCCGAGGGCTGCCTGTGGATCGCGCTCTCCGGCGGATGGTCGGTCGTGCGGTTCGACCCATCGGGCGCGGAGATCGACCGAGTGCGCTTCCCGGCGCGCAAGATCACGAGCATCGGCTTCGGAGGCGGCGATATGCGGACGGCCTACGTAACCTCGTCGAGCAGACAGTCCGTCCCGAACGAAGAGATTGGCCCGTCCGGCGGGGCCCTCTTCGCCTTCCGCGCCGCTGCCCCCGGCGTCCCGGAACATCGCTCTCAAGTGCGCGTGTAGCCCTCGGCGCTATCCTTCCGGAGAGGGTCGCTCGCTGCGGCGTTCAGCGCGGCTTGGCGCGCGGCACGATTGCGTAGATAACAATGAGCGCCGCGTTCTCGAAGTGATACGCGATCAGGAAGTCCTCGGTGACGCGGCAGATGCTGTCGTAGCGAAACGGAAAGCCGACCGCAACCTTGGAGCGCCCATCCTCCTCGGGGTGGGCCATCAGGTCTTCAATAGCGCGATCAATCTGTTCGCGCAGCGGGTCGGGCAAGCCGTCCCTGAAGTTTCGCGCGCCGAGTGTCAGGAAAGCATCAACAGCCACGGAGCTGACGCCGGATGTCTTCGGGGCTCCCGTGGCGGACGTAGCGCCCCTTCTCTCCGGTTGGGTCGCGCCGCCTGGATTCCTCGTACTGCGCCTGTATGGCGGAGGCCTGTTCACTCGCCTCCCGGCGCAACGCTTCACCCTCGGGCGTCAGTTCGGCTTTTCTGGGTTGGGTCGCCATTGGCTGCCTCGTCTCCGGGCGTATGCGCGGCGCGCTCATTCTAGCATCGTCCGGCCCGCTGTGGTTCAGCCCGTAACGGTGCGCCGGAACCGCAGGAGGTTCTCCTCCGGCGCGACGACCGGACGGCTCATCTTGCCGGGGGGCTCCTCCACGAGCACATGGATGAACCACGGGCCGTCCTCCCGAATGGCCTGATCGAGCGCCTCCTCGAACTGCTCGAGCGTTTCGACGCGGACGACGCAGGAGATCCCCGACGCGCGCGCTACGCCTCCCAGGTCGGTCCCCGTGGACGTGTGCGTCGGCTGGCCGCCCGTCTCGTACCACATGCCGTTGTCCCATACGATGTGCACGAGATTGGCCGGCGCCTGCCGCGCGATGGTCGCGAGCGAGCCGAGGTTCATCAGCAACGAGCCGTCGCCGTCGGTCACGAACACCCTGCGGTCGGGCGCGGCCAGCGCAACGCCGAGCCCGATCGACGACACCAGCCCCATCGCACCGAACGTGTAGAAGTTGCCGTCCCGGTCGCCGATGCCGTACAGGTCGAACGTGGCGGAGCCCAGGTTCGCGATGATCGGCTCGTTGTCGACGCGGCGCAGCAGCGCCTCTATGCCGTCACGACGTAGCACGTTTCGCTCCCACGAGCTGCGAGTACCACAGGACGGCGACCGGCATACGGCTCGCGTAGCTCAGCTCGATGGCGCCGTCGACGTACTTGGCCACCTCGTCCTCGCGCTGCGGCGCGTAGTGCTGAATGCCGAGTGTGTCGAGGATCGCCGGTATCGGGCGGGCCGAGGGGGTCTGCACCGCGTTGAACTCGGCGAGCCCGCCGCGCATGCCGATGAACAGCGGCACGGGGATGCGGTGGGCGGTGAGCAGTTGCGTCAGCGCGTTCACCGTGTTGCCGAACCCGCTGCTCTGCAGGAACACCGCCGCGCGCTTGCCGCCCGCGAACACCCCCGCCGCGACCCCTATCGCCTCCTCTTCGCGCGTCGAGGCGATCACGGTGAAGGCCGGGTCCTGCTCCAGTTTCGACAGCACCTGCCAGTTGATGGCGTCCGGCACGTACGTCGAAAAGAGCACGTCGTGCTCCCGCAAACTCTCCACCACCACGTCGGTCCACGCCATAGCGCTCGCCAGTATAAAGCATCGCCCGGCGGGTCGCCGCCGCGGGGCAGGGTGGGTGGGTGCTACAATCCCCGCAAGTCCGCAGAGGTCCGACGCCGCAAGGAGGCTCCAATGCTCACCAGGGAAGAGAACCGCGCGCTGACCAGCATTATGCCCGGAACGCCGATGGGCGAACTCTTCCGTCGCTACTGGCACCCCATCGCCGCAGCCGCCGAACTCGACGACAAGCCCACCAAGCCCGTGCGGCTCCTCGGTGAGGACCTCGTGCTGTACAAGGACAAGTCCGGCACGCTCGGTCTCATCGACCGCTTCTGTCCGCACCGGCGCGTCGACCTCTCCTACGGCATCCCGGAGGAGCACGGCCTTCGCTGCATGTACCACGGCTGGATGATGGACGAGACCGGCCAGTGCATCGAGCAGCCGTTCGAGGAGACGGTGCATCCCGACGGGCGCTTCAAGGAGAAGGTGAAGGTCGCCGGGTACCCCGTGCAGGAACTCGGCGGACTCCTCTTCGCCTACCTCGGCCCGCAGCCTGCGCCGCTGCTCCCCAACTGGGAAACGTTCACCTGGGAGGGCGGATGGCGCGACATCGGCATCGTCAACTTGCCCTGCAACTGGCTCCAGTGCATGGAGAACTCCATGGACCCGGTGCACCTGGAGTGGCTCCACGGCTACTGGGGCGTCCGCCAGCAGCAGGACAAGGCCGTGAAGCTCGGCCTTGCCGAGGCTGACTCCTTCCCGACCGTGCCGCGCAGGCACCAGAAGATAGGCTTCGACCTGTTCGACTACGGGCTCATCAAGCGCCGGGTCGTCGAGGGCACCACCGAGGAGGACCACGACTGGTCGATCGGCCATCCGGTGCTCTTCCCCAACGTGCTCTTCGTCGGCAGCGTCGTCAACTGCAACCTGCAGTACCGAGTGCCCGTCGACGACGAGAACACGATGCACATCACATGGTTCTTCTACCGCGCGGCGGAGGGCGCCGAGCCCCCCGTGCAGGAGCGCGTGCCCTACTGGAACGTCAACCTGTACGAGCCGGACGGCTCCCTCATACCTGACCTCGTCAACCACCAGGACTTCGTGGCGTGGATCACCCAGGGGCCGAACGCCGAGCGCCACCGCGAGCACCTTGGCGAGTCCGACCGCGGCATCATCCTCTACCGCAAGGTGCTGAAGGAGCAGGCCCACATCGTCGAGGACGGCGGCGAACCGATGGCGCTCGTGCGCGACGAGGAGACGAACCGCCGCATCGACCTCCCCCTCGAACGGTGGCAGGCGCTCTCCGACGTAACGTGGATGACGCGCTACATGCCCCTGCAACAGGGCGAGCCCGCCGAATACGTCTCCACCATCGAGCGCGTCCTGAGCACCTGGGCCGGCGAACGCCCCTGGGCGCAAGCACAGGCCACGCTCAACCAGTAACGCCTCCCTGTTCCCCCGAGGGGGAGATGTCCCGAAGGGGCAGAGAGGGCGCTCCCGTCACTCCCGCGAAGGCGGGAATATATCCCCCCTCCCCACAGGAGTGGGGAGGGTCGCCGCGCCAAAGGCGCGGCGGGGAGAGGTCCGGCGCGCGCGGAGTAGGGTTGAGGGGCAGGGGGCGGATTGTGGCCCCCTAAATACCGTAGAACGCCCGGGCGTTCGTCTCCAGTATCTTCCGCGCGACCTGCTCGCTGATGCGTCCCTCGCTCGCCCAGCTTGCGACCTCGTCGAGGGCGGCGAGGTTCGCCGACGGGTCCGAGTGGCAGTAGTCGGTGCCCACCATCAGGTTGTCCTCCATGCCGAGGTCGAGGAGGTGCTCCACCGTGTCCTGCGGGTCGAGGGTCACGTACAGCCGGTCGTTGCGGAAGAGTTCCCGGCGCACGTCGAACGCGGCGCGCCGGTCGTGCAGCGCCAGCGACCGCTGCACCATTCCGAGGTTGGAGAGCGCGTAGGAAACCCAGGCCGCGCCCGCCTCAATGAACCCGAACCGCAGGTTCGGGAACTTGGCGGGGAGCCCCGCCGAGACGACCGCCATGAACGCGGCTATCACCGGGAACCCGCGGTCCCACTCGCGCCCGGGCAGGGGATGGCCGGTGTGGATGCACAGCGGCATACCCAGCGCGTCGGCCTCCTCGTACACCGGGAAGAAGTGGGGGTCGTTCACCGGCTTTCCCAGGTCGAACCCGCGCTTGAAGATCGCGGTCGCCCCGTGCTCCTTCGCCCATCGCAGCTCCGCGACGGCCTTGTCGGGGTCGAGCAGCGGCAGCACCGCGGCCCACCGCAGCCGGCCGCCGCTCTTCGCGCACCGCTCGGCGAGCCAGCGGTTGTACGCGCCGGTCATCGCCGCCTCCGCCTCGATGTTCTCCGCGCCGTAGCGGATGAAGAACGTGGGGAAGATCACCTGCGCGGCGACGCCCATCCTGTCCATGTCCTCCAGGCGGCCCGCTACGTCCTCCAACTCACGGCGCTCCCGCAGCGGGTGGTGGGCGTCGTCGCGGACGACGCGCGGTTGCAGGCGGTTCTCGACGAGCCACCAGCGGTTGCCGAGCGCGCCCGCCACGCGCACTCCCGGCGACTCCGGACGGTCCGCCACCGCAGAGGCCGGTTTGGCGTCCGGAATGACGGTGACGGGGACGTGCTTCGACCCCGCGTCCTCCAGGCTCCGCCAGGTGTCCTCGTTCTCGTCCACGTGCGTGTCAGCGTCTATCACACTGAATGTAGCCATGAGCCAACCTTCCTTGCCTCGGAGCGTTTCCCTGCGCCTTGCTCGAATCCCTGCCTCGACGGGGTGATTGTACTGCGCCGGGCCGCATCCGGCCTCACTCCTTCCCCCCGTGGGGGAGGGTTGGGGAGAGGGCGGCCTTCTCCGGCTGCCGCGCCAGCGCCACCAGCACGAACATCAGCACCGCCACCCCCGCGAACAGCAGGAACGCTCCCGTGTAGCTCCCCGTCTCGTCGCGGATGAACCCGGCCAGCACAGGCCCGAACGGGCTGATCATGCGGAAGGGCGCGGTGAACCCCTTGATCGCGCCCAGCGACGTCCTCCCGAAGTAGTTGGCGAGCAGCAGCACCTCGATGACGTTCCGCATCCCCGCGGCGACCCCGAAGATGATCGCCCAGAGCACCGCGAGCGGGAAGCCGCCCGCCGGAATCAGCAGCAGCGCCATCGAAGTAAGCACCAGCACCGCCTGCGTCATCGCCCCCAGCCGCACGTGCACGCGCTCCATGATGAATCCGGTGGGCAGGATGGACGACACCGACGACATCCCGAAGATGGACACGATTGCTACCGCCTGCCCTTCGCTCAGGCCCCGATCGTGGAAGATGGGGGCCATGTGCAGGTTCGTCGCCCCCTGCACGAACGGAGTACAGACCAGGAACACCGTGATGAGC
This sequence comes from Dehalococcoidia bacterium, assembly GCA_034421335.1. Lineage (GTDB taxonomy): Bacteria > Chloroflexota > Dehalococcoidia > Lucifugimonadales > Australimonadaceae > S5-327. The sequence continues at coordinate 664 of DAOUKL010000047.1, read as the reverse complement.
CAGAACGCCCGCGTGCTCCGGGCCTCCCGCAGCGTCCACGACTCTTCCATGACGACCTGCGCCTGCGCCCCGCGCCCTCCCGGAGCGTTGCGCAGGTCGATCGCGCCGTCGGGCAGCAGCCCATGATCTTCCGGCTGGCTGCGCATCAGCACCAGCGCCGGCGCGATGATGGCCAGGCAAGCGAACCCGGACAGCGCTACGTACGCCGTCCGCCAGTCGGACGCGTCCATAATGAGGAAGCTCACGATGGGGAGGACGACCTGCCCGGAGCGCTGGCCCATCGACTTCACCGCGAGCGTCCGCCCCCGTTGCCGTACGAACCACTTCGCTATGGCGACCGATGACCCGATCTCCACGCCTGCTATCACCGACCCACGCGCCAGCCCGAAGAACGTCCAGAAGTGCCACGGCTCCTGTATCGTCGACAGCCCCACCAGCGCGCCCGCCAGCCCAACGCCTCCCAGCGCGACCACCACGCGCGGCCCGTACTTATCGACCAGACGTCCTGTCACGGTCGACGCCACCGCTCCCGACGCGCTCCCTATCAGGAACCCCGTCGCGATCGTCGTGTACGACCACCCCAGTTCGTCCTGGATAGGCTTGACGAAGACCGTCAGCACCGGCCCGAAGCCCGGCACCTCCGCGAACGTCGCGATGAATGCCG
>DAOUKL010000046.1:0-21758 GCA_034421335.1 Dehalococcoidia bacterium | reverse complement strand
GCCCGCCCATTTCGGCGTCCACGATGGGCGGAAATCTGATTACGCGCCGTGGAACTCTACCTAAGAATCGGCGCTTCTGTCAATCGTTCCGTGGTTGCCGCTTCTAGCAACTACGCTCACGGGGCGCAAGCGGTTTTCGCAGCCCGACGCCCTGCGCGAGCGGTCTGCTACCTTAAGCGTCCCCCGCGAAGGCGGGAGCAGGCGCCGAGACAGAGGAGGTGTTCATGGGCAGACGTCAGACGATCCACATTCCGGGCGTGCAGCACAACGCGCCGATTCCCTACGGAGCGCGCGTCGGAAACGTGGTGTACAGCTCGGCGATACAGGGCATCAACGCGGACACGGGCGAACTCTCGGAGGACGTGTACGAGCAGGCGCGGCAGTGCTTCCGCAACATGATGACGTTCCTGGAGCACGCGGGCGCGACCCCCGACGACATCGTGCGGCTCACGTGCTTCCTGGCCGACCTGAACGACCGGCAGGCGCTGAACGAGCCGTGGCTGGCGCTCTTTCCCGACGAGAACGACCGCCCCTCACGGCACACGTCGAAGTACGAGCCTCCGCCGGGCGGCATGAAGGTGCAGATCGAGGTCGTGGCGGTGGTCGAGTAACCTCTCGCCCCGCGTCTCGGGGTCAGTAGATGTCGAGCGTGAACCGCGGCGAGGGGACATCCTCCGTCTTGTAGTCGAGCACGGCGTTGGCGAGAGACTCCGCGACGGTTTCTTCGACCACGAGCACCGTAGCGCCGTCGTGCGCGTAGGCGGCGTCGGCGGCGCCCCGCTGGTCGATGACGATGCCCCAATCGCCCTCGCCGGTCCACACCGGAGGCACGGCGAGCCGCAGCAGCTTGCCCGGTTCCAGGTTGCGTTCCCTGGCGATGTCGCCGAGTTGACGCCGCGCCTCCGGCGTTACCGTGAGCACCCTACGACCCCGCGACCACCAGTTCGCCGTCCTTCAGGTCGAGCAGCTTGCCGGAGAGCTCCATGGGAGCTTCGGCGCACAGCAAGAAGCGCTCTCCCGCGTAGTCCGGCCCCGGCATGCGGTTGCGGGCTTCCTCAGGGGCGTCCTCGGTGGCGATGGCGGCGCCGGGAGAGATGATGACGACGCAGATGTTCGAGTCCCGCACCTCCTCGGCGTGGAACTTCGTGAACGTGACGAGGGAGTCCTTGGCGGTGGCATAGGCGAGCGCGCCGGGTGGCGTGAGAGCGCCTCCGCCGTGGAGGTTCACGATGTGGCCGCCTCCGCCCTGCTCCATGTACGGCACGGCATGCTTGGAGGCGAGGAAGGTGCCGCGCAGCGCCACGCCCATCACCGTGTCCCAGAAGAACGATGCGTCCAGGTCCTGCACCTTCGGCCAGCGCGGCTTGTCGTTCCAGTTGAAGTGGGGGACGATCGCGGCGTCGTTGACGAGAACGTCGATGCCGCCGAAGCGCTCGTTGACCTGCGCCATGAGCGCGGCGACCGCGTCCTCGCTCCTGACGTCGGTGTGAACGGCCATCGCCTCCGCGCCAAGCTCGCCCAACTCGCCGAGCGTCTGCTGCAGGCGGGTCTCGTCGATGTCGGCGATCGCCACCTTCGCGCCCTCTTTGGCGAAGCCGTGGGCGATGTAGCGTCCAATCCCCTTCGCCGAACCCGTGATTACAACCGACTTCCCCTGCAACATCGCGCGCCTCCTTGATACTCCCCTCGCCCTCTGGGAGAGGGGCCGGGGGTGAGGGTTGCCCCGCAAAGTAGGGGAAACCGCGCGGAGGGTCAAGCGAGACTCCCCCACGGGCGTGCGCTGCCTAGGCTGAATAGAACGGTTCGTAGTGAGGCTGTCGAACCACGAACCGGAATGCAACAACCACAGAGGAAACCCCCATGCCAACCACAAACGAAAAACCCCGCGGGCTCATGGCCGGGATCGCCGTGGGCAACCTGCTCGGACTTCCGTACGAGGGCGACCCGCGCGAGTGGATAGCCCGCGCGTGTCCCAGGGGCGTCGTCGATATCGATCCGCATGAGAAGGGCCGGCCCGACGATGACGACCTCGCGCAGTCCATCATCATCGCGGAGGCCGCGCTCGAAGGGCCGCTCGACGCGGAAGACCTGGGCCGCAAATTCGTGCACTGGATGGAAACGAACGGCCGGGGCATCGGGGCGCTGACCGCCCGCGCCCTCCGCCTCCACCAGAGCGGCATGCCGATACTGGAGGCATCCCGTACGGCATGGGGCGGAAAGCGGGCCGGCAACGGCGCGCTGATGCGGTGCGCTCCACTCGCCATCCGCTGGCGCGACGACCCTGCCGCGCTCGCGCGGAACAGCATCGTCAGCGCGGTTCCCACGCACTGGGACCCCCGGTGCGGCTGGTCGTGCGTGATCTTCAACCTCGCCCTAGCGGCCACGCTGCGCGGAGAACCCGTGACGATGGACGGCCTGCTCGACGCCGGACGGGACGCCATGCGCGCGTCACTGGCCGAGGTGGAGCAGTACGGCTACGACGCCGAGCCGCCCGCCGAGGTGCGGGAGGCCGTCGCCGGGGCATCCGTCGAGCACCTCGGCAACCTGTCCCTCGACGACCACGACATGGGCTACACGCTGCTCGCGCTGCGGGTCGGGCTGGTCTCGCTCTGGCGCGCGCCGGACTTCGAGCACGGCCTGCGGAGAGTCGTCGAGGCCGGAGGCGACACCGACACCAACGGCGCGGTCGTCGGCGCGGCGCTGGGCGCGCGGTTCGGCGTCGAGGCGATCCCCGAACGCTGGCGCGCCGCCGTCCGGTCAGCCCGGCAGTCCGCCGCGCCGATGGAGTCGTACGCCGACCGCCTCCTCTGACCTCCTCCCCCGAAGACGGGGGAGGGCTGGGGTGAGGGTTTGAGCGCGTCAGCGCGCGCTCCGTCATTCCCGTGCAGGCGGGAATCCATACTCCCCCGAGGGGGAGATGCCCGAAGGGCAGAGAAGGCGCGTGGCGAAGCCGCCCCAAGTTGACACGCCGCGCGCCCCGGCATACTGTCGCGGCACAGCGCGCAGGAGGGAATCGCTATGCTGGACGGAAGAGTAGCCATCGTGTCGGGCGCGGGCCCGAACATCGGACGCGAGATAGCCGGAACGCTCGCCGGCGCCGGCGCGAAGGTCGTCTGCCTCGACATGAGAGGCGACGCCGCCGAGGCGACGGCCCGCGAGGTGGTCGACCGAGGCTACGACGCCATCGCCGTGCAGGGCGACATCACCAGCGAGGACGACATGGCGCGGCTCGTCTCCGAGACGGTCGACGCCTACGGGCGCATCGACGTCCTCGTGAACAACGCCGCCATCACCAGCACGCCCGGGCTGCTCGACGAAGACCTCCCGACGTTTCGGAAGATCGTCGACGTGATTCTTGCGGGAACTTTCAACTGCACGCAGCACGTGGCGCGGCGCATGGTTGAACAGGGCGAGGGCGGCGCGATCGTCAACATCGCGTCGACGTCCGGGCACCGGGGGAAGTCCGGCGCCATCGCCTACCAGTCCGCCAAGGCGGGAATCCTCAACTTCACGCGGGCGTGCGCGGTGGAACTGGCGCCTCATGGAATCCGGGTGAACTCGGTTACGCCGACGCAGACCGGCATGCCGGTGGGAGGCAGGCCCGCGCGCCCCGACACGGAGGTCCCGCAGAGCGTGCCGCGCGGGCGGTGGGGCAAGCCGCGCGACCAGGCCCAGGCGGTGCTCTTCCTCGTGTCGGACAACGCGGACTTCATCACCGGCGCCGACCTCCCGGTCGACGGGGGCAACCTGGCCGTCCGCATCTCTGGCTAGGAGGATCAACCGTCCCCCCCCCCCGAGGGGGAGATGCCCGAAGGGCAGAGAGGGCGGCCCACCCGTCGTTCCTGCGAAAGCAGGAACCTCGCCCCCCGCCCCCCGACGTAGGGGCGTCCCCTGTGGGCGCCCAAGAAGGAGAACAGCATGACCACGCACCAGCACGAACACCGGGGACACGGCGAGCACGAGGGCCTTCCGTGGGGCCACTCCTGGAAGGAGGAGGACCGCGTCGTCGAGTACGTCGAGCGGATGGACCGCCAGCAGGATGAGCGGCAGCCCGTCTTCGACCTGCTGACCCGCCTCGTGCAGGCCGCGCCGGACGCGCCCATCCGCATCCTCGACATCGGCACGGGCTACGGGCCCGTCGCGACGGCGTGCCTCGACGCGTTCCCCAACGCCACCGCTGTCGGCCTCGACGTCTCCGAGGCGATGATGGAAGCGGGCAGGCCGCGCATGGCCCGGTTCGGCGACCGCTTCGCCTACATGCTCGGCGACTTCGCGGACGGCGTGCTGCCGCCCCAGGCCATCGAGGCCGGGCCCTACGACCTCGTCGTCTCGGCGCGCGCCATCCACCACCTGCCGGCGGAGCTGATGGCGAGCCTCTACGCCAGCGTCCACGGCGCGCTCAACGAGGGCGGCGTGTTCTTCAACCTCGACACGGCGTCGGCGGAGACGGACTACACCAACCAGGCGATGCGCGGCGCGCGCCGCCGCGACCCGGACCGTCGGCCCCGCGAGGAGCGCCGCACGCCCGAGCAGATGGCCCACGACGCCATGCACCACCACCGGAACGCCACGCTGGCGCGTCACCTGGAGTGGCTGAAGGGCGCGGGGTTCGAGCACGTGGAGTGCTTCTGGAAGAACCTCACCCTCGCCCTCGTGGGGGGCTACAAGGTTTAAGCAGTGGCGACCACGGCGCAACAAAGGACGATGGCGCAACTCGAGGCGGGACTCGACGACGTTCGTCGCTCGCCGAAGGATGAGGGCGCGCTACAGCTCATCGTGCGGCGTCCGGAGCGGGGCGAGCGCGAGTTGGTGGACGAGGGCAGGCTCGACGCGGCGGTGGGACTGGTGGGCGACAACTGGAAGACTCGCGGCAGCACCGGGACACCCGACGGATCGGCCGACCCCGAGATGCAGGTGACACTGATGAACTCCCGCGCCGCCGACCTGATGGCGGGCGGCAAGGAGCGCTGGCACATCGCGGGAGACCAGCTGTTCGTAGACATGGACATCGGCAGCGCGAATCTCCCGCCGGGCGCACGGCTGGCTATTGGGACGGCGGTGCTGGAGGTCTCGGCTAAGCCCCACATGGGCTGTGCGAAGTTCAGCGCGCGGTTCGGAACGGATGCGCTTCGGCTGGTCAGTTCGGAGGTGGGCCGGGAACTCTGCTTGCGCGGCATCAACGCGAAAGTCGTGCAGTCCGGCGGCGTGCGGGTGGGAGACACCGTGCGCAAGCTTGGCGCGGCATAGCGCGCATGAGCACCACAGCGCAGCAGGACGTCGTCATCATCGGCGGGGGGATCGTCGGCATCGCCACGGCCTACTACCTGGCCGGAATGGGCGTGCGGAGCACGGTCATCGAGCGCGACGGCATCGCCAGCCATGCATCCGGGTTCGCCTACGGCGGGCTCTCCGGCGGCATCACCGGCGGCCCGCACGCGAACACGCCGCTCATCGAGTACAGCATGGGCCTCTATGCTCCCCTCGCCCAGGCGCTCGCGGACGAGACCGACATCGACATCCAGTTCCAGCCGCGCCCCCTGCTGCGGCTCGCCCTGAACGACGACGAGGCCGCCGCGCTCTCGGGCCGCCTCGCGTGGCAGCAGGCGCAGCCCGGCTACACGGTCGAGTGGCTCGAACCCGAGGCCGCCCGCGCCCTGGAGCCGCGCATTGCGCCGGAGACCGTCGGCGCCCTCCACGTCGAGGGAGGCTCCGACGTCGAGCCGTACCGCCTGACTCTCGCGCTCGCGCAGGCGGCGGAGAAGCGCGGCGCCGTCATCCGCACCGGCGAGGTTGCGGCGGTCCACCACGACCGCGGCAGGGTCGTGGGCGTTGCGCTCGGCGGCGAGGAAGTCCCGTGCGGCGCCGTGCTGGTGGCGATGGGCCCGTGGACGGCGCAGGCCGAGGCGTGGTTCGGCGTCCGCCTGCCGGTGCGTCCGCTCAAGGGACAGATCATCCGGCTGCGCGCCGAGGGCGCGCCCTACGCGCTGAGTATCGGCCACCTCTCCAACTACGCCATGACCAAGCCGGCCGACGGCCTCGTCTGGTGCGGCACAACCGAGGAGGAAGTGGGGTTCGACGAGAGCCGCACGACGGAGGCGCGCGACCGCATCATCGAGTCGACGCTGCGCATGCTGCCGGCGCTGGAGAGCGCGGAACTCGTGCTGCAGACGGCCTGCCTGCGTCCGGTGGCGGAGGACGGCGTCATCGTGCTCGGCGCCGTCCCCGGCGTCGAGGGGGCGTTTATCGCGACGGGCGGAGGGCGACAGGGAATCATGATGGGTCCCGGCATGGCCAAGGCCGCCGCCGGCCTCATCGCGAACGGCGCGGCGGAGCTCGACCTCGCGCCCTACGCGCCGGGCCGCTTCTCGGCATGAGCGCCCAGCCGCAGGGACGGCTGGACCCCCGCACGGAGTTCCGCGCCACCCTGCTCATCTACGGCGCGGCGTCCTCGTACCAGCTCACGCTCGGCCTCATCCAGGTGCTCGTGCCGCTCTACGCGCTCCACCTCGGCTACGACCTCGAAATGCTCGGCGTCATCGTGGCGTCGCAGGCGGTGTTCGGCCTGATGCTCCGCCTGTTCGCCGGAGCGATAGCCGACCAGTTCGGCGAGCGGTGGGTGCTGTGGGCGAGCTTCGTCACGATGGTGGCCGGCATGGCCCTCTTCGTCCTCTCCGGCGTCTTCTGGATGCTCATCCTCGCGCAGTCGTTCGTGGGCTACTCGCGGGCGACGTACTGGACGGCGACGCAGTCGTACACGAGCCGCATCAACCCGGAGCGCTCCGGCGAGATCTACGGACGCCTCAACGGGGCCGGCAACGCCGGCGGCCTCATCGGCGCGTTCCTGAGCGGCGTCCTCGCAACGACGTTGGGCTACGGCGCCGCGTTCGCCATCACGGGAGCGATAGCGCTCGCCGGGTTTCTGGGCAGCCTGGCCCTGCCGCCCCTCGCGGCGCGGCCTGCGAGGCGCGGTTTCCGCGCGCCGCTCGCGCAGATCCCCGGCATCGCCCGTCACCGGGGCATGGGGCTCGGCGGCTTCGCCGCGTTCGCCGCCTCGACCGCCATGATCATCCCGAGCGTCCTCTTCATTCCCTACCTCCGTGAGCTCGACTACAGCGAAGCGGCGACCGGCGGCATGCAGGCGGTGGCCGTCGGCGCAAGCATCGCCATCGGCATCGTGTTCGGCCACGTCCTCGAACGGCTGGGGCGGCGCTGGACGTACACGATAGCGCTGGCGATGTCGGGGCTCACCGTGATCGCCCTGTCGGCGGGCGCGGGGGCCTACGCGACGCTCATCCCGCTCATGCTGCTCTACGGGGTGTTCCGGGCGTCGCTCAGCATCCTCTATCCCTTGTCGGCGTCCGACCACAGCGCCCCTACTCAGCGCGGAATGGCGATGGCCTACGTGGGCCTCTACTGGGGCACGGCGCAGATGGCCGTTCCGCTGGCGCTCGGCGCGCTCGCCGGCGCCGCCGGGTTGCAGTCGAGCCTCTGGGCGGCGGGAGCGCTCTTCCTCGCCGCGGGCGCCGTATTCCCCTTCCTCTACCGCTGGTTCGTCCCCGGCGCCGAGCAGACCTACGGCGCGCCGACCGAAGCCGACCGAAAGGCCTGACAAAATGCGCAGCCTCTTGGCAGTATTCGCCGGTGTAATCGCCGCCAACGTCGTGTTCTTCATCGTCGCCAGCGGCGCCAATCTCCTCTACCCGACGCCGCCGGAACTGATGGACCCGCAAACCCCGGAAGAGACGGCGGCGCGGGTGGACGCCGCCGATGCCGTCGGACTGCTGCTCGTCGTGCTCGGCGGAGCGCTCGGCGGACTCGCCGGCGGAATGGTCGGGGCGGTCATCGCCGGACGAAAGGACTGGCGCCCCGTCGCCGTTATCGGCGGGCTCCTCTCCCTGTGGGGCGTCTACTCCCTCTGGGTCTTCTACCCCGACAGGTTGTGGTTCCCAATCGGCCTGCTGCTCGCCTTCCCGCTCTTCTCCTGCATCGGGGGCCGCCTTCTCTCCCGGAGGTCTTCCGCTAGCGGTTGAGCGCGGTTTCGGCGGAGGTGATGAACTCCAGGAGCGCGGCGCGGCCTTCCTCGGTGGCGCGGCGGGCGCGGAGAATGGCCGGGCCCACGTCCGACGGGTCCTCGACGCGCTCCGCCCACCCGCCGAGCGAGCGGGCGAGGTCGGCGTAGTTCCCGCCGACGTCGCGCGTGCCGTAGAGGTCGTGGGAGCCGACGAGGCGGTTCGTCTCGATGGCCATCGTGGAGTTATTGGACACGATGGTAAGGATGGGGATGTTGTTACGGACGGCGGTCTCGAAGTCGAGGCCGGTCATGCCGAACGCGGCGTCGCCCATCCAGTTCACACACAGCTTGTCGGGCTCGGCGAGCTTGGCGCCCATGGCGAACCCCAAGCCGGTGCCCAGCGCGTGCGACTTGCCCCAGCCGATGTAGCTGCGCGGGCCTGCCGAGCGGTAGAACGGGACCATCTGGTCGCGCGGGCTGCCGGAGTCGTGCGTGACAATCGCCTCATCGGCGCCCACGACGCGGTTGAGCTCCCACACGACGCGGTAGGGGTTGATGGGCGCGTCGGGGGACTCGAGCTTGGCGCGCCAGGAGTCGACCCAGGCGTCGTAGGCGGCGGCGATCTCCGCCTCTGCGGCGGCCCGGCGCTCGGGGTTCGCGCCGCCCGCGTCGCGGACGGCGTCGACGAGCTGGCGCAGGCCCAGTCTGGCGTCGGCCAGAAGGGGATGGGCGACGGCGTAGTTCTTGTTGAGGTCGGCCTCGTCGTTCGTGATCTGGATGATGGTCCGTCCCGCGGGGAGGGGGAGGTTCATCTGGTGCTTGGTGAGGCTAGCGCCGACGGCGAGGATGACGTCGGCCTTGGCGAGCGCCGCGCGGAGCATCGGCGTCGTGGAGGTCGCGGCGGTCCCGATGGAGAGTGGGTGGGTCTCCGGGAAGGCGCTCTTGCCGAGGAGCGTCGAGGCGGCGGGCGCGCCGAGCAGTTCGGCGAGCTCGACCAGTTCGCCGGTCGCCCCGGCCCAGAGGGCGCCCTGCCCCGCGAGTATGACGGGGGCGCTGGCGTTGGCGAGCGCACGGGCGGCGCGCTCCACGTCGCGGGGGTCGGCGACGGCGCGGGCGGTCGACGCCGGCTCGTAGCCGATCTCGCCGGCGTCGAGTTCGGCGACGTCGGTGGGGAGCTCGATCATCACCGGGCCGGGGCGTCCGTTGCGGAGGCGCGAGAAGGCCCGGCGCATGGCCTCCTCGGTTTCCTCCGGGACGTTGATGGTCTCCAGCCACTTGGTCACGTTGCCGTAGCCGCGCTCGGCGGTGAAGTAGCGGGGCCATCCGCCGCGCTCGCGAGGGTAGCCGGAGGGCAGGACGAGGATGGGCGAGGAGTCGGCGTAGGCGGTGCTGACGCCTGCGAAGGCGTTCTCGGCGCCGGGGCCGGCCTGCATGGCGAACACGCCGATGCGGGCGCCGTTGCTCGCGCGGCTGAGGCCGTCGGCCATGCCGAGTCCGACGCGCTCCTGCCGGCAGACGATGGGGCGTATGCCGGCCGCCGCAGCGGCGTCGATCAGGTCGGTGGTGGGGTAGCAAAAGAGGTAGTCGGTCCCCTCCCGCTTGAGAATTTCGGCCATCGCTTCGAGCGCCTTCATGGGTTGCCTCCTCGTGTGCAGGCTTGCCGCCGGGCCGCATTGTAGTGCGTCGGCCTGCATGGGGAGCGGTCCTCTCTGCCCTGCGGGCGTCTCCCCCAGAGGGGGGAGGGTTGTCCGTCGTTCCTGCGGAAGCAGGAACCTCGTCCCCTCCCCAAGGTTGCGAGATTCCTGCGTTCGCAGGAATGACGGGAGGGCGCGCTGGCGCGCGCAAACCCTCACCCCAGCCCTCCCCCGTCTTCGGGGGAGGGGGCCAATCCGCCCTCTCTGCCTTCGGCATCTTCCCCTCAGGGGGAGAGTGCGACGCTGGGGGTATAATCCCGGTATGCTGCTTGCGCTCGACATCGGGAACACCAACGTGACCATCGGCGCGTTCGACGGCGACGAGCTGGCCGCGAGCTGGCGCATCGCCACCGACTCCCAGCGCCTCGGCGACGAGTACGCGCTCCAGTTGCGCGACCTCCTGCCCATGAAGGGCGTCGCGCCTGCCGACATCGACAGCGTCGCGCTCTGCAGCGTCGTGCCGCCCCTCACGGGCGTCTTCGAGGACGTGTCGCGCACGCTGTTTTCGACGGAGCCGCTGACCGTGAGCGCCGGCGCCCGCACCGGCATCCGCGTCCTGTACGACAGCCCCCACGACGTCGGCGCCGACCGCGTCGTCGACGCCGCAGCCGCCCTGCACTTCTACGGCGGCCCGGCCATCGTGGTCGACCTCGGAACGGCGACCGTGCTCGACGCCGTCTCCGCCGACGGCTGCTACCTGGGCGGCGCCATCTCGGTCGGCATCGGCCTCGCCCGCGACGCGCTCGTCTCGAACACGTCGATGCTGCGCCGGGTCGACCTCTCCGCGCCCGAACACGCCATCGGCAAGAACACCGCGGCGTCGATCCAGTCCGGCCTCATCTACGGTTTCACCGGCCTGGTCGAGTCGATGGTCCGCCGCTTCCGGGAGGAGATGGGCGAGCCGGGCGCCATCATCGTCGGAACGGGAGGGCTCGTGTCGGTCGTCGCCGCGCACACCGACGTCTTCGACGTGGTCGACCCCGACCTCACGCTGCGGGGCCTGCGGCGCATCTTCACGTTGAACAGCGAGGCCCCCTCCCTAGCCCTCCCCCGCAGACGGGAGAGGGGATTGGACGAGCCGGGAGGCGCGGTATGAGCGGGCCGTTCGCAGGCAAGCGCGTGCTGCTCGGCGTAACCGGCAGCATCGCCGCCTACAAGGCCGTCGACCTCGCGAGCAAGCTGACGCAGGCCGGCGCGTCCGTCGACGTGCTGATGACCTGGTCGGCGACGCGCTTCGTAACGCCGCTGACGTTCCGCAGCGTTACGCACCGGCCCGTGATCACCGACCTGTTCGACGTGGACTCGCCGGAGGCCGTGGAGCACGTCGCGCTCGCGAAGGAGGCCGACGCGCTGGTGGTCGCGCCGGCGACCGCGCACATGCTCGCCAAGCTTGCGATCGGGCTCGCCGACGACCCCATCAGCGTCGTCGCGCTGGCGACGACGGCCCCGCTCATCGTCGCCCCGGCGATGGACGCCAATATGTGGAGCGCGCCCGCCGTGCAGCGCAACGCGCAGACGCTTGCGGAGCGCGGCGCCGCCATCGTCGGGCCGCTGCAGGGCCGGCTGGCGTCCGGCCTGTACGGCTGGGGGCGGCTCGCGGAGACGCCGGAGTTGATGGGCCGCATCGCGCAGGCGCTCGGCGCCGGCGGCGACCTCGCCGGGCGCGTCGTCGTCGTCAGCGCGGGAGGCGCGCAGGAGCCCATCGACCCCGTGCGCGTCGTAACGAACCGCTCGTCCGGCAAGATGGGCTACGCCGTCGCCGAGGCGGCGCGCGACCGTGGCGCCGACGTCGTGCTCGTGAGCGCGCCCACCGCCCTTCCCAACCCTCCGGGCGTGCGGGTGGTCGCCGTCGAGACCTCCGAGCAGATGCGCGACGCCGTGCACGAGGCCGCGCGCTCGGCGGACGCGCTCGTCATGGCCGCCGCGGTCGCCGACTACCGCCCCTCGAACCCCAAGGCCCGCAAGATCAAACGGGCGGAGTCCGCCTCGCTCGCCGTCGAGATGGAGCGGACGCCGGACATCATCGCCGACGCTCCCGCGGACATCGTGCGCGTCGCCTTCGCCGCGGAGAGCGATGACCTGCTCACGAACGCGCGCGCCAAGCTGACCTCCAAGGGGGTTGACCTCGTCGTCGCCAACGACATCACGCTGCCGGAGTCCGGGTTCGGGGCCGACGCCAACAAGGCTTGGCTCGTGGACGCGCGCGGCGACGAGGAGTTGCCGCTGATGGCGAAGTACGACGTGGCGACGGCCATCCTCGACCGCGTGGCCGCGCTGCTGGCGGAGCGGGGGGCGTCCGGCGCCCACCCCCCCTCCCCCATTGTGGGGGAGGGTTAGGGAGGGGGCCCGTGGAGCTGCTGCTCATCGCGGGCGTCGCGCTGGTCGTGGGCTACGGCGCCTTCCGGTACTATCGCGCGTTCCTCGAGGCGCGGGACTACCGCGAGATCGACGCCGCGTGGGGCGCGGCGAACCGCGAGCGGGCGCAGGCGGCGTACCGCAAGCTGTCCGAGCACGGCCTGCGGGTGAAGTTGAAGACCATCGGGGCGCCCGACCTCACGCGGATGCTGCCGCAGCGGCTGACGTCGGTGCGGGTGCACCGGGACGACTACGCCGAGGCGGCGCACATCCTCAGCACGCAGGAGCGCGAGTAACCGTTTGGGGGCCGGGCTGCGAGGTTCCTGCTTCCGCAGGAACGACGGGGCCGCCCTCCCTCTCCCACGGGGGGAGAACGGATGTTTTCCCGCCTTCGCGGGCGGCGGGGCGCCCTCTCTGCCTTCGGCATCTCCCCCTCGGGGGGAGACGGATGCGCGCAGCGCGCAAGATTCTTCGCTGCGCTCAGAATGACAGGCAAGGGGGGCCAGACGCGCGCTTTGTGTGTAAACCCTCACCCCAGCCCTCCCCCGTCTTCGGGGGAGGGGGCCGGACCGTCATCTCCCTGTGGGGGAGGGCGTCAGTCGGCGCGGCGGGAGGGAGAGAGCAGCGCGGCCACGACTATCAGCACGCCGAAGTACACCGCTATCTCCAGCAGGAACACGCTCCGCAGTCCCCACGTCACCACCGCCGCGCCGCCCACGAGCGGGCCGAGCGCGACGCCCACGGCGTGCGACACCTGCGCCGTGCCGAACGACGCGCCGTGACGGTCCGACGGCGAGCGCATCGCGATCAGCCCGTTTACGAGTCCGCCGAGTCCGCCCGCGCACAGCGAGATCGCAAGCAGTCCCGCGGCCAGCGCGACGTAGTCAGTGGCGAAGTAAGGGATGAGGCTCATCGCCGCAGCGCCCGCGGCGCCGCCCGCCAGCACCTTCTGCAGGCTGAACTTCCCCGCGAGCCATCCGATGACGATGGACGACACCGCCGAGCCGATGCCCATGACGGCGAACACTATCCCCGACGCCGTGCCAGTGTCGGAGCCGCCCTCGACCGTTGCGACCAGCCCCGGTATCGCCGGCTGGATGACGAGGTGTCCGGCCAGCACGAGGAACACGACGACGTAGAGGGGGAGCATCGCGCGGGACGTGCTCAAACGCCACATATCGGCGAACGGTCTCATCATGCCGCCGATGAACGGAGCAGGACGGAAGTCCTCGCGCACGAGCGCGATGACGATGAACATCGACGCCCACAGCACCACGCCCGTCGCGATGAACGCGGCGCGCATTCCCCACGCGTCGTACACCAGCCCACCGAACAACGGCCCGAGCGCGACGCCGACGAAGAGGGCGGACTGCACGGCGCCGGAAGCGAACGTGAGCTTCTCGCGCGGCGTGTGCGCGGCCACCAGCGCCATGATCGTCGGCAGCACGCCGCTCGTCGCCCCGATGACGAACCGCGACGCCATGAGCTGCAGCGGGGTCTGCGCGAACCCGGAGAGCGTCAGGAAGAGTCCGCCGAGGGCGAGTGCTCGGACGACGTTGAGCTTGCGTCCGAAGCGGTCGCCGAGGATTCCCCAGAGCGGGCTGAAGAGGCCCATGCCGATGCCGAAGACCCACCCGGCCATGCCGGCCCAGAAGGCGGCGCGCTCGGTGGAGAAGCCGCCGACCTCCTCGAAGAACAGGGGGTAGAAGGGGAAAGTGAATGAGAACCCGAGCGTCGTGCCCGCCTGGGCGAACCAGAGGGCGGTGAGGTTCGCCTTCCACGAAACAGCGCGAGAGCGGGTTGGGGAGGCCACACGAGTCAGGATAGCAGAGGGGGGACTTACTCCCTCCCCCGAAGACGGGGGAGGGCTGGGGAGAGGGCTTGCGCCCGAAGGGCGCCTCCGTCATTCCTGCGGAAGCAGGAACCTCGCCCCCATCCCCCCGAGGGGGAGATGCCCTGAAGGGGCAGAGAGGGCAGGCAGGAAGCCGGTTCGTGGCGAGCCTGTCGAACCACGCGGCCCGCTAGGGGGAGAGGGTTGCAATGACATCCTCTCTAAGGTACGTCAGTCCACTCACCAAGTATCATGCGCCTGTATGCACCTTCTGTGAGGGGGCCGCCGTAGTAGGTGTCTCTAATATGCAAAATTGCACCTAACAAGCTGTGCAGATATGCCCCTGTCTGTTCTCGGAAAGCAGGATTGAGTGCATTGCCTCTCAGCTTGGAGACCGTATCTCTTGCCAAGTGCTCCAGTCGCGTCACATCTTCCGTGAATTGTTGCTTGCTCACCTTGTCTGCCATGTACCGCGTCCTCCTGAATTGTGCCCTAGTCAATATATATCGGCTGGTTGAACTGTCAGGAGAAAGGCTACGTAGGTATCGGCCACTCGTGCAAGCACCTCATGCCATTCCCCTTTGACACCACCCCCTCGCACCTCCCCACCCTCGCCTGCTACCATGACCCCCATGCCCGACTGGAAGAACAAGCTCTATTTCGGCGACAACCTCGACATCCTGCGCGAGCACGTGCCCGACGAGAGCGTCGACCTCATCTACCTAGACCCGCCGTTCAACTCCAACGCCACCTACAACGTGAGTTCCCGCGCGTGCAGATAGCGACCATCGAGGAGCTGCTAGGCGGGCTCGGCCCGGACCTGCCGCGTCTCGGCCTCGCAGATGCGCCGACGTTCCGCCGCGCAACGCGCCGCCGCCGCTCCGAAGGCCGGTTGCAGCCGATGCTGTAGCGCCGGTCTCTGACACCTGCCCCTTACGCGAACGGCGCCGGAGCCCGTACTATGGATCGGGACGCATCACTGACGCCTTGGCTCCGGCGCACTTGCTCTACGAGTAAATGACCCTAAATGGCCCTAAATGACCCCACCTGAGCAAACTCACAGCCTCCTCTCACTCGTGCAAGACGCTCCGCCACGAGTGATTGAAGGGCGCCAAGGGAGGGACAACGCGAGCGCAAGCGATGCGCGAGGGCGCCGGAAGCGTGCTCGGGCGCGTCGGGCGCGGGCGTATACTGTTGGGAGAGGAGGGCGCAGCCCATGGAAGCCCGCAAAGAATCTCGCCAACCCGAGCCCACGAGAAGCGCAAAGCTCGCCAAGACCCAGCAGGCGCCCTCCCCCGACGAGGCGTTTGAGGAGCTTGTAGCCCTGCGACGCAAGCTATTCGGCGGCAAACCACTGCCCGGCGAGAGCGCGGACCTCATCCGCGAGGCCCGCGAAATCCGCGACGCCCACATGGACGCCCGGACGTGAGCGATGTCGTGGTCGACGCCAGCCTCGCGCTCAAGTGGCTCATAGAGGAAGAGTATTCCAGCGAGGCTACAGAGTTACGGCGGGCCTGGAATGCGGAGCGCACACGTATTGTGGCTCCCAGTCTGCTGCCCTACGAGTTGACCAACGCACTCCACCGGCGAGTCGTTCGTTCCCAAGTTGCGCTGGAGCATGCAACATCCCTCCTGCGCCTGTTCCTCGCCATGGACATCGCCTACCACGATTCGCCCGGCCTGCACGGCAGGGCATTGCAGGTGGCCGGCCTGCTGCGGCAAGGCGCCTCCTACGATGCCCACTACCTCGCCCTGGCGGAAGAGATGGACTGCGAACTGTGGACAGCCGACCGGCGGTTCTATCAGGCTGTAGTCCCGGGCGCTCGCAACGTCCGCTGGATCGGCGAGTTCGCCTAACCCTCCCCGTTCGTTGACCCTCCGAGTCTCGCGCCCCTAGAATGGACGCCTACCCCCGCACGGAGCACCGCCCCGCCATGACCACGAGTCCCCCTCGCGAGCCGTTGCCCAAGGCCTACGACCCCAGCCAGGTTGAGGGCAGGCTGTACGAGTGGTGGGAGCGCTCCGGCTTCTTCCGGGCGACGCCCGACCCCGACAAGCAGCCGTTCACCGTCATCATGCCGCCGCCGAACGTCACCGGCGAGCTGCACATCGGCCACGCGCAGCGGGCCGCCATCGAGGACGCGCTCGTGCGCTACCACCGGATGCGGGGCTGCTCCGCGCTCTACCTGCCGGGGACCGACCACGCCGGCATCGCCACGCAGGTGGTCGTCGAGCGGCAGCTCGCCGCCGAGGGGACGACGCGCCACGAACTCGGACGCGAGGTCTTCCTGAAGCGCGTCTGGGAGTGGGTGGACAAGACCGGCGACACGATAGACAACCAGCACCGGCGGCTCGGCGCGTCGTGCGACTGGGAGCGCAAGACGTTCACGCTCGACCCCGGCCCCGTCCGCGCCGTCCGCACGACGTTCAAGGCGCTGTACGACGACGGCCTCATCTACCGCGGCGAGCGGATGATCAACTGGTGCGTGAGCTGCCGCACGGCGCTCTCGGACCTGGAGGTGGAGCACGAGGAGGTGCAGGGGAACCTGTACCACATCCGCTATCCGTACGAGAGCGGCGACGGCCACCTGACCGTCGCGACGACGCGACCGGAGACGCTGCTCGGCGACACCGCGGTCGCGGTGAACCCCGCCGACCCTCGCTACGCCGGCGTCGTGGGCAAGCGCGTGCTCCTGCCCGTGCTCGGCAGGCCCATCCCCGTCGTCGCCGACGACGACGTGGCGGCGGAGTTCGGCACGGGGGCGCTGAAGATCACGCCCGGACACGACCCCAACGACTTCGAGACGGGGGAGCGGCACGGCCTGCCCATCGTCAACATCCTCAACCCGGACGGCACGCTGAACGAGGAGGCTGGGCCCTACGCCGGGTTCGACCGGTACGAGGCGCGCAAGGCGATCGTCGAACAGCTCGAACGCGAGGAGCTGCTCGAAAAGGTCGAGCCGCACACGCACTCGGTGGGGCACTGCCAGCGCAGCGGCGACGCGGTGGAGCCCATCGTGTCAATGCAGTGGTTCGTCCGCATCCAGCCGCTGGCGGAGCCGGCGCTCGCCGCCGTGCGCGACGGACGCATCCGCATCGTGCCCGAGCGGTTCGTGCGGGTGTACGAGAACTGGATGGAGAACATCCGCGACTGGTGCATCTCGCGTCAGCTGTGGTGGGGCCACCGCATCCCCGTGTGGTACTGCGGCGCGTGCGGCCACGCGACAGTGGCCGTCGACGACCCGCCGGGGTGCGAGTCGTGCGGCGGCGGGGAGTTGACGCAAGACGACGACGTGCTCGACACGTGGTTCTCGTCGGGGCTGTGGACGCACTCGACGCTCGGCTGGCCTGAGAAGAACGACGACCTCGCGTACTTCTACCCGACGTCGGTGATGGAGACGGGGTACGACATCCTGTTCTTCTGGGTGGCGCGGATGATCATGATGGGGATGCGGAACATGGGGGACATCCCCTTCCGCACCGTGTACCTGAGCGGGCTGGTGCGCGACGAGCACGGCCAGAAGATGAGCAAGACGCGCGGCAACGTGCGCGACCCGCTCGAGGTCATCGCGCAGTACGGGACCGACGCGCTGCGGTTCGCGCTCACCACGGGCAGCACGCCGGGGAGCGACATCCGGTTCAGCGACGAGCGGCTCGAATCGGCCCGCAACTTCGCCAACAAGCTGTGGAACGTCGGCAGGTTCGTCGTGCGCGAACTGGAGGGCCGCGACGGCCTCGACGGCTGGAACGCCTCTCCGCCCCGAGAGCACCGCGAGGACCGCTGGATACTCTCCAAGGCCCAGCAACTCGCGGTGCGGGTCAACGACCTCGTCGAGGATTACCAGATCGGCGAGGCGGAACGCGTTCTCCACGAGTTCATCTGGAGCGACTTCGCGGACTGGTACATCGAACTGGCGAAGGTGCGCCTGCGCGCCGGCGACGAGCAGCCCCGGCAGGTGCTGGGCCACGTGCTGGAGCGCGTCCTGCGGCTCCTCCACCCGTTCATGCCGTTCGTGACCGAGGAACTGTGGCAGCGCCTCACCGCAGTCCTCCCCGACGAGGCCGGCCTGCCGGAATCGATCATGATCGCCCCCTACCCTCACCCGCGCGGGCGCCTGAGCGAGGCGGAGCTGGCGGCGCGGCGCGAGGCGGAGGCGCCCGCGGTCGCGGAGGTCGAACTGCTCATCGACCTGGTGCGGGCCATCCGCAATGCGCGCGCGGAGTTCCGCATCGGCCCGCGCGAGCCGCTGAACGCGACGGTCGACGCCCCGGACTTCGCGGACGCGCTGCGGGAGGAGGCCGACGCGGTCCGAGCCCTCGCGCGGGTCGGCGACCTGCGGTTCGGCGAGGACGGAGCGCCGGGCGGGGTGCGCATCGTCGTGCAGAACGTCGCGGTTGCGCTCGACGTCGGCGGCGCGGTCGACCTCAACGCAGAGCGCGCGCGGCTCGCGGGCGAGGCCGCGGAAACGGAGCAACGCGCGGCGCAGTTGCGGGGCCGGCTCGGCAACGAGCAGTTCGTCGCCAAGGCCCCGGTTGAAGTCGTCGAGCGAGAGCGGGAGCGTCTGGCGGAGAGCGAACTGCGACTGACGCGCATCCGCGAACTGCTGGAGAACTAGGTCATCGAGGTCCGCCGAAGGCATGCCCTCTCCCCAGCCCTCCCTCACGGGGGAAGGGGAGACGCCCCCCGCCCCAGCCCTCCCCCGCGAGGGGGGAGGGAGCCGGCATCGTGAGGTTCGTACCCTCGCGGAACAGCATCACCGGGGGCCTCCGGCTGGAATTGGTCGTCATCACGGGCGGCCTCATCGCGTCGGCGCACGCGTCGATGATGATCATCACGCCGGTGATCCCGCAGTTCATCGAGCTCATCGGCGGCGGCGTGTTCGCGCTGGGACTGACGTTCTCGGTGTACGCCATCGGACGGTTCATCACGAACATTCCCGCGGGCGTGCTGTCGGACAAGGTGGGGCGGAAGTGGATCATCACCATCGGGGGGTTCGGGGTCGCGCTGTTCGCCACGCTCGGGGGGCTGTCGCAGGACGTGCCAACGTTCCTGGCGTTCCGGTTCTTCAGCGGCGTGTTCAGTTCGATGACCATCGTGATAGCGAACGTGGTGGCCGCCGACCTGAGCACGGTGGAGAACCGTGGGCGGGTGCTGGGACTGATGCACGGCCTGCAGCTGGTGGTGGGGACGGCCAGTCCGGCGATCGGCGGGCTCATCGGGGAGTTGTTCGGCACGCGGGCGCCGTTCTACGTGTCGGGGCTCACGGTGCTGGCGTTCGCGTTGTGGGGAGTGGCGCGGATGCCGGAGACGCGTCCCGCGCCCGGCAGCGCGGGGGCGGGACGTCCGGCGCGCCATGCGGGGTCGCCGCGCGGGGCGCTGTTCCTGCTGCGGGACGCGAGCTTCTTCATCGTGTGCGTGAGCGGGTTCTCGACGTTCTTCCTGCGCGGGGGAATGTCGACGACGCTGATCCCGCAGTTCGCGTACGCCGTGCTGGAGCTCGGCCCGGGCTACATCGGCCTGCTGTTCACGTTCTCGTCGCTGATGCACGGAGTGCTCATCTACCCGGCGGGAGCGATGGCCGACAAGTACGGGCGGAAGATCGTCATCGTGCCGGCGGGACTGCTGACGGGGCTGACCGTCGCGGCGCTGCCGTTCTCGGACACGCTGGGGCCGTTCATCGCGGTGTTCATCCTGATGCACGTGGCGCAGGGATGGGGCGGGCAGGCTCCCGTGGCCTACGTTGCGGACCTCGCGCCGGACGGGATGCGGGGGATGGCGATCGGACTGTACCGGACGTTCGGCGACGCCGCGGGGATGGTGGGGCCGGTGGTGTCGACGAGCCTGGTGGCCGCGTTCTCGTACCACGCGGCGTTCGGGTTCAACGCCGTGCTGTGGACGGCGACGATCGCGGTGTTCGCGTTCGTGGCCGTCGAGACGGCGGGGAAGCACCGGAAGCGCGGGCCCATCGCCGCGCCGGAGGAGCGAAACCCGGCGCAGACCTAGTCTGCGTGGGCGCGGCTGCGGACATCCGCGAGCATGTCGAGGCCCTTGCGGGCGTCGCTTGCGAGGCGGGCCTGGTCGGAGCCGGCGACGCGGAGCTTGAAGAGCCAGTAGGTGAACTCCCGCCAGTCGCCCAGCGAGAACCGCATACTGCGTCCCCGTCCGCGCTCACGCTGGAACCTGCGGGCGAGCGTCGTGAAGTTGGCGCGATAGAGCCGTTCGGCGACGAGGTCCTGCACGCCGAAGGGGTGGCGCAGGCCGCGCACGCCGCGCTCCTTCTCGACCTCGCGCTCGACGGCGTGCCAGAGCGCCTCCTCGACGACGACGCCGTAGAAGTAGTTGGCGTGCGCGCGGTGCTTCTCCGGCCCTAGGGCGGCGCGAAAGTCCGACTCGTCCACCTCCGGCGGCAGCCGGCCCTCGAATAGCAGACGGTCGTGCTCCTCGACGGGCACGCAGCCGTCGGGCGCGGCGCGCAGCAGGCGCTCGGCCAGCAGCAGCCAGTCGAGCGCCTCTCCGCCGATGAGGTAGCGCAACTCGACGCCGTCGACCACCTCTACCGGCGCCGGCCACTCGCCCACGGCGTCGAGGAGGGCATTGGCCCAGGGGGCGCCGCCGAGCATGGCGGCGCGCATGCGTTCTATCGTGGCGGTCGTGCGGAGGGAGAGGGCTGTGTCGGATGCGGCGCCGTCAAGGCCGTCGACCGCGTCCGTGGACAGGAGTGGGACGCTGGGAGCGGCCTGGGCCATATCACCGGCCCGCCTTGCGCTTCTTGGCCTTCTTGCCGCCGCCCGCGGCGCGTTCGGCCTGACGCCGCATCCACCGCGGGGCGCTGGGGTCGACTGCGGCGGGCGCCGGGGCCGGGGCCCGCTCGGGGGCGACGGCCTTCGACATGACAGTCTCCATCCTGCCGGCGTTCATCCGCGCCGTCTTGCCGTTCGCCGCGACGGGCGACTGGCCCGCAGGGGCGACGTGGTAGATGGTGTGGACGACGTCGTGCTGGATGCGTTCGAGGAGGCCGTCGAACGCCTCGTGGCCGTGCTTCTTGTACATCACGAGGGGGTCCCGCTGGCCGTACGCGTAGAGGCCGGTGGACTGGCGGAGGTTCGACATCATGGTGAGGTGTTGCACCCACAGCCGGTCGATCGTCTGGAGCATCACGGCGCGCTCGATGACACGCATCAAATCAGCGCCGTAGTCCCCCTCGCGCCGCTCATAGAGTTCCTCGGCGGCGGAGAGCAACTCCTCTTCGACGGCGTCGACGCCGTTTGCGCGCACGAACGCGGCGTCGACGTAGGACGGCAGAGGGAGGACAGTATTGAGCTCGGCGAGCAGGGGCTCCGGCTCCCATTCGTCGGCGGGGCCGACCAGCGCGCCGCGCACCGCGCCGGCGACCTCCTTGCCGATCATCTCCTGGATGTTCGACTTGAGGTCGGCGCCCTCCAGCACTTTGTCGCGCTCGCCGTAAATGATCTCGCGCTGACGGTTCACAACGTCGTCGTACTCGAGCAGGTGCTTGCGGACGTCGAAGTAGTGGGATTCCGCCTTGCCCTGCGTCATCTCGAACGTCTTGGCGAGCATGCCGCTCTCGACCGGCGCGTCGTCGTCGAACCCCTTGGCCGCGAGGCGGCCCATCGTGTTGTTGTAGAACCGGGCGAGGATTTCGTCCTCGAACGAGCTGAAGAAGCGCGTCTCGCCGGGGTCGCCCTGACGACCGGAGCGCCCGCGCAACTGGTTGTCGATGCGGCGGGACTCGTGCCGCTCGGTGCCGACGACGTGCAGTCCCCCGGCTTCACGGACAGCCTCTGCCTCCGCAGACTCAGGAGGATTGCCGCCGAGCACGATGTCGGTGCCGCGGCCCGCCATGTT
>DAOUKL010000045.1:0-15479 GCA_034421335.1 Dehalococcoidia bacterium | reverse complement strand
GACGAGTCGTGGGCGACGCACATTCCGTTCGACCCCGACGCGAAGTACATACGGCTGCAGGACGGCGAGTCGATCTTCGACTACACGGTGCGTCAGGCGCGCGAGGGACGGCTGTACGTGGGTTGCGAAGGCGGAGAGTTCTCGCTGCCCTACGCGACGAGCGTCGCGGGGCCGGAGCCGTTCATGTACTCATCGGACTTCCCTCACGAGGTGAACCGGGAGAGCGTACGGCACGAGATAGAAGAGGTGCTGGAGAGCGGGATGAGCGCCGCCGCCAAGGAGATGGTGCTGCACAAGAACGCGGAGCGCTTCTACGGTTTCAGCGCGAGAGAAGGGTAGCTACTCGCCGGCGGCGGCGACTTGGTGGGGCATGATTTCGAGAGCGGTCATGCGCTCTTCGAGGGCGCCCCAGACGGCGTCGTACTCGGCGCGCACCGCGGGGCTGCCGAGCACGGCGGGCTGGGAGTCGTCACGGTAGTCGGCCCGGAGGGCAAGCTCGCCGAGAAAGGGGAGGCTGAGCGCGCCGGCGAGGTCGCGGCCCGCGCCCGCGCCGAAGATGTCGCCGGTGTAGTTCTCCACGACGCCGAGCACCTCGACGTTGAGCTTCTTGATCATGTTGATGGAGCGCTTGGCGTCGAGCGCGGCGAGGCTCTGCGGGGTCGTTACGACGACGAAGCCGTCCATCGTGAGCGTCTGCATCACCGTGAGGGGGGCGTCGGACGTGCCGGGCGGCATATCGACCACGAGGAAGTCGAGTTCGCCCCAGTCGGTCATCTGCAGGAACTGGTTGATGGCGTTGTGGATCATCGGGCCGCGCCAGATGATGGCCTCCTCCGGGTCCTGCTGGAAGTAGGACATGGAGACGACCTTGACGCCGAAGCCTTCGGCGGGCGCGATACGTCCATCCGCCGTGTTCGGATAGGCGTCGCCGCCGAGCACGTCGGGGGCGTTGGGAGTGTCGATGTCGGCGTCGAGCAGGCCGACGGCGTAGCCCCTGGCGGCAAGGTAGGCTGCGAGGTTAACGGCGACGGTGGTCTTGCCGACGCCGCCCTTGGCGCTGTAGACGCCGATCTTGGTCTTGATCTTGCCGAGAGAGCGGCTGATGGCGCGGCGCTGTTCCCACTGGCGCTTGATCTGCGCCAGGCGCGCCTGCCGCTGCTCTTCGCTCATCTGCGCCATAACGCGCGCCTAGTCGTCGAGGCCGAGCAGCTTGCGCCCGTCCTCGGTGATGCGGTCGGGCGACCAGGGGGGATCGAAGGTGATCTCGACGTTCACGTCGCGCACGCCGTCGATGTCGGCGATGGCCCATTCGGCCTGCTGGGCGATGAACGGCCCCATGCCGCAGCCGGCGGCGGTGAGCGTCATGTCCACGTGCACGTTGCTGTTGTCGTCGACCTCGACTCCGTAGATCAGGCCCAGGTCAACCACGTTGACGGGGATCTCGGGGTCGTAGACGTCCTTCAGTGCCTCGGTTACCTCTTCGACTGTGACCTCAGCAGCCATGGCTCTCTCCTTGGTGTCTTGGGGCGATTCTAGCATACCCACTCGAATCTCCCCTCGTTTCGCTCGACCTTCCCCACTCCTCTGGGGAGGGTGGGAGTTAGTTCTCCGCACGCTCCACGATGACGGCGCGCATGGCCGACTCTGCGCCCTCCGGCGTCGCAGCCGCGGCGAAGTAGATGTCCGAGCCGTACGCCTTCAGGAGGAGGCGCATGCCGCCGGGCAACGCTATGGAGCGGGCCGCCTCGCCATCGATGACGACCTCCTCCATGCCCAACGCGGAGGCGAAGGCGGAGACCAGCGTTTGAGCGACTGCGCCGGGGTAGGCCGAGCGGCCCGCCGCGACGGCGGAGACGCCCGGCTGCAGCAGCGCGTCCTGCAGGTCTTCCGGCAGCCGGTCGGCGTCGCCGTAGGCGGCGAAGGCGACCGTCCCCATGCGGAGCAGCGCCAAGCCGTCGCCGACGCCGGGCGCATCGATGCGGGCGACGCGCAGGAGCCGCTCCGCGACATCCCACGAGTCGCGGGCGAAGCCGGCTGCGAAGGGCGGCGCCGGCGGACGCTCCGGCAGCAGCTGCAGCGCGTCCCACACGTCGGGGGCGGCCTCGGCGAACGGCGCGCGACCGCCGCCGTCCCACGCCGCCAGCGCCGCGGCGCTCCACTCCGACTCCCGGCGGACGAAGTAGGCGTGGACGCCGTCGCTCGACCATGCTCCGGCGCCCGCCGCCGCTACGCGCTCAGCGGCGGGACCGACGGCCATCGTGAAGCGGGCGGCGTAGTCGTCCCCCGGATCGAGAATGAGCGCTTGAATGGCGACGACCTGCTCCTCGCCGTCAGAGTCGGCGCCCACCGCGCCGAGGGGCATATCGCGCGGGCCGTCGAACGCGGCGTAGAGGTAAGCGTTGGCGGCGACGTTCGGCGCGCCGGTCTCCTCGAACCCGGCGGGCAACGCGCCGCCGCTCTCGCCAACGCCGCGCGGGCACTGGGAGAGGGCCAGGAGCGCGGCGGCGATGAAGACTGCAAACGCGGCCGCGGCCCAGGCGACGCGCGCCCGCCTACGCCGTGCGCCTTCGCTTCCTGCCACGGCCTGCGTTCGGGTAGGCGACGGGCTCTTCCTTGCGGGAAGCGGCGCCGCGGTCGGCGACCTCCTGGGTTACGAGGAGGCGTTTCAGGTCGACCATTTCGTCTCGGAGCAACGCGGCGCGCTCGAACTCGAGCTGGCGGGCCGCCTCCTTCATCTCCAGCTCCAGTTCCTTGATGACCCTGGCGAGGTCGTCCTTCTGCATATCGGCGCGGACGCTGTAGGCGGCCCGGGGCTCCGCGACCTCGCGGAGGGACTCGGCGATGTCGCGCACGGCCTTGCGGATGCCCTCCGGTTCGATGCCGTGGGCGCGGTTGTGCTCGGTCTGCAGCGAGCGGCGGCGCGCCGTTTCGTCGAGCGCCGTGCGCATCGAGTCGGTCACGCGGTCGGCGTACATGATGACGTGCCCATCGAGGTGACGCGCCGCGCGGCCGATCGTCTGGACAAGAGACGCCGTCGACCGCAGGTAGCCCTCTTTGTCGGCGTCGAGAATGGCGACGAGGCTCACCTCCGGGAGGTCGAGCCCCTCGCGAAGGAGGTTGATGCCCACGACGACGTCGTAGACGCCGAGGCGCAGGTCGCGCAGGATTTCGGTGCGCTTCAGGGTGTCGATTTCGGAGTGGAGGTAGTGCACCTTCACGTTCATCTCGCCGAGGTAGTCGGTGAGTTCCTCGGCCATGCGCTTGGTGAGGGTGGTTACGAGGGCGCGCTCGCCCTTGGCGACGCGGAGGCGTATCTGTTCCAGCAGGTCGTCGATCTGCCCCCTGGTCGGCTTCACCTCGGTGGTGGGGTCGAGCAGACCCGTGGGGCGGATGACCTGCTCGACGACCTGCTGGCTGTGCTCGAACTCATAGGCGGCGGGCGTCGCCGAGACGTAGAGGGCCTGGTTGACGAGGCCCTCGAACTCCTCGAAGTTCAGCGGGCGGTTGTCGCGCGCGGACTCGAGGCGGAAGCCGAACTCGATGAGGGAGTCCTTGCGGGCCATCTCGCCGTGGAACATGCCGCGCAGTTGCGGCACCGCCATGTGGGACTCGTCGAGGATGAGCAGGTAATCGTCGGGCAGGTAGTGCATGAGGGTCCATGGGGTGCTTCCCCGCGGGCGGCCTCCGAGCGGCTGCGAATAGTTCTCGACGCCGGCGCAGTAGCCGGTCTCGCGGAGCATCTCGATGTCGTAGCGGGTGCGATGCTCCAGGCGCTGGGCCTCCAACTCCCTGCCGCGGTCGCGGAGGGCGGCCAGCCGCGCATCGAGTTCCTGCTCGATTTCGACGACGGCGGCCTCGAGCCGCTCGCGCGAGGTGACGAAGTGCTTGGCGGGGTAGATGTCGATGGAGTCGCGCTCCGCAAGCAGCTCGCCGGTGAGGGGGTCGAGTTCGATGATGCGCTCGACATCCTCGCCGAAGAACTCGATTCGGACGGCTACGTCCTCGTAGGAGGGCATGATCTCGAGGGTGTCGCCGCGGACGCGGAAACGTGAGCGGGCTAGGTCGTAGTCGTTGCGCTCGTACTGCATTTCGATGAGGCGGCGGGCGAGGCGCTGGCGGTTCGTGCGGGCGTTGCGGGAGACGCGTTCGACGAACGAGTAGTACTCGGAGGGGGAGCCGAGGCCGTAGATGCAGGAGACCGACGCCACGATGAGCACGTCGCGGCGGGTCATCAGCGAGCGGGTCGCGGCGTGCCGGAGCTTGTCGATCTCGTCGTTGATGTCCGCCTCCTTCTCGATGTAGGTGTCGGTGGAGGGGACGTAGGCCTCCGGCTGGTAGTAGTCGTAGTAGGAGACGAAATACTCGACGGCGTTGTTGGGGAAGAAGTCGCGGAACTCCTGCGCGAGCTGCGCGGCGAGCGTCTTGTTCGGGGCGATGACGATGGTCGGCTTCTGGACGGCCTCCACGACCTTGGCCATGGTGTACGTCTTGCCGGAGCCTGTGACGCCGAGAAGGGTCTGGTGCTTCAGGCCGCGCGCGATGCCGTCGGCGAGCCTGGCGACGGCCTGCGGCTGGTCGCCGCGCGGCTCGAAGTCCGCGACGACCTTGAAGGGCGAGAGTTGCTCTGTGGGGTTGAGAGTGACCATAACCTGCGCCGTTCGCTCCCCAAGGCTATGCCAATCGGCCCCTCCGGGCAAAGCCGCCGTTCAGCCCTAGAACGTCAGTTGGGGGAAATTTCCAAAACCCGAGCGGCCATGCATCGATTCAGCGAGAGGAGCGTCTTGGCGAGTAGGGCGGGTGAGACTAGTTTGTCGGCGGCGGGAAGCAGATGGCGTCTAGCCTCTTGCGTACCTCTGGGTCGAGCGCTTCGAATGCCGCTCTCTCGATAGCGGCAGGGGCTAGTACGATGTCCAGCCTGAACGTGTCAGTCCAGTGCTTGTGGAACTCCCGAAGCTCAGGCGGCGGCTTGATGCCTTCGAGGTTCTCAACGACCTGTTCCAAGTAGGCACGGCTCACCACCCGCGTCTCAGGGTCGCCGTACAGCGGCTCCTGGTCTTCGGGGCACAGCACGGTGTTCGCGTACTCCTCGACGGTGTTCAGCACGAGGAGCGGGGCGTCGTCGCGGTTCAACCACCAGATGACGCCGAATAGCGCTGCCAGCGCGGCCACGACGCACAGCCAAGCGAGAACGTGTCTCCTGCTCAACGGGGCCTCCTGATTCGGGGCTAACCACTAAGATAGGAAGGAGCGTATTTAGGTCAACGAAGGCCCATCGAAACTGACGCTCGACCCCGCTCAGCATCGCGGGAACGTCGTCTACTCCTCCAGCGTGAGCACAATATGAGTACGCGCGACGCCGTCTTCGAGGACGGGAGACGCGATGAGGAGCGCGCTCAGCGGCGATGCGTCGATCTGAACGCCGTCGCCCTCGATCATGTCCATCACGCCCTCGATATCGACGTACACGAGGGAGGCGAGTTCGTTGGGCAGGAAGCCGGCGATGCGATTGAACCTGTCGGAGTCGCGGAGCGTCCCGCCGTCGCCGACTCGCTCCAGGCTTCTGCGCGTGCTGCCGATCGCCAGCATGCCGCCGTCGATGAAGTAGCCGAGGTCGTAGCCCTCGAACCCGGGGTCGAACAGGCCGAGAGGTACGGAGACGAACTCGCGTCCGTCCACGGCCTGGGCCTGGCGCTCCACCGGCAGCCCGGAGTCTTCCACCAGGGAGAGAATGTCGTCCAGCACGCCCTGGAGCCGCGCCTCGTCGCTCAATTCCGCGAGCAACAGCAAGTTGAAGACGCCCTGGAGGCCACCCCACTCGTCGAACTCGACGTTGGAAGGAAGCAGCGTCAGCGCCAATTCGCCTTCCAGCGAACCGAGTACGTCGCGCTCAACGTCGATGCCGAGGTACAGTTCGATTTCGGCGAGCGTCGCCTCCAGTTCCGGCAGCGACGCGATCATTTCCCACGTCTCCTCCGGGATGACGACCGACACGGCGGCGATGGCGTCGGCGGGAAGCAGGTCGAGAGTCCGCGAAACGGGCGCGATTGCAGGCGTTTCCCCGTCGGGGGACGGCATAGCCAGGTCCAGGCGGACGCCGCTGTCGATGAACGCCAGGGTGGCGGCGATGTACTCGCCGAGCGGCTCAGCCTGCGGCGAGTCGAACCCCAGATCCATCAGGCTGAGGTCCCCGGCGCCGGAGAGCAGCGCATCCGGCCGAACGAACAGGAACATCGAACCGTCGTTCGGGAGGGCCGACCGCGCCTGCAGGTACGCCTCGTCCATTGCGAGAGGCGCCGACGGCGGCGCCTCCAGGTCGCGAAGCGCCTCGGCTAGCGTCTCCCTGTCGCTCGCCAGCACGAGGAAATCGCCGGTGAGAGCAGCGACGACGTCTTCGTCGATCGTCCACAGTTGCGCGTCCCCAACGCCGGACTCCTCCACCTTCTCGACGGCAAGCGAGTCATCGAGCTCAGCCAGGTAGTCGAGGAAGTCTGCGGCGGCTTGCTCGTCGGCGACGCGGGCCATGGCGCGCCAGCGCCCGCTATCGATGAAATCCTGCAGCCCCACGAAAGCGATTTCCTCGCCTATCCAAGGCTCGACGTCGTCGGCGTAGGAGACGGCGAACTCGCTTTCGAGCATGTCGAAGAAATCGGCTACGGTCCCGTTCTCCGATATGCGGGCCACGAACTCCTCGCGCAAGGCGGCCTGCGGATGGCCGGGGTCGAGGTTGAGCGTCGCGTAGAGTACGGCGTCGGCGGGCGCGAAGCGCGCGAGTTCTTCTCGCGGGCCCCGGCTGTCTGGCACGAGGAGCGCAGCCGCGACGCCGCCAGCGGCGATTGCGAGCACCAGCGCCCCCAGCGGCGCCGCCCACTTCCACGCGGAGCTACCCATCGCCAGTCGTCCCGGGCAGTGCGCTCATACCGCAAATTGTAGCAGTCACGCGCCCAGGCTTTCGCGCAGGGCGTCGCCCAGTTCCGGGAAGCGGTACCTGTATCCCGACGCCAAGGCGCGCGCAGGCAGCATGCGCCGGCTGCTCAACACCTCCTCCGCGAACCCGCCCAGCGCCAGCCTGAGCGCCGCCCGTGGCGCCGGGAGGAAGGCGGGACGCCGCAGCGCCCGTCCGAGGGCGCGGGCGAAGTCCCGCTGGCGGACAGGCGCCGGGGCGGCGACGTTCAATGGCCCTGTGAGGTCGGCGTTGTCGAGGGCGTGCAGCGCGAGCCCCACTACGTCGTCACGGTGAATCCAGGCCCACCACTGGCGTCCCGACCCCAAAGGCCCGGAGAGGCCGAGTTTCGCCATCGGGAGGAGCGACGCGAGCACACCGCCGTCGCCGCCGAGCACGAGGCCGGTGCGCAGGGTCACGACGCGGGCGGGCGCAGCCTCCGCAGCAGCGGCCTCCCACTTCGCGCACACGCCGGCGAGGAAGCCGTCTCCCGGCGCGGAGTCCTCCGTCAACTCTTCGTCGCCGCGGTCGCCGTAGTAGCCGAGGGCGCTGCCGCTGACGAGCACCGGGACGCCGGCGTTCTTCATGCCGGCGGCCAGGTTGCGGGTCGCGGTCTCGCGGGTTTCGAGAATGGCGCGGCGCTTGGCCGCCGTCCAGCGTCCGCGCGTGGGCTCGCCGACGAGGTTGACGACGGCGCCGACGCCCTCGAAGGCGTCGGCAGGGGCTGGCTCGTGGACGGGGCGCCACGCCCAGGCGGCGGCGAGTTCGGGGAGCATGGCGCGCGCCGCCTGCTGGTTGCGGGTGAGCGCGACGACCTGGTCGCCGCGCGCGGCAAGCGCCCGCGCCAACTCACGGCCGATGAACCCAGTCGCTCCGGTTACAAGGACGCGCATGGGAGGAGGATACAGCACCGCTCCTGAGCGCCGCCCTCCAACGTGTGGAGGGGCGGCCCAAAGGCCGCCCCTCCTGTGTGGCGTTGCCTGTGCTCGTTTCGCCTAGAGGGCTTCGAGCACCTTGTCGGCGATCCCTTCTCCGACCCACGCCTTCCATTCGTCGTTGTTCTGCAGCCACCACGCTGCGACGTCGGCGTAGTCGTCGCCGGTCTCGTCGAGCCGGCCCAGCAGTTCGTAGACGGAATCGTCGCTCATCGTCCACTTGGCGAGGAATGCGACGGCGTCCGAAGCGGACTCGATCAGCTCGGCGCGGACCGCGATGAGCACCTGGGCGTCCGAGTACTGGCACGCCTGCTCGATGTCTTCCGCGTTTTCAGTGTTGGACATGTGGTCCCAGCAGGCTGTGGAGTTGGGGGGCTCTTGGAGGCGGTAGAAGCCGCCGTACTGGTTCAGCTTCGCCGGAAGCGTCTCCGGGCCCCAGTAGTAGAAGAGGATGTCCTCGTTCCTTTCGAACGCGCTGAGGATCTCGGCGTTCAGTCCTTCGTACGAGCCGGGGTTGATGAGAGTGATGTTGTCCGCGAGGCCGTAGCCGTGGACCTGCTTCTCGTTGACGACCTCACACTCCCAGCCCGGGATGCACGTAACCAGACCGGCCTTGCCCTCGCTGTCGGGCCGAACGAACAGGCTCCAGTTCGCCTCGTCCTTCAGGTCCTCCACCGACCGCAGGCCGGGGTTGGCGTCGGCGGTGTACTGCGGGATGAGGAAGGCGCTCTGCCAGGCCACGCCTGCAAGGCTGTTGCCGATCTCGGCGACTGTTCCAGCAGCGGTGGCTTCCTGCCATGCGGACTGCTGGTTGGGCAGCCAGATCTCCATCGTAATGTTCGTGTCGCCGGCCGTGAGCGCCTGCATGAGCGGGATGGTGCCGCCCGCCACCGAGTCGGTCTCGTAGTCGTAGCCCTTCTCGAGAACCTGGCGGGCCACGGCGTTCTGGAGGAGCGCCGTGCTCCAGTTGAGGTCGGAGAAGATCAGCGTGGGCTTCTCGTCCTCCGCCTCGCTTGCGCAGGCCGTCAGGGCCAGGGCAAGCATGGCCGCCAGACCCGCGAACACCAGCATGGTTTTCCTTATGTGCTTACTCAATTCATAACCTCCCTCTGTGTAGTGATGGTTTGCTCCGTGTTCCTCGACCGCGTCGAGGTTAGTGACCAGCCCCCGTGAGCGCTTCCTGACGCTCTCTCGCGAGGGACTGCGTCACTCTGTCGATGATGATGGCGAGAACAACGATGCCCAGGCCGCCGAAGAACGCTTCCCCTGGCTCCAGCCGGCCCAGCGCCCTGCTCACGTCCTCGCCGAGGCCGCCGGCGCCGACGAGCGAGGCGATGACCACCATCGCAAGGGCCATCATCGTCGTCTGGTTGATGCCGGCCATGATGGTGGGTATGGCCATGGGAATCTGGACCTTCCAGAGCAACTGGCGCGGCGTAGTGCCGAACGACCGGGCGGCCTCCACGGTGCCCGGGGAGACCTGCCGGATGCCGAGGTTCGTGAGCCGGATCGCCGGGGGCACCGCATAGACCAGCGTTGCGAACACCGCCGGCACGTTGCCGATGCCGAAGAACATCACAGCGGGAACGAGGTAGACGAAACTCGGCATCGTCTGCATCCCGTCGAGCAGGGGCCGGATGAGCGCGTCCACGGTGTCGCTCCGCGCGGCGATGATGCCGAGCGGCACCGCGATGGCGATGGAGAGGGTGACCGCCACGACGATCAGAGCCATCGTCTCCATGGCGCTCGGCCAGAGACCGACAAGCCCGATTCCGAAGAGCGCCACTCCCGAGAAGGCGGCCATGCGCCAGCCGGCGGTCTTCCAGGCGAGCAACGCGACCCCGACGATGAGCACCGGCCAGGGAACCCACAGGAAGATGCTCTCGACCCACAGCAGGAACTTCAGCACGACGTTCGAGACGGTGCGGAAGATGAAGTCGCCGTTCCGCGTCGTCCAGAAAATCACCGTGTCCACCGATTCGGACAACGTCCTGCCATAGTCCGCAGGGAAGGCTATCCCGCTGCCCCAGATGGCGATGATGACGACGGACGCCAGGAAGAGCGCAACGAGCCCGCCCGCGTAGACGTAGCGGTCGGGCAAGGAGCTGAGAACGCTGAGCAGGCTCGGAGAGCCTGCGGCCTTCTCGTTCTCTGCCGGCGATGCGACTGCCATGCTTCCCGGCCTCCTAGGCGTCCGCTCCAAGGGCGATGGCGGCCTCCGCCTCAGCGACGGCGGCCGCTTCGATGCTTTCCTGCTCCATGAGCTCGATCAGCGCTCCGGGGAGCACCTGGCCCGCGAGCCTGCCGTCCTCGTCGACGAGCGGTACGGGGCCGGAGATGTTGCGCACCAGGGGCAACGCGGCGGACACCGAGAGGTCCGCCGACACGGGCCTCACGTCGTCGCAGAGCGCGTCGCTCACGGTTTCGGCGCCGCGCTGTCTCGCCTCGGCGAGGGTCGCGAAACTGGCGCAGCCGACGTAGAGCCCGCGGGAGTCGGCGACGAACCCCGCGACCTCGGCGTGCTCGTTCAGCGCGTCCATGGCTTCCTTTGGGGACATGGACGAGAGCAGCCGCACGGCGGGGCGCGTCATGAGCGAGCGCAGGGTGATGACAGCGGACTTGCGCACGTCGCGCACGAACTCGGCGACGTAGTCGTCGGCGGGGTGCGCGAGGATCTCCTCGCCGGTTCCGAGTTGGATGACGGAGCCGTCGCGCATGATGGCGATGTGGTCGCCGAGCTTGAGCGCCTCGTTGAGGTCGTGCGTGATGAAGATGATGGTCTTGTGGAACTGCTGCTGCAGGCGGATGAGCTCGTTCTGCATGTCGCGCCGGATGAGGGGGTCGAGGCCGCTGAACGGCTCGTCCATCAGGAGGACGTCGGGGTCGGCGGCCAGGGCGCGCGCGAGGCCGACGCGCTGCTGCATGCCGCCGCTGAGGGCGCCGGGACGGTAGGCTTCCCATCCCTTCAGGCCGACGAGTTCGAGCGTCTCGCGAGCCCGTGCGAGGCGCTCCTCTTTCGGCATGCCCTGCACCTCCAGCCCCCAGGCCGCGTTCTCCTCCACCGTGCGGTGGGGCAGCAGGCCGAAGTGCTGGAAGACCATTGCGATCTTGGTGCGGCGGAACTGAATGAGCTGCTCCTCGCCGTACTTCAGAACGTCCTCGCCGTCGACCTGTATCTCGCCGAACGTCGGCTCGATGAGCCGGATGAGGCAGCGGACCAGGGTGGACTTGCCGCTTCCCGACAGGCCCATCACCACGAAGGTCTCAGCCGGCAGCACGTTGAAGTTCACGTCCCGCAGGCCTACTACGACGCCTTTCTCCTCGCGGAGCGCGGCCTTGGAGGTTTCCCGAATCTCGGGAGTCAGCTCGGCGGGCACGTCGCGCCCGAAGAGTTTCCACAGTCCTCGGACGGTGACTCTCGGCTTGGCAGAGGGGTCTATCGCCATAACTCCTCCGGTTCGCCCCCGGGCGCGCGAGGGCATAAGTCGCGGATGATGTGTCGCTCGCTGGAGCGGATAAGGGGGAGAACAACCGATCCGCGGGTGGTCGATAGGGGGCCGCTTATAGACCGCGCAACGCCCAACAGGGCGGCGGGCTGCTCCCTTGCCGCAGGCTAGGGACACCCTAGCCACCCCATGCGATAGGTGTCAACCTGCCGAATCCGCCGTGTCCCCAGCGCATTCCGGCAGAATCCAGCGGCAGCGCCGTCAACTGCAAAGTGGGAGGAGCCCCCTTTGCAGTCTCCTTCGGGGGAGGAGGACTGGAGAGGCGCCGACGCCGTTTCTTTTTGCTGTTTTCGTCCCAAGACCGGCGAGGGGCGCCCCGATTTCGTTGAAACTGGAAGCAGGTCCAGCCCCTGTTCCGAGGGATGGCGCGCCCCCAACCGCGCGGAGAGGCTAGGGGCGGTCCGGGGGAGACATTTACGGCTTCTGCTACCCTGTGCCGCGAGTCCCATGACCGGCGCCAGCGCAAGCCCTCCCGCCGTCGAAGCCCGCGGCCTCTGGAAGCGGTTCGGGGACCGCGCGGCCGTCCGGGACGTTTCGCTTCGCATAGACCCCGGCGAGATAGTGGGGCTCGTCGGGCCGAACGGCGCCGGCAAGACGACCACCATCCGCATGCTCCTGGACATCCTGCGCCCGGACGAGGGCTCGGTCTCCGTGTTCGGCGCGCCTATCAGCCGGGAGGCCCTGTCCCGCATCGGCTACCTGCCGGAGGAGCGCGGTCTCTACCGCAGCCTCCGCGTCGTCCCCAACCTGCTCTACCTCGCCGCGCTGAAAGGGATGCCGCCGGAGCGCGCGCTCCGGCGCGCGGACGAGCTGTTCGCGCGTCTCGGCCTGGAGCCGCACCGGGGGAAGAAGATTAGCGAACTGAGCCGCGGCCTCGGACAGTTGACGCAGTTCGCCGCAACCATCCTGCACGACCCCGCCCTCATCGTCCTCGACGAGCCGTTCTCCGGCCTCGACCCGGTGAACGTTCGCGTCATGAAGGACGCCGTGGCCCAGTTGAGGAGCGAGGGCGCGGCCATCATCTTCTCCACTCACCAGATGACCGACGTCGAGGAGCTGTGCGACCGCGTCATCATGATAGACGGCGGGAGGGTCGCGCTCGACGGCCCGCTCGCCGACGTCAAGCGTCAGTTCGCCGGGAGCGAGCTGTTCATCGCCACGGACGTGGACCCGCAGGATGCGGACGGCGTCCTCGAATCGCGGCGCGACGGCGCGGGCTACGCGCTGCGGCTCGCCAAGGGGCGCGCTCCGGAGGACGTGCTGCGCTCGCTGCTGGAGCGCGGCGCGAAGGTGGACCGGTTCGAACTCGCGACGCCGAGTCTGGAGCAGATATTCCTGCGCGTGGTCGGGCGCGAGCAGGCGGAGGAAGCGCGTGATGGGGAGTAAGACGCTGCTCGTCGCGCGGCACGAGTTCGCCGTAACCACCGGCCGCCTCGGCTTTCGCATCTTCGCTGCCGCGGTGCCTGTGCTGGCGGTGCTCGGCCTCATCGGCGCCGGCGTCTTCCAGACCGTGCGCGGCGACGACGGGCCGGGTCAGCCGTCCGGAGAGACGGCGCTCGTGGGGTACGTCGACCTCACCGTCGGGGAGGGCGGCGAGCCCCTGTTCACCTCGTTCCGTCAGCAGGACGGCGCCGCGTTCGCGCCCTACGCGGACGAGGACGCGGCCCGGGCTGCGCTGCGGGCGGGGGAGATTGCCGCCCTGTACGTGTTCCCGCGCGATTTCCTCGAGACCGGCGCCGTCGTACGGGTGCGCATGGCCGACGGAGGCGGGGACGCAAGCGCGGCGGCGCTGCGCCGGTTCGTGCTGAGCAACCCGGTGGCGGGAGAAGTCAGCGAGCAGGAGATGGAGCGCGTCATCCGGCCCTACTCGCTCGCCACCGTTGAACTCTCCGAGTCGGGCGCGCCCGTCGAGGACGACGGCTTCGACGGCGCGGACTTCCTGTTCGCCTTCGGCGCGGGGATGCTGCTGATCGTCTCGGTGCTGACGGCGGCGGGCTACCTGTTGCAGGGGCTGAGCGAGGAGAAGGAGAACCGCATCATGGAGGTGCTGCTCTCCTCGCTGAGGCCGGAGCAGCTGATGTTCGGCAAGCTGCTGGGGCTCGGCGGCGCGGGGCTGCTGCAGATGGTCGTCTGGACGGCCTCGCTCGTAGCCTTCCTGCTCGCGCTCAACCGGATAGTGGACTTGCCGGTGGAACTGCGCGCGCCGTCCGCCCAGATGGTCGCCGTGGCGCTGGCTTACTTCCTGCTCGGGTACGCGTTCTTCGGCACGGTGCAGGCCGCGCTCGGCGTCATCACGACGAACCTGAAGGAGGCGAACAACGTCGCGGTGTTCGTCGTCCTGCCCGCGGTCTCGCCGATGTGGTTCCTCACGGTGCTGATCGAGCATCCGGACGGCGCGCTCGCGCGGGCGATGAGTCTCGCGCCGTTCACCGCTCCGCTGGCGGGCCTGGTGCGGTTCGGCGCGGGCGGAGCGGGCGCGGCGGACGTGGCGCTGAGCCTCGGCGCGCTCGCGGTGTTCACGGCGCTGGCCGTGCTGCTCACCGTCCGCCTCTTCCGCGCCTACCTGCTGATGTACGGCCAGCGCCCGCGCGTCGGGGACGTTCTGCGGACGCTCTGGAGCGGCTGAGCGCGGCCTAGCGCGCGCCGGCGGTCTCGAACGTGAAGCGGTTGTTCCCGCCGCCCACGCGCTCGGCGAGAAACCGCTTGCCTTCCTCCGGCGTCATGACGTCGACGTAGATTTCGAGCCGGTTGCCGTCGGGGTCGTTGAAGTAGACGCTCTTGGTCATGCCGTGGTCGGTGAGGCTCGCGATCTCGACGCCGTGGTCGACGAGGCGCTGGTGAAGTTCCTGGAGCTCCGGCATGCCGCCTTCGGCGACGAGCGCGACATGTCCGAGGCCGGCGTTGCCGCGCGTCGGCTCGCCGTTCACGCTGAAGAGGCCGATGTCGTGGTGCTGCGTGCCGAACGACATGAACGCAGCGCCCTCCGAGCGGCGGACGGTCTCCATGCCGAGGGCGTCGCGGTAGAACGCCTCGGCCTTTTCGACGTCGGTAACGCGCAGGACAATGTGGCCGACTCGCTGGATTCTCGCCATGGTTGGACCTCCTCGGGGGCTAGGGTTCCGTTTGCGCAGAGTGTAGCGCATTGCTGCGCGCTGCGCGTGCGCCCTCTCCCAGGGGGGAGGGGGAAATAGAGTGCGCAATCCCACCCTCCCCACAAGAGGGGGGAGGGTCGAGCGCAGCGAGGGGAGAGGTCCGGAAGCACGCGCTGTTGCGCGTAAACCCTCTCCCTGGCCCTCCCTCGGGGGGCCGGAGCCTAGCCCTCGGTTAGGTAGCGGTAGGCGGAGAGGGCGGCGGCGACGCCGTCGCCGACGGCGTTGGCGAGCTGGCGGTCGGAGAACTGGCGGACGTCGCCGGCGGCGAACACGCCGGGCGCGCTGGTCTCCATCTGGAGGTTGGCGACGACATGGCCGGCGTTGTCGAGCTCAACGGCGCCCTTCATGAAGTCGTTGACGGGATGGAAGCCGATGAAGATGAAGACGCCCTCGGTGGGGCGCTCGGTCGTCTCGCCGGTCTTCACGTTCCTGAGAGCAACGCGGTCGACCGCGCCGTTGCCCTTGATCTCCTCGACGACGGTGTCCCAGATGAAGTCCATCTTGGGGTTGTCGAAGCCGCGCTGCTGGAGGATGCGGCTGGCGCGGAGTTGGTCGCGGCGGTGGACGACGGTGACCTTGCCGGCCATGCGGGTGAGGTAGAGGCCCTCGTCGAGCGCGGCGTCGCCCC
Organism: Dehalococcoidia bacterium; assembly: GCA_034421335.1. Lineage (GTDB taxonomy): Bacteria > Chloroflexota > Dehalococcoidia > Lucifugimonadales > Australimonadaceae > S5-327. Next base: position 318 of record DAOUKL010000045.1, on the reverse strand, counting down.
CGCCGACGACGGTGACGTCCATGTCGCGGAAGAAGTTGCCGTCGCACGTGGCGCAGTAGGAGACGCCCTTGCCCCAGTACTCGACCTCGCCGGGGACTTCGAGCTTGTTGTGCTCGCCGCCGGAGGCGAGGATGAGGGCGCGGGCGGTGTACTCCGCCTCCTCGCCGATCACGCGTTTGACGGGGCCGTCGACGTCGAGGCGGACGACGGTGTCGTACTCGAACTCGACGCCGAAGCGGGCGGCCTGCTTCTCGTAGAGCATGGCGAGCTCGGGGCCGTCGATGGGTTCGGGGAAGCCGGGGTAGTTCTCGATTTCGC
>DAOUKL010000044.1:0-95757 GCA_034421335.1 Dehalococcoidia bacterium | reverse complement strand
TGACGATCGGCTCGTCACAGACGTTCGCGATGGACCTCGCGCCGGAGCACCAGCGCGGGGCGTTCATGGGGGTGTGGACGGTGTTCCAGAACCTCGGCTCGTTCGTGGGGCCGCTTGCGGCGGGGGCGATCGTCGACGCATGGGGGTTCGGGCCCGCGTTCTGGACGACGGCGGCGTGGCTCGGCGCCAGCGCTCTGGTGGTGATGGTGTTCGGGCCGGAGACGCGAGCGCGGGGGCGGCCGCCTTAGGCGTTCTCCGCCTTCGGGCATCTCCCCTGGGGCTTTCGCAGGAATGACGGGAGCACGCGCCTACTCGCTGCCGGGGAGCGGCAGGTGGCCGGCGAGACGCTCCAACTCGCCCTCGGCGTCGATGACGGCGACCCGGTCGAGGAACTCGGCGAGGCCTGCGGAGTCGGCGCGGAGGGCGCGCAGCCAGCCCTCGATGGGACTGATGGAGGCTGGGCTGTCGGCGTAGGTCCCGTGGAAGGCGAACCACGCGGTGTTGAGCTTGCGGATGTTGTGGCCGTTCTCGACGAACAGCAGCCGCCGCTCCTCGAGGTAGCGCTCCGCCTCGCTCACGCCGCCCGCGGCGAGCAGCTCCTCGAGGCGCGCGCGGGTGGCGCGCATCTCGCGGCGGTAGTCGAACACGCCGGGCTCCGGCGGGGTGCGCTCGACGATCTCTGGCGGACGCCACGGGGGCCGCTCAACGGTGATTCCGGTGAGGCGTTCGTAGGCGAGGTCGCCTATCTCCTCGGCGGCGATGTTGGCGACTGTCTCGTTGACGCTGGTGAGCTCGCCGCCGGCGAACCACGCCCTGCCGAGGGGCCGGAAGATGAGCCAGTGGTGGAGCCATTCGTGGGCGACGAGGTTCACCGCGCCGTGCAGCGAGGCGCGGGGGGTTACGTGGGCCGGGTACGTGGCGATGCCGCCAATCCGGACGACAAGGGCGGCGATGTTGTCGTCGAGGGCCTCCACCGCCGTCTCGAGTTCGACTCGTTCGAGCGGCTCCACGTCGTGCCTGAGGAGAGTGTCGTCGAGGCGGACGATGGCGTCGCGAGGGGAACGGACGAGGAGGAGGCCGGGGGGCGCGAACGTGAAGTCCACCGGCGGCCAGCGCACGGGACCGAACCTGTCAATGACGCCCAGGTCGTCGGCCGCCTGCGACACCGCCGACTCTATGGTCTCCTCGACGGCGGGGGCGAGGCGGGCGCGGTGGGCTTCGAGGTCGTCGACGTCCGCCTGTGCCCCGCCGGGGGCGGGGGCTCCCTCGGCGCCGGCGAGCGCGCGGTCGAGCTCGGCGCGGCGGCGGTTCAGTTCGTCGCCGAGGGCGAAGTACTGCCCGACCACGGCGGCGCTCTCGCCGGCGCCGGGGACGCTGCGGAGGAGGGCGGTGGCGAGGTGGGTCCACTTGCCGAGGAAGTGCGCGGCCTCCCAGCGCACGAGGTCCTGCTCGTAGCCGGCGGTCGTTCGCTGGAAGTCGTCGATGGAGTCGCCCCGCCCCGCCCCGACGAGCACGACCAGCAGCGCGGCGAGCGTGCCAACGGCGAGGGCGAAATTGTTTCGTGCTACGCTCATGGAGGTTTGCGCAGTTGGGCGCTGGCTACTATCATCGCGCCCATTGGCCGCCAAGGGAATGGCGGAGCCTTCTTTGCCTTCGGGCGTCTCCCCCACAGGGGAGCGAGGGGAAGGAAGGCGATCACTAGGAGCGGGGGAGGTCCTGCAACGTGGAGCAATTCGCAACCAGCCGAATCCGCAACATCGTGCTCCTGGCGCACTCGGGGGCGGGCAAGACGTCGGTGGCCGAGGCGATGCTGTTCGCCGCGAAGGCGATCAACCGACCCGGTCGCGTGGAGGACGGCAACACGACGTCCGATTTCGAGCCGGAAGAGCAGCGGAGGCAGACGAGCCTCCAGCTCTCCATCGTTCCCTGCGTCTGGAAGGACGTGAAGATCAACGTCATCGACACGCCGGGGTACGCCGACTTTCTCGGCGAGACGCTCTCGGCCCTGCGGGCGGCTGACGCCGCAGTGCTCGTCCTCTCCGCGCCGAGCGGCGTGGAGGTCGGGGCGGAGATCGCGTGGCGACGGCTTCGCGCTCTCGGCAAGCCCGTGCTCGTGTTCGTGAACAAGATGGACAGGGAGCACGCGGACTACGACGCGGTGCTGGCGCAGGCGCGCTCGCAGCTTGGCCGTGAGTGCGCGTCCCTCAACCTGCCCATCGGCGCGGAGTCCGCTTTCAGCGGCGTCGCCGACATCCTGGCGCAGAGCGTCCCTCCGGAGCTGGCGGACGCGGCGGCGGCGGCGAAGGACCTTCTCGCCGAAAGCGTCGCCGAGACGGACGACGACCTCACGATGAAGTTCCTCGAAGACGGCAACCTGACGGACGACGAGATCAGGGACGGGCTGCACGAGGGCGTGCGCTCGGGCCAGGTCGCGCCCGTGCTCGCAGGCTCCGCGACGACCGGCGGGGGGATCGAGGAGCTGCTCGACGCCATCGTCAACTACCTTCCCTCGCCCGACGAGGCGCCCGCCCACCGGGCGACCAAGGGCGGCGCGGACGTCGAGCTTGCGGCGGACGCCGGCGGCCCGCTGGCGGCGTTCATCTTCAAGACGACCGCCGACCCGTTCGTCGGGAAGCTGTCGTTCTTCCGCGTGGTGAGCGGCTCGGTCTCGGCGAACAGCGAGGTGGTGGATAGCCGCACGGGCGAGACGGAGCGCATCGGCCAGGTATACGTGCCCATCGGCAAGCACCAGGAGTCCGTGCCGAGCCTCGCCGCCGGCGACATCGGCAGCGTGTCCAAGCTCGCGCACGCCGTAACCGGCGACACGCTCACGACCAAGGCCGACGCCGTCGCGCTGCCCAACATCGAGTTCGCGGAGCCGGTGTTCAGGGTCGCCGTTCACCCCAAGAGCAAGGCGGACCTCGAGAAGCTCTCCACTTCGCTCACCCGCCTCATCGAGGAAGACCCTTCTCTCTCGCTCTCGCGCGACCAGGCGACCGCGGAGTTGATCGTCGCCGGCATGGGCGACACGCACGTCGACGTCATGGCGGAGCGCGCGAAGAGGAAGTTCGGGGTCGAGCTCGACCTCGCGCCCCCGCGCGTGCCGTACCGGGAGACGATCTCGCGCGTGACGAACGTCGAGTACAAGCACAAGAAGCAGTCCGGCGGTCACGGCCAGTACGGCCACGTGCTGCTGCGGTTGGAGCCTCGCGGACGGGGCGAGGGGTTCGAGTTCGCCAGCGAGGTGGTCGGAGGGAACGTTCCGCGCGAGTACATCCCCGCAGTCGAAAAGGGGGTGCACAAGACGATGGAGGAAGGGGCGCTCGCCGGCTTCCCCATCGTGGACGTGAAGGTGGTGCTGACCGACGGCAGTTCACACTCGGTGGACTCGTCGGGACAGAGTTTCGAGATCGCCGGGGGGATGGCGATGAAGCGGGGCGTGATGGACGCGGCCCCCACGCTGCTCGAGCCGGTGATGCGGATGACCGTGGAGGCGCCGGAGCAGTTCGCCGGCGCGGTGGTGAGCGACCTGAACACGCGGCGGGCCCAGATCGCCGGCATGTCCCCGGAAGGGGGCGTGGCGGTTATCGAGGCCGTCGTGCCGCAGTCGGAAGCGCAGCAGTACTCCACCCAGCTGCGGGCGCTGACGCAAGGGCGCGGGACGCTGTCGATGCAGTTCGACCACTACAGCGAGGTCCCCGCGCACCTGACACAGAAGATCGTCGGAGAGTTACAAGAGCCGTCGCGGGCCTGACGGCCCCGACGTTCGGCGCGGCGCCAATTGGCGCACATCCGGCCCGCATCGGCGGGCAGGCGCCGCTGCCGCATAGCGCGTTTGCCGCGACATAGCCTGAACGCAGAGGAGGAGTCCATGCGAGGCGTCATACTTGCTGCCGGCGACGGCGGCAGGCTCCGGCCATACACCGACACCACGCCCAAGACGCTCATCATGCTGCGAGGTCGGCCGCTCATCTGGTACCCGCTCTCCGCGATGGCCAAGGCCGGCATCACCCGAATCGGCGTCGTCGTCGGCCACAAGGCCAGGGAGGTCATGGATGGCGTCCGGGAGTGGGCGCCGGAGGGCGTGCAGCTCGAGTACATCTTCAACCCGGAGTACGACGGCGGCAACGCCGTCTCCGTCCGCGCCGCGAGGGAGTACGTCGGCGACGACGATTTCATGCTGTCAATGGGCGATCACGTCATAGACCCCGCCATCGCCGCGCGGCTCGCAGCGTCGCCCTCGCATCCGGCGACGCTGGGCGTGGACTCTCGTGCGTCGATGCCCGGGCAGCTGAGCGACGCCACGCGGGTGTTCGTCGATCCGCTCGGGCGTCTGGTGCGCATCGGGAAGCGTCTGCGCCGCTGGAACGCGGTGGACATCGGCGTGTTCAAGTTCCAGCCGTCGGTGTTCGACACGTTCGACTCGCTGTACGAGGAGGAGGGGGAGGCGCTCGAACTGACGCGGGTGATGCGGCGCCTGGCCGGCAGCGAGGGGCGCGTCCGCACCTGCGACATCCAGGGCCGGTTCTGGAGCGACATCGATACGCTGGAGGACTACCAGGCTACGGACGCCTACATCGGGCGCGCCCAGCGAAGGCTGTTCGCATGACGTTGGCCGCGCCGCAATCGACGCCGTACGACGTTACGGCATTCAGCCTCGCCGTCGCCGCGGGGGGAGGGGATGGATTCCCGCCTTCGCGGGAATGACGGGAGGGGCGCGCTGACGCGCGCAAACCCTCACCCCAGCCCTCCCCCGACTTCGGGGGAGGGGGCCGGACCGCCCTCTCTGCCCCTTCGGGGCATCTCCCCCTCAGGGGGAGAACGGACCACGCGCTTCGCGCGCAAACCCTCAACCCAGCCCTCCCTCGACTTCGGGGAGGGGGCCGGACCGCCCTCTCCGCCCCTTCGGGGCATCTCCCCCTCAGGGGGAGACAGGAGGCGGTGCTAGGGGTTTCTTGCCCAGAGGGTGTGGTAGGGGCCCTGGCCGGTGATGAGGGCCATCATGGCCTGACGCTCCCACTGCTGAAGTTCGCGCAGGGCGCGGTCGCATGACTCCTGCGCTCCGGAGAAACCGGAGGCGCCCATGCGCCGCTGCAGCATCTCCCAGACGCCGGAGTCCTCGAGTCCGTGAATGGAGCCGGTCCAGGGGAGGACGGCGAGTTCGCGAGCGTGGGGCAGGTTGGGCCGCGCGCGGTTGACGTGCCGGAGGCGGCGCTCGCCGGAGCCCAAGGGCGCGGAGACCCAGATGCGGGGCGGGTCCTCCTCGGCGCTGCGGCTGTCGTACACGAGGCACTGGTTGATGAGAGGCAAGATGACGCAGACGACCTCCGCCTCCTCAGCGTACTGAAGGGCTTCCGCCATTTCGCGGTCGAACTCGGAGTCTGCCATCACGGCCTCCCTTTCCCGCTAGTCCAGCAACTCGTGCAGCTGCTCCACAAATGCGGGCAGCGCCTTTTGCCAATCCCCAACCACGCCGAAGCGGGCCTCCTTGAAGATGTTCGCGCCGGCGTCCTTGTTGATAGCCACCAGCGTCCTGGCGGCGCCGCAGCCCGCCATGTGCTGGCTGGCCCCGGATATGCCAACCGCAATATACAGGTCGGGCGTGACGGTCTTCCCGGTCAGGCCCACCTGGTAGCTCGAGGGCACCCATCCGGCGTCGCACGCCGCGCGCGACGCGCCGACCGCGCCGCCGAGCATATCGGCCAACTGCTGGAGCTGATCGAACGGCTCCGGTCCGCCGAGCCCGCGCCCGCCGGACACAACGACGCGGGCGTCTTCGAGCCGCACGCCCTCGGCCTTCGCCTCCACGCGCTCGAGCGTCCTCGTGCGCACGGTCGCCTCGAACGCCAGTTCCTCCACGTCGCCCGTGCGGGACGGGTCGGGCGGCTGCGCGTCGATGCTCTTGGGGCGGAGAGAGACGACGGCGGGGGAGCCGAGGCAGGCGACGGTCGCCAGGGCGTTGCCGCCGTAGGTCGGGCGGGAGGCGAGCAGCCTTCCGGCGTCGTCGAGGGCGAGGGCGGTGCAGTCCGCCGCGAGGGCCGTTCCGAGCCGGAAGGCGAGGCGAGGCATCACGTCGCGCCCGGTGAGGGTCTTGGCGCCGATGACGTAGCCGGGCGCGGAGGCGGCGACGGCGGCATGCGCGGCGTCGACGATGGCGTCGAACTCGCCGTCCGCGGCGGGGCCGCCGGAGACGGTGTAGACGGCGTCGGCGCCGCCGGCGATGGCGGACGCCGCGGCGTCGGACGCGCCGGGGCCGGCGAGCAGCACGGAGACGCGTCCTGCGCCGAGCGAGCGCGCAGCCGCGACACCCTCGAGCGTAGAGGCCGAGGCCGCGCCTTCGGTTATCTCTCCGATAATCAGTGCGTCCGCCATCAGATGATCCGTTCCTCGCGGAGGCGCAGGGCCAGCTTGCGGCCTGCGTCCGCGTCGTCCTCTCCGGCGATCAGTTCGGTGTCGACGGCGCGCTCGGGCTTGACGAGCGAGACGAGCTCGAAGGCGGGCGCGAGCGACGCGGCGTCGACGCCAAGGTCGGCGGCGCTCCACACCGTCGGCTGCACGCGGCGGGCCGCCATGATGCCGCGCATGTTGGGATAGCGCGCCACACCCAACTCGTTGGAGACGGTTACAACGGCGGGCAACTGCGCCTCGACCACCTCGTGGCCGTCGGGCAGCACGCGCTCGACGCGCAGGACTCCGCCGTCGACGTCCACCTTGCGCCCGATGGTTGCGACGGGCCACCCAAGGGCCTCGGCGACGCCGAGAGGCACGAGAGCGTTGTCCCAGTCGCTGGCCTGCCGTCCGGAGATCACGAGGTCGACGTCGCCGAGTTTGCGGATGGCCGCTGCGAGCGCGGCGACGGCCAGCGTGGGGTCGATGGAGTTCTCGAAGGCGGGGTCTTGCAGAAGGACGAGGCTGTCGGCGCCCATAGCGAGCGGCTTCTTGATGACGTCGAGCGCGAAGTCCTGCCCGTAGGAGAGCACGGTGACGGTCGCGTCGCCGACGGCCTCCTTGATGCGGAGGGCGGCCTCGACGGCCTGCTCGTCATAGCCGTTGACGACGGGGGCCATGCCGGCGCCCACAGCGACGCGGTTCACCTCGATCCTGAAGGCGGAGAGCGGGGTTTCAGGGTCGAGGACTTGCTTGGCGGTAACTACGACGTGGAGAGCCATCAGCGCCAGGCCTCCCTATCACCGGAGTCACGGTCGCCCGAGCCGGGGATTGAGAAGGATTGCACAATCGAATGCTAGCACCGGCGGGGCGCGAGCCGCAAGGAGCGGCGGGCGGTTTCGGGCGCCCTCTCCGCCCTTCGGGGATTTCGCCCAGAGGGGGAGCGTGGGAAGCGCCCTCTCTGCCTTCGGCATCTCCCCCTCGGGGGGGAGAGTGGGGATGGATTCCCGCCTGCGCGGGAATGACGAGATGGCGCGGGGGAGGTCGGGGGAGAGGATCGTGGTTGCAGGCGGCGCGCTCCGCCCGCTCTGCCCTTCGGGCATCTCGCCCACGGGGGGAGAGTGGCTACGAGATCCCTGCTTCGCAGGAATGACGGGTGTGCGCCCCTAGCGCAGGCGGCACACCCAGAGCCACATCGGCGAGCCGTCGTCGCTGACGGGGTAGTCCACGCGCTCGGGGGCAAAGCCGGCCTCGTTGAGCAGGCGCTCCCAGACGGCGATGGGAAAGAGGCCGGTGGTGTGGCGGTCGTGGTCGACCGTCAGAGTCGCGCCGGGGCCGACTTGTCGATGGAAGAAGACATATAGCGTCTCGATCTCGGTGTCGGCGGGGTCGAGGTCGGTTGAGTACTCGACCCACGTCAGCTCGTGCTCGCCGTCGGCGTTGGTCTCGTGAGCGACGGAGGTCTCGGTGAAGGTCTCCTTGTAGTGGTCGGGGGCGGCGATGAGGAGTCCGCCGGGAAGCAAGTGCGCGCGGGCCGTGGCGAACGCGGCCAGCAGGTCAGCCTCGGTGGTCATGTAGTCGATGGCGTCGTGGATGAGCACGGCGTCGAACTTCTTGCCGAGCCGCACCGTGCGCATGTCGCCCACGTGATGCCGTACGCCGGGGTTGAGCTTCCGCGAGTGGCGGAGCATCCGTGGCGAGAGGTCGACGGCGGTCGCGGCGAATTCCGGAACGAGGTGGTGGAGGAAGTGCCCGCCGCCGCATCCGAGCTCCAGGATGCGGCGCTTGCGTTTGGCCGCGGGTAGCCGGGCGCGGAGTTCGCGCAGCCAGTAGGCGGCCTCCTCCGCGTAGTGAGCGACGGGGCTCATAAGCGGCCAGAGGTCGGCGAGGTCGTTGTAGAGGCGCGGGGAGTCGTCCGCCATGAGGGCTGTTGGTGACCCGCGAGGGACTCGAACCCACAACCCGCTGATTAAGAGTCAGCTGCTCTGCCAAATTGAGCTAGCGGGCCACGGGATTAAGGGTAGTGAAGGCCGGCGCGCGCGTCAACGCGGGGCGCTTCCCGGCCCCTGTGCGCTGCGCCGGACCTCTCCCCTCGCGCCGGTGGCGCTCGACCCTCCCCCCTCATGTGGGGAGGGTGGGCCCTACCCCTTCCGCAGGATGGAGAGCACGGCGGCGGCGAGCTTGTCGGGGTCGTGGCGGGTGCCCCAGGAGGGGTCGAGCAGGTCGGCGGTTACGGCGGCGACGCCGTGCGGGGCGGGCTCCGGCGGTATCGTCTGCTGGTGGAAGCGCTCGGGGATATCCGCCATGGTCGCGTTCATCACGAAGTGCGTGGGGACGACGCCGGCGTGACGCTGGAGCGCGGCGAGGTGGTCGGCGGCGGCGAGGCCGTCGGTCTCCAGGTGCTGGGTCGCCACGTTGCAGATGAATATCCTGGGGCAGTGAGCGCGCCGCACCGCGTCGGCGATGCCGGCGATGAGCAGGTTCGGCAGGATGCTGGTGTAGAGGCTGCCCGGCCCGATGAGGATGGCGTCCGCCGCCCGCACGGCGTCGAGCGCCGCCGGGTTCGCCTCCACCCCGTCGGGGGTCAGGCGCAGCGCGGCGATCGGCTCCCCGGCCCGCCCCACCGCCGACTCGCCCTCGAGGAGCCGTCCTGAGACCGTCTCGGCTTCGAGGGCGACGCCCGCGAGGCGCGAGGAGGGGATGACGCGCCCGCGCACGGAGAGCAGCTCGTGGGCGGCGTCGAGCGCCTCGCCGAACCCGCCCTCGGTGGTCGCCATGGCGGACAGCAGCAGGTTGCCGAGGCTATGGCCCTCCAGCCCTTCGCCGGCGTCGAAGCGGTGGGAGAAGACGCGCTCCATGAGCGGTTCGGCGTCGGAGAGCGCGATTAGGCACTGGCGGGCGTCGCCGAGGGGGGGCGCGCCGAACATCTCGCGCAGGCGTCCGGTGCTCCCGCCGTCGTCCGCCGGCGTGATGATCGCGCTGAGGTTGTCGGTATGGCGTTTGAGTCCCCGGAGCAGGACAGAGAGCCCGGTCCCGCCGCCGATGGCGACGAGCCGCGGGCCTCTGCTGCGGATGCGGCTTCCGGCGAGGCTTCGGATGGCGCTCTCGCCGCCGCGGGCGGAGCGCGCGCCGAACGAGAGGCGCTCGTGCAGCCTCCACGCGGCTGCGGCGCAGGCGGCGAGCCCGAGCAGGCCGAACGCAGCCCCGAGCCAGAGAGGCCCACTGACGCCGCCGCCAAGAACCACGGCGGCGCCGAGCGCGAACAGCGCAAGGCCAACGGCGCCGAGCGCGGCCCACCGCTTCAGTCCGATGCCGGGCCGCGCGAGGAGCGCCATCCAGGAGAACCGCCCATTCATAGCCCGCATTCTAAACCCCTCCCCTCTCCGCCCTGCGGGCGCCTCTCCCACAGGGGAAGACGGGGATGGATTCCCGCCTTCGCGGGCGACGAGGGCGCGGGCATGACGGAGGGCGCGCTTCGCGCGTAAACCCTCACCCCAGCCCTCCCCCGACTTCGGGGGAGGGGGCCGGAACGCCCTCTCTGCCCCTTCGGGGCATCTCCCCCTCGGGGGGAGAAGGGGAGGCGAGGTTCCTGCTTTCGCAGGAACGACGGGGGGCGCGGGCGACGGAGGGGCGCGGCCCTCACCCCAGCCCTCCCCCGTCTTCGGGGGAGGGGGCAAACTGCGCTTAGCCGCGGAGGGACGGGTCCATCTGGGGGAGGAGGGTTTCGCGCCAGCTGCGGGCGGCGGGGAGCACCGCGTCGGCGGCGCGGAGGTAGTAGTAGCTCGACGACACCCCGGGCGGGTCGCCGCCGTCCTGCACCGTCGCCACGGCTTCGGCGAGGAGCTTGCGGGCTGCGATAATCGCCTTATCGGCGGGGCCGAGGTGCTCGCGGGAGCGGTCGACTATCGGGCCCATCATCTCCTGCACGGCGCGGTCCTGGGCGTTGATGCCCCGGATGCCGGTGAACGTCTCCGTCTTCTGCACCTGCCGGTCGATCATCCAGTTGTTCGACCGGTTGCGGATGGAACGGAAGCCGCTCTCGACGTCGATGTCCAGGCCGAAGTCGTTGCCGGAGGCCTCGGGCCCGGTCTCGTCGAGCGGCGCGTCGTCCCAGGTGTAGTACCAGTTCCACACAAGGCAGCGCTCGTCGTCGATGGGCGTCCAGTGATGGCCGTGCGCGCGGCGAGCAGGCTGTCCGCGCCCCCCGGGGCGGATCTGCGTCCAGGGCATCACGTAGTGGTAGCCGCGAGCGTACTGCTCGTCCTTGCCGAGCTTGCGGATGCCGTAGTAGCGGTAGCCGTAGTCGGTGGTCTCGACTTCGAGGGTGGGGGCCTCGCCGGCCACGAACGCGTCGGTGGCCGCGATGCCGGGCTGCGACGGGTTGGGCGTGAGCGCGCGGTGCATGATGGGAGCGTGGGAGGTGTCGATGCCGCCCTCGAACGCCTGGAGCCAGTTGCACTCCTCGACGACCTTGGTTACGTGGCGCTGCTCATCGCGCACGCGTGTCCACTCGAAGTTCGGGGGCGGGGGCTGCTTCTCCTTGGGGCCCATGTACACCCACACGACGCCGCCGGCCTCGACCGCGGCGTAGGCGGTGGTCTTGATCTTGTGCGCGAACTGCTGCGGCTCGTTCATCTGGTCGACGCACTGGCCCGAAACGTCGAACTTCCAGCCGTGGTAGACGCAGCGCAGACCGTTCTCCTCGTTGCGTCCGAGCCAGAGCGACGTGAGGCGGTGCGGGCAGTACTCGTCGAGCACGCCGACGCGCCCGCTGGTGTCGCGGAAGGCGACGAGGTCTTCGCCGAGCAACCGCATCCGCACGGGCGGGCAATCGGGCTCGGGAAGCTCCCAGTCGAGGAGGGCGGGAATCCAGTAGCGCCGCATCGTCTCACCCATCGGGGTTCCGGGCCCCACGCGGGTCAGCAGTTCGTTCTGTTCCCTGGTCAGCATGGCGTCGCCCTCTTCTGCGGGAGGGCAGCATACCACCGCCCCGTGAGGGCGCCAACGCAAGAGGCGGAGGGGCGAGGTTCCTGCTTTCGCAGGAACGACGGGTCCTCCGCCCTCTCCCCAGCCCTCCCCCTCGGGGGGAGGGGGTTAACGCCGCCCCCCCTCTCCGCAGCCCTACCCTCGGGGGAGGGGGCGCATGGGGCGGGTGGCAAGCGGGGCGCCGGTTGGCTTATTCTGAGCATGGCGAGTCGCCATAGCGCCAGCCGGCCTCCGGCTGAGTCAGGAGTCCGTCCTATGTCCGGTCACTCGAAATGGTCGACGATCAAGCACAAGAAGGCGGCGATAGACGCGAAGCGCGGCGCGCTGTTCACGAAGCTCGCGCGCGACATCGCGGTGGCCGCCCGCGAAGGGGGGAGCGGCGATCCGAGCATGAACTTCCGCCTGCGCCTGACGATGGACAAAGCCCGCGCGGCGAATATGCCGCTCGATAACGTGGAGCGCGCCATCAAGAAAGGACTCGGCGTCGGCAGCGACGGCGTCGCGCTGGAGGAGATCGTCTACGAGGGGTACGCTCCGGGCGGGGCGGCCATCATGGTGAAGGCGCTCACGGACAACCGCAACCGCACCGCCTCCAACGTCCGCGCCGTGTTCAGCAGAGGCGGCGGCAACCTCGGCGAGGCCGGTTCCGTCGCCTGGATGTTCGTCAGCAAGGCGGTTGTCGCCGTCGAGGACGTCACGGAGGAGAAGGCGGAGGAGATAACGCTGGCGGCGATCGACGCCGGCTCTGAGGACTTCAAGGTGGAGGACGGGGTGCTCGAAATCACCGGCGAGCCGGGAACGCTCGAGGCCATCATCGAGGCCGTGAAGGCCGCAGACGCGGAGCCCGCCCAGGCGAGCGTCACCATGGTCCCCACCGCCACCGTTCAACTCGACAGCGCGCACGCGGGCCAGACGCTCAGGCTGCTCGACACCATCGAGGAGCTGGACGACATTCAGCAGGTCTTCACCAACGCCGACTTCACCGACGAGGCGCTGGCCAAGTACGGCGGCGAGTGACGACCGGCGGCGGCAGGAGCGCCATGCGCATTCTCGGCGTCGACCCCGGCACGCGCACGATGGGCTACGCCCTGCTCGACGTCGATGATGACGACACGCCGCGATGCGTCGCCTGGGGCACGCTTCGCGGCGGCCCGTCGCGTGAAATGGCCGAGCGCCTGCACGCCCTCCATACCGGTCTGCAGGACGTCGCCGCCCGGTGGCGCCCCGACCAGCTCGCCATTGAGGAGCCGTTCGTTTCTGCGCAGCGCGGCGCCAAGTCGGCCGTTGCTGTCGGGCAAGCGCAGGCCGTGGCGCTGCTCGTGGCCGCCCAGGGGGCGATGAGCATCCACCGCTACGCGCCGTCCAAGGTGAAGAGCGCCGTCGCCAACTACGGAGGCGGCACCAAGGAGCAGGTGCAGCGCTCGGTGCAACTCCTGCTCGGGCTCGACGACGAGCCGATGCCGGATGACGCGTCCGACGCCGTCGCCGTGGCGCTCTGCCACGCGCAGCAACTGCGCGCCGCCCGGAGGCTGGCCCCCCGATGAGCATCATCGCCGCCATCGAGGGGGCAATCGAGCGCAAGGCGGCGGACGCCGCCATTGTGCGCGTGGGCGGTGGGGTGTCCCTGCGCGTGTACGTCCCCTCGAACGACCTTGCGGCGCTGCCGTCCGGCGGTGAACAGGCGCGCCTGTTCACGCATCTCGTCGTTCGCGAAGACGACCTGCAGCTCTACGGGTTCGCCACCGAGCAGGGGCTTCGGCTGTTCGAACTTCTCATCGGCGTCAGCCAGATCGGCCCCAAGGTGGCGCTGGCGGTGCTCAGCGCGCTTGCGCCGCAGGACCTCGCCGTGGCCATAGCCGCTGGCGACGCCCGGACGCTCAGCCGCGCCCCCGGCATCGGCAGGCGAACGGCGGACCGCATCATCCTCGAACTTGGGGGCAGGCTCGAAGACGAGTTCGGGGCCGCCTTCCTCGCCGGAACGAGCGCGGCGCCCGTTGCCGCGGCACCGGGGGGAGACCTCGCGCTGCAGTGGCTGCTCGCCCTCGGCTACTCGGCGTTCGAGGCTCGCCAGGCGCTGTCGGTCGAGCGCGAGGAAGGCCTCGAAACCGACGAGCGCGTCAGGCGCGCCCTCCAGCGCATGGGCGGCGGCTGAGTACAGTGGGGAGCAGCGATGCAGAAACGCCCGCCCCAGAACCCTCGTCGCACATCGTCTACGTGGACGTTACGATGCCCACGCCTGCGTAGGGAGTGTTGGACAAGGAAACCGAGGGGTGTTACGATACTTTGCTGCGAAACCTCGCAACTCCAAGCGACTCTCTTCGGGAGGCGGTTCAATGAGATTCTCAAACCGATGTCACAACTGGGACTACCGGCCAGGGGGGATTCCACGTCTTTACTTTATACCGACTGCGCCAAGGAGGCGATTGAGCAGCGGCGATGTTGCTCCTCCTATTCGGTCTGCGGCTGACTGTGCTCGGTACCGCCGTGTTCGTCCTCGATTGGCGGCGTATTACGGACAGCGCGTAGACCTTGCTCCGTACATCGAAAACCACTTAGGTCAGAAGTAGTCGGCATCCCACGACCTGCTTCCGATGATGGCGGTAGCCCATCCAACCGCAAGCAAGATCAGAGAGCATCGATTATGGTTAACTATTGGGTAGTGCGGGCAGGTCGACGGGGGGACAGTATCGAACAAATAGTCGAGGAGCGCAGCCTGATAGGTATTAACTGGCAAGCCGTTGGTAACCTGCGCGCTTTTAATCGCGGAGACTTCGATAGCTTGCAGGTAGCAGTTGAGCAGGCTGATCCGACTGAAAAGAGATCCAGATTAAGCGCCGGCATTCTCAATAATTTCGCTTACGAGATAGCCGAACGAGATATCGTAGTCACTCCCATAAGCTCTAAGAGAAAGGTTCTTATTGGTCGAGTGACCGGAGATTACCAGCACAACACAGATCCAGAGCATCATCTGCTTGCAAATACACGCAGTGTAGAATGGCTCCGGACGGATGTTACATATGACAATAGCCCCATCCCACTGAATGCGGAGTTGGCAGTTTGGGATGCCAATCCATACAAGGACAGAATCGACCATCTGATCCAGGCAGAGATCAGAGGGCCACAGTTTGGTGGTACACAACCCAACGGACACGACGTTACGCCGGCAACCATAGCGCAACGTCGGAACCCTGACGAGCACGATGAAGGGCCCGTAGCCGGCAGGATGACCGATTTGAGCGAAGGAATCGCTCTCCGCAACCAACGGAGTCTGCGTCATGACGAGCTAGTCCAAGCGTTCGCAAGAGCGTTTGAACAAGTGTTACCTGACTACAGCAGAATGCGTGAGAGTACCTACGACTTCGCCGCGCAGACTTCGTCTGGCGTCGCGCTCGCTGAGATGAAAACGCTCGATGGAACAGGAGAAGACGAACGCCGACAGGCAAGGGCAGCTGTCGGCCAGCTATTCTACTACGAACGCTTCGACATTCCTCACGATTATGCCTCGCAACCCGTGAACAAAATAGCGGTATTCAATGGGACACCACGATCGGCACACACTACTTGGATGGAGGGGTTGGAGATAGCGGTCGTCTGGCAAGACGGCCAGGGCCGGTTCGTTTGCTCCGCAAGGTCGAACGAACTCCTTGCCCGCGTAGGCATCCCACCCTTCAACGAGGCAACCTAATCTCATGCCCTTCGAATTCCCGTTTGACGATTGGGCCGATATCTACGACGCGGTGCACGCGGAGTTGACGCACGACGTCGACTTCTACGTCGCGCAGGCGCAGGCGTCGGGCGGGCCGGTGCTCGAACTCGGATGCGGCACGGGGCGCATCAGCCTCGCCATCGCGGAGGCGGGCGTCGACGTGGTGGGAATCGACATCTCGCCGCGCATGGTGGAGACCGCGCGGGCCAAGGCGGAGCGCCGGGGCCTGTCGGAGCGGTGCATCTTTCAGCCGGGCGATATGGCGGCCCTCCGCCTCGCCGACCGCTTCCCCCTTATCGTCATGCCCTTCCGGTCGTTCCAGAGCATGCTGACCGCGGAGGAGCAGCGGCAGGCGCTCACGCTTGCGCACGCCCACCTCCAACCCGGCGGCCTGCTTGTCATGGACACGTTCAACCCCGACGTGAAGGCGCTCGCCAACGACGACCTCGCCGCCGTGCCCTACCACCTGCGCGACGTGGAGCGCGCCGGCGGCGGTACGCTCATCATCTGGGCGCAGAACGGCTGGAACCCCGTCGAGCAGGTGAACGACGTCCGCATAATCATCGACGAGGTGGACGACGCCGGAGTGGTGGAGCGGCGCATCATCCGCGACTTCGAGCAGCGCTACACGTTCCGCTACGAGATGGAGCACCTGCTCGAACTGTGCGGCTTCGACGTGGAGGCCGTCTACGGCGATTTCGACGGCGGGCCCGTAACCGAGGACAGCGGGGACCTCGTCTGGGTGGCCCGGGCGCCCTAGGCGCGCGGGCGGGCCGCCCTCTCTGCCCTTTCGGGCATCTCCCCCAGAGGGGGAGAACAACTGCGAGATTCCTGCTTTCGCAGGAATGACGGAGGGCGCGCGGTCTCTCTCCCCAACCCTCCCTTCGGGGGGAGTCGGATGCGCGCTTCGCGCGCGCAAACCCCCCGCCCCTTCGGGGCTGCCCCCACTCCTGTGGGGGGCGGGGTTACGCTTACTCCTGGGCGTCGATGAGCACGAAGGCGATGACGCACGGGGCGTCGCCGTGGTTCGCCCAATTGTGGACGGTGGCGCGCTGCACCAGCACGTCCCCCGCCCGCAAGCGCACCTCCACGCCGTCGTCGAGTTCCATGTCGATCTCGCCGGATATCACGACGGCGTAGTCGATGGTGGGCGTCACGTGCATGTCGCGCTGGTTTCCGGGCGAGAACTCGATGACGCGGAACGTCGAGCCGCGGTAGGCGGGCGATCGGGGAACGGTGAGCGCGCCGCGGTCTTCGGCTCCTGTGAGGTCGGCAGGGGTGGAGTCGGTCGTCCACACCAGTGCGGTCTGCACGCCGGGCCGGGGATTGGCGATGTTTCCGGCGACGTCGTCGATGACCGCCACGGCCTTGCCGTCAGAGTTGTGTCCGGTAACCAGCCGTCGAACGTTGAGCATGAAGGGTTTCTCCTTGGGGGTTGGGGCGATTGTACAAGCGCGGGCCGCCCTCTCCCCAGCCCTCCCCCTCGGGGGGAGGGGGCCAATCCGCCCTCTCTGCCCCTTCGGGGCACCTCCCCCTCGGGGGGAGACAGGAGGCGAGATTCCTGCTTTGCAGGAATGACGGAGGCGCGCTGACGGCGCAACCCTCTCCGCAGCCCTCCCCCTCGGAGGGAGGGGGCGGCTTCGAGGGGGTTCGCGTATAATCGGGCTATGGCCGTTTTGCCGATGCACTACATCCCCAACCCCATCCTGCGGGAGCGGGCTCGGAAGGTCCGGGAACTCAATGATCCGGAACTGCGGAAGCTCGCGGACGACATGATCGACTCGATGCGCTACTACCGCGGCGTCGGCATCGCCGCCAACCAGGTGGGGTCGCTCAGGCGCGTGTGCGTCATCCAGATGCCGGATGACGAGGAGCCTACCGTGCTGGTGAACCTCGAGATCACCCGCAAGGAGGGCGAGCGCGAGGTTACGGAGGGTTGCCTGAGCCTTCCGGGGTGGCAGGGGCGCATTCTCCGGGCGGAGAAGGTGTGGGCGCGGGCGGTTGACCTCAACGGCGCGCCCGTACGCTACAAGGGCGTCGAAGACCTGCTCGCGCAGGCGCTCGAACACGAGACCGACCACCTCGACGGCAAGCTGTACGTCGACCTCATCCGCTCCAAGGAAGACCTGTACGAAGTGGAAGTGGGCGCCGAGGAGGACGACGCGGAAGAGGCCGCCGCGCCCGTCAGCGGGGGCGGGAGCTAGCCGTCCCATGAAGTTCGGTCTTTCCCTGTCGGGCCTGCTGCAGCACTCCGGCGACGGAGACATGGTGCAACGGTTCGCGGACGTGCTGCACCTGGTGCGCGTGGGGCGCGAACTGGGGTTCGACTACATCTACGCCGGGCAGCACTATCTCTCGCACCCGTTCCAGATGCTCCAGCCGCTGATGTCGCTGGCGCGCATCAGCGCGGAGACGGGCGACATGGACATGCTCTCGACCGTGCTCGTCCCCCTCCAGAACCCGGTGCAGATGGCGGAGGACGTCGCGACTCTCGACGTGCTGACGAACGGGCGGGTCATCATCAACGCGGCGCTCGGCTACCGCGACGAGGAGTACGAGGCGTTCGGCGTGACCCACGAGGACCGCATCGCGCGGATGTTCGAGAACCTGACGCTCGCCAAGCTCCTGTGGTCTGGCGAGGAGGTTACGTTCGAGGGGCGGTTCACGAAGACAACCGGGGCGCACATCGGCGTGCGGCCGATTCAGCAGCCGCACCCGCGCGTGTGGATCGCGGCCAACGGCGACGGCATGGTGAAGCGCATCGCCCGCATGGGCGACACCTGGTACCTCAACCCCCACGCGCCGTTCTCGACGCTCGCGAGGCAGGTGGAGCTGTACAAGACGGTTCGCGCGGAGCACGGCCACCCGCCGGTTAGCACGCTGCCGATGTCGCGCGAGACGTTCGTGGCGCCCACGCGCGAGGAGGCCATCGCGACCGCGCGCCCGTTCCTGGAGGGGAAGTACAAGGCGTACGCGGCGTGGGGACAGGACAAGGCGCTGCCGGGCGAGGAGGACTTCACTGCGCCCTTCGAGGAGCTCGCCGAGGGGCGGTTCATCGTCGGCAGCCCGGACGACGTGATAGCCGACCTGTCGCAGTTCCGGGACATCGGAGTGAGCCACGCGTCGCTGCGCTTCGGGTGGCCGGGCACCCCGCGCGAGGTGGTCGAGGGCGCGATACGTCTGGCGGCGCGGGAAGTGCTGCCGGCGCTTCGGTAGGCGGACCGCCAGCCGGCATGGAGATCAACGAGCAAGACCGCAGGGAACTGGAAGCACTCGAAGAGGGCCTGTGGCGCGCCGAGACGCGGTTCGACCGGGAGTGGATGGAGGGCGTCCTCGCGCCTGACTTCTTCGAGTTCGGCAGGTCAGGCCGGGTCTACAGCCGAGAGGGCACACTGAACTTCCCGGCGCAGCCCATCGACGCCAGGTTGCCGCTCATGGACTTCGACGCCCGTCTGCTCAGTCCCGACGTCGCGCAGACCACCTACATCACTGCCGTCGTCTACGAGGGCAACGAGCAACTCGCCAATCGCAGTTCGCTCTGGTTGCGGACGGAGGGCGGCTGGCGGCTGCTCTTTCACCAGGCGACCGCCGTCCAGGGCTGACCCCTACCCACTCCGCGCATCCAGTTCGCGCACGAGGGTCTCGGGGGCGATGGCTCGGTAACTCTCCTCGACGCACTCGAGCAGCAGGTCGAGGGGCGGCTCCTCGCCTTCTTCGAACCGCATCCCGACCCACCCGCTCCTGCCGAGTCCGTACCCGGCGGGCTGGGCGAACGGCATGGCAAGCATCGCGCTGCTTGAGTCGGGCAGCTTCACCCCCGTCCCGAAGCCGCTGCCGGGCACGCCGAGGAAGGCGAATACCTTCTTGCCGACCTTCACAGCGCTCTCGCCCCACGGGTGGTCCTCCCACGCGCCGGGCAGGCTGAGCGCGAACTCTCTTACGGCGTCCTTTGGCGATTCGGGCATCTCTGCGTCCACCCGGCTATCCTAGACTGCGAACTCCCCCAAGAGGAAGCGACGTATGGCTCTCGTATACGACGGCGGCTGCCTGGTTTTCAAAGTTGCGGGCATGGGCCCCTACGACAACAACGGCTACGTGATCGCCGACCCGGCGACGAAGGAGGCGTACCTCGTCGACGCGCCGGCGGAGATCGAGCGTCTGCTGGCCGAGGCCGAGGGCCTGCGAGTGAAGGGCGTGGTGGTGACGCACACGCACCCCGACCACGTGGCGGGGTACGCCGACCTGAAGCGGCTGACCGACCTGCCGGTGGCGGTTCACGAGGCGGACGCGCGGCGGCTTCCGGGCAAGCCGGACTCGCTGCTGTCGCACGGCGACGAACTGACCGTCGGCCCGACTCGCATCCGGGTGCTCCACACGCCCGGCCACACGCCGGGAGCGCTGTGCCTGCACACCGCGGGCGCGCTGGTGTCAGGCGACACGCTCTTCCCCGGCGGACCTGGCCGCACGAACACTCCCGACGACCTGCGCCAGGTCGTGGAGAGCATCGAGGAGCGGCTGCTGCCGCTGCCGGAGGGCGACCTGGTGCTGCCGGGACACGGCGGGGACACGACGATCGGGGCGTCGAAGGCGGAGTTCGCGGTGTTCAAGAGCAGGCCGCGCCCCGCCGACCTGCACGGCCACGTCGCGTGGGCGGGATAGCGCAGGCGCGTCCGGGAGAGAGGCAGTCATCCTATGGCGCCAAGTTCCAGCCATCAGATTTACCAAAGCATCGGCGACAGTTATTCGGCTGTCCGACGACCAGACCCTCGCATCCAACGGCTGGTCGTTGCGGCTTTGGGTGACGCTCGAAGCGTCGTGAACGTTGGCGCCGGCACGGGCAACTATGAACCCACAGACCGCCGGGTAGTTGCGGTCGAACCCTCGCTTGTCATGATTGCCCAAAGAAGCCCCGGGGCCGCTCCCGTGGTGCGGGCGGTGGCCGAAGCGCTGCCTTTCCGCGACCAAGCCTTCGAGGCTGCTCTGGCTGTCCTCACCCTTCACCATTGGACCGACCTGGCAGGTGGGCTATCAGAACTACGCCGGGTGGCAGGCCGGCAAGTGGTCCTCCTGTGCGAACCGTGGATTTCCTGGCAGTTCTGGCTGGTCGAATACTTCCCGGAGTGCCTTTCGCTGCCCTCGGAGATACAGGTCCCAAGCATCAAAGACCTGCAGACGCGCCTAGAAGTTCAAAACGTCGTCCCCGTGCCTGTGCCCGCTGACTGTACCGATGGGTTCGCCGGAGCTTACTGGCGCAGGCCTGAGTCGTATCTGGACCCAGCGGTACGCGCGGGGATTTCGAGCCTTGCTCAACTAGCGCCCGAAGTGGCTGAACAGTGCGCCCAGCGGTTGCGTCAGGACCTGGCGTCCGGGGAATGGGACGCCCGTTACGGCCACCTGCGAGAGCTGACAGAACTCGACCTTGGCTATCGGCTGGTGATCGCTCAGTCGTAACACCCGCTCCCAGCGCGCCGTCCGGTATCCTGTTAGGGACATGCTGACCAAACGCATCATCCCCTGTCTGGACGTGACGAACGGGCGCGTGGTGAAGGGCGCGTCGTTCGTGAACCTGCGCGACGCCGGCGACCCGGTGGAGCTCGCCGCGTTCTACGACCGCGAGGGCGCCGACGAACTGGTGTTCCTCGACATCACGGCGAGTTCCGACGGGCGCGACACGATCATCGACGTCGTGGAGCGCGTGTCGGAAGAGGTGTTCATTCCGCTCACCGTGGGGGGAGGCGTCCGGAGCGCCGAGGACGTGCGGAAGCTGCTGAACGCGGGGGCGGACAAGGTTTCGATGAACACGGCGGCGGTGCTCAACCCGGAGGCGTTCGGGGAGGCGGCGACGGCGTTCGGCAACCAGTGCATGGTGATCGCCATCGACGCTCGCCGCGTGTCCGACGATCCTCCGGAGCGCGCGCCCGCCGAGTTGCCGGAAGGCCATCCGGGGAGGGACGAACTGGCGCTCGGGCCTGAGTCGCGCTGGGAGGTGTACATCCACGGCGGCCGCACGCCGACGGGCATCGACGCGCTGAAGTGGGCGTCGTTTGCGGCGGAGCTTGGAGCGGGCGAAGTGCTGCTCACGAGCATGGACCAGGACGGCCACAAGAACGGCTTCGACCTGGAACTGACCCGCGCGGTGGCGGACGCGGTGCCCGTCCCGGTGATTGCGAGCGGCGGCGCCGGCAACCTGAGCCACCTGGCGGACGCGGTTACGGTCGGGGGTGCCGACGCGGCGCTCGCGGCGTCGATATTCCACTACGGGGAATTCACTATCGCGGACGCCAAGCGCGCTCTGACCGCGCGGGGCATCCCCGCCAGGGAGGTCCGGGGCTGATGGGCCGGTTCGATCACATCGCGCTCGTCGCTTTCGACTTCTTCGGCACGCTGGCGCGGAACGACGTGGACGAGTGGCGCCGGACGCTGGCCGGCATCGCCGAGCGGCAGGGCCTGCCGGTGAGCGGCGGCGCTCTGTGGGACGAGTTCTCGAAGCATGAGCAGCAGTTCCGCAAGACGCGTACGAACATGGCTGACCCGGAGTCGGGGCCGCCGTTCCGCACCTACTGGGAGGCGTGGCGCGAGGCGTTCGCGACGACGTTCGATATCCTGGGGTTGCGGGGCGACCCCGACGACGCCGCGACCTACTCAATCGACATGCTGGCCGACCAGGACGCGTTCCCCGACGCCGGCGCGATGCTCGAGGCCGTGGGACGGCTGCGGGAGACCGCCGTGCTTTCGAACGCGGACGACCGCTTCCTGCACGGCTCCATCGCCCACAACGGATGGCGGTTCGGCTGCGTCGAGTCATCCGAGAGCCTTCGGGCGTACAAGCCCGACCCCCGCATCTTCACCCGGTTCACGGAGCGCGCGGGCGTCCCCGCCGACCGGATCCTCTACGTCGGCGACTCGCCGTACGACGACGCCCACGGCGCCAAGCTCGCGGGGATGACGACCATCCTCGTGCGGCGGGACCAGAACACGCCGGGGCGCACGCCTCCTCCCGACGCGGGGGGAGCGCTGCTGGCGCCGGACTACGCGGTTGAATCGCTGTCGGAGATACCGGGGCTATTCCGCGAAGGAGAAGCGGTCTGATGACGACAGAGAACACCCGGATCAAGCTCGATTCCCAGGGCCTCGTCACGGCCATCTGCCAGGACGAAGAGACCGGCGAGGTGCTGATGGTGGCCTACATGAACCCGGACTCCGTCGCCCGGACGCTCGAGTCGGGGACGATGCACTTCTACAGCCGGTCGCGCCAGGCGCCATGGCACAAGGGGGAGACGTCGGGCGCGTTCCTGCACGTAGCCTCGGCGTTCGTGGACTGCGACGGGGACGCGCTGCTGTTCAAGGTGCGGGCGGACGGCCCGGCCTGCCACACAGGGGCTCCTTCGTGCTTCTTCACGGAGATGCCTGACGCTCCTTCGTACGAGCGGACGGAGTCGGGCCCGGGGGTGCTCTCCGAGCTGTTCCAGGTCATCCAGCAGCGGCGGCGGGACATGCCGGAAGGGAGCTACACAACGTCGCTCTTCCAGGGCGGAACGTCGCGGATCGCGCAGAAGGTAGGCGAGGAGGGCGTGGAGGTCGCGCTCTCCGGGGCGACGCGGGACGCGCCGGGCCTTCCGGGGGAGGTGGCGGACCTGCTCTACCACACGCTCGTGCTGCTGGCGGACGCGGGAGTCTCGCCGGAGGAGGTGTGGGGCGAGTTGCGGAAGCGCCGAGGGTAGAAAGTACAACGGGCGTTGCACTTTTCGGAGGAATAGTAACTTTTCGGGCAATTCGTTTAAGTTGATGGGGGTAGCAACGCGAGTTGCATTTGGGCGGCTAATTGCAACGAATCGGGCGAATCGTTTAAATTGGCGTCCAAATTGCAACCGGGGTTACTCAAATGCCCTCCCCCAATGTGCTAGCCCTACAGAACAGTTCTGCAGGGCGTCTGGAGCCGATCGGCAGCGGCCCGTACGCCGATGAACTAGCGTTCGTTCCCTCTCCCCTGCCAAGGGAACTGCCTCTCTCCGCGAGCCTGGTCTATGCGTTGGACGAGGCCAACCGCGCAGTAGGGACGCTGGTGGGCGTGGCCGAGACGCTTCCCAATCCCCGGTTGCTCATTGACCCACTCATGCGCAGAGAGGCCGTCCTCTCTTCACGCATCGAGGGGACGGTCTCCTCCATCTCCGACCTCTTCGCGTACGAAGCGCACGGGCAGCCGCGGGGAGACGTTGTCGAAGTCCACAACTACCTGGCGGCGTTGGAGGAAGGCCTCCGGCTCATGCGAGAGGAGAATCTGCCGATATCCATGCGGCTGATGAACCGCGCCCACGAGGTCCTCATGAGGCACGGAGTACGCGGACACCACCCTGCGCCCGGCGTACTCAGAGGGGGGCAGGTACTGATTGGCGGCAGCCGCGACATCCTCCAGGCCCGGTTCGTGCCCCCACCCGCGCGTTTGCTTCGTGACCTGATCTATGACGTCGAGACATTCGTCAACGACGCCAGCCTCCTCATCCCTCCTCTCGTCATGTGCGGGATGCTGCACTACCAGTTCGAGACGATTCACCCCTACGAAGACGGCAACGGGCGCATCGGCCGGCTGCTCATCATCTTCTTCCTCTACGCGAGCGGCGTGCTGCCTACGCCGCTGCTGCACCTCAGCCCCTATTTCGAGCGCGACAGGGAGCGCTACTACGACGGCCTGTACACCATGAGCCGCACCGGCGATTGGGAGCAGTGGCTGCTGTACTTCCTTGAAGGCGTGCGGGTACAGGCCCGCGACACGCTGGAGCGCAGCCGCCGTATCCGCGACCTGCACGACCGCTACGTGGGACTCCTTCGCGAGCGGAGAGCTCCCGCCAACGACCTGCGGATGCTCGACGAGCTATTCCATCGGCCGGTAACGACCTATCCCAGTACAGCGACGGCGCTCAACATAACGAACGCGGGAGCGAGGAACGTCGTTGACCGGCTGGTCAAGGCCGGCATCTTGCAGGAGATGTCCGGCGCCTGGCCCAGGTTGTTTGTCGCGCGCGAGCTGCTCGACGTGCTCCAGGAGGATACGCTCCTTTCCTGACCAGCCGCGGATAGCCCCAAGGGGCCAGCGGCGGTAGACTACGCGCGATAAGGGGTTGGAGGTTGGCATGGCGCTGAATGCAACCGCGGACCGTCCGTACGGCTGGCGCGCGCGGGTGGGGTTCATCACCCCGACGCCCGCTCACGAGAACAATGCGTACGAGTTCTACCTGATCGCGCCGGAGGGCGTGACGGTCGTGATGACGTCGCTGGGCGTCGTGCTGGCGGAGCGTGAGCGGTCGTACGCCGAGGCCATCGAACGGCTGGAGGCCGCCACCGAGGAGATTATGACGCGCCGGCCGCAGTCGATCATGCAGGCGGGCGTGCCCCTGATCGCCACGCGGGGCTGGAAGTTCGAGGACGAGGTGCTCGGGCGCATCGGGAACGTGACGGACACGCCCGCGGCCACCGACCTCGGCTCGTGCATACTGGCCATGAACAGCCTCGGCATGGCGAACGTGGCGATGCTGACGCCGTTCGACGACAAGACGCACGGGCAGCTGGCGGACTACGTATCGAACGCCGATATCGACATCGCGAACGCGGGCACGGTGGTCGGCGAGGTCGCGGGCGGCGAACTGCGGGCGTACGAAGTCTCCACGATGGACCTCGGCATCGTGCGCAGGATGGCGGCGGACCTGTTCAGGGCGACGCCGAACGCCGACGGAGTGTGGATCACGGGAGCGCTGATGCCGAGCGTGGCGGTGGTGGAAGCGCTCGAACAGGATTTGGGCGTTCCGGTCGTGAGCAGCATGCAGGCGATGGCCTGGCGGTCGCTGCGACTTGCGGGGGTGGACGACAAAATTCCCGGCTTCGGCCGGCTGCTGAGGGAGTTCTAACCATGTTCGAGCTACAGAGCCTGGGACTCGAGGATGCCCAGCGGGCGAAGGATGCGATCTTCGCCGCATTCACAAGCGCCGACAATGCGGGCGCGCTCTGCATCACGGACGAGCATGGCGTCGAGGTGCTGTGCGCGCGTCGAGACGGCGCTCCCGCGCGAATGCTGGGGCGCGCACGCGCGAAAGCGTACACCGCCGCGCGCATCGGTATGGACACGGTCGTCTTCCGCGACCAGGTGGTGAAGGCCACGGGTCGGACGCTCGACGACTGGGGCGACCCGAAGCTGACGACGTTGCAGGGCGGGCTAGTCGTCAAGTCGAAGGGGAAGGTCATCGGCGGCATCGCCATGAGCGGGAACTCGACGATCCGGGACGAGGCGCTGGCGCGCGTCGGGCTCGAAGCGATGGGGATGGAGTGATGGCGGCCTACCTCATCGCGGACGTAGACGTACAGGACGCGGAAACGTACCGGAGCTACAGCGCGCAGGTCCCCGCCACCATCGAGCAGTTCGGGGGAAAGTTCCTCGTGCGCGGAGGCGAGAGCCGCGTGCTCGAAGGCGACTGGCGCCCGCACCGCACGGTGGTGCTGGAGTTTCCGGATATGGAGACGCTCGACCGCTGGTACAACTCGGAAGCGTACTCCGCGATCCTGGGCATCCGGGAGCGGGCTGCGGTCTCGTCGGTATTCGTCGTGGAGGGGGTGTAGTCATGCCTGTGAAGGAGTCCATCAGCCTCGAAGACGCGGAGCGCGCGATAGCTGCTGCGACGGCAGCGGCGCGGACATCGGAGGCGCCGTTCGCCATCGCGGTAGTGGATGAGAACGGCGACCTCGTGCGGCTGGAGCGCCGGGATGGCGCGTCGGCCACCGACGTGCGCAACGCCGAGCGGAAGGCGTACACGGCGGCGTTCATCGGGCGCGACACGGTCATCTACCGGCAGCAGATCTCCCACGACGGGCGGACGGTGGCCGACTGGTCGAACGACCGCATCACGACGCTGCACGGCGGCTTGACGCTGCACCGCGCGAGCCAGGTTATCGGCGGCATCGGGGTGAGCGGCACAGGCGACGAGGACCGCGACGAGCGGCTCGCGCTCGCCGGCGCGGAGGGGATGGTGAAGCCCGAATGCGACGAGCGGCTGGCGGACGCGGCCATCAGGCCCCGCTTCCGCGCCAGCCCCGGGGCGGCGCTCTCGTCGCAGGCGGCGCCCGGCGCCGGCAACCGGCGCAAGGCGACGAGCCTCCCCGGGCTCGCTCCCGACGCCGTCGCGCCGGACCTGGTCGAGGTGGGCGGACTGTTCTTCACGTCAGGCATCCGGGGCGTCGATCCCGCGACGGGCGAGATGCCGAGCGACCCCGCGGAGCAGTTCCTGAACGCGTGGCGCAACCTGAAGGCGCTCGTCGAGGCCGCCGGACGCTCGACCGACGAAATCGGCATCGTCACCAACTTCATCGACAGCCAGGACTTCCGCCCGCACATCAACACGGGCTGGCTGGAACTCTTTCCCGACCCGGACAACCGCCCCGCCCGCAAGACCACGTCGTTCCCGCTGCCGGAGGGTCAGGGAGTGCAACTGCAGGCGATGGGCGTCGTGGGGCAGCGGCGGCAACGTCTCGAGGTGCCGGGGCTGACGCACCGCGACCCGCTGCCGAACGGCGTGCGCCTGGGCGACTACGTCTTCTCGTCGGTCATCGTGCCGTGGGACCTCTCGACCTCCGAGCCGGTGGTCGGCGAGCACGCGCAGACGGACCAGTGCTTCGACAACATGCGCGCGTTTATGGAGCTCGCCGGCGGCACGGTGGACGACGTCGTGCTGCAGTGGGTGTACCTCAACGACTTCGCGTATCAGCCGTACATGGTGGACGTGTACCTGGAGGCGTGGCCCATCGGGCAGCAGCAGGCGGCGCGCAAGACGTTCCGCTATGCCATGGGCGGACAGATCCAGATGCAGGTGATCGGCAGGATAGGTGGCGAGCGCACCAACCACGAGATCGAGGGCCACGGCCACCACGACCCCATCCCGATGGGAGCGCGCATCGGCGACCTGTACTGCTCGTCGGGCGTCTCCGGCGTCGACACCGAGGGCCCGGACAAGCTCGAGCCGGTGGAGGGCGTCGCTGGGCAGTCCTACCACGGCCTCCGCAACGTCGTGTCGCTGGCGCAGAACGGGGGCGGCTCGGCGGACTGCATCGGGCTGATCACGGTGCTGATCCAGGACTACGCGGACCTGCCGGCAATCGACGCGGAATGGACCGCGATGTTCCCCGACCCGAACGACCGCCCTGCGCGCCAGATCATGAAGATGGGCGCGCAGCGCCGCAGCCGCGCGCAGTTCCACATGGTCGCGGTGGTGTAGAGGGGTCTCCACCCCCTTGAGGCATCTCCCCCGGGGAGAACGGATCAACTCTGGCGCTGGGTTACGTAGTCGATGAGGGCTTCGAGTGATTCGCGCGGGCGGGACGGGGGAAGCTCGCCGAGGGCGGCGCGGGCCGCGTTGCGGTAGCCGTCGAGAGCGGCGAGCGCCTCGTCGAGCACGCTGGACTCACGGATGAGGGCCGCCATCGCGCAGAGGTCGGCCTCTTCGCGGCTGCCGCCCGCGAGCCGCCGGACGACGGCGTCGCCGGGGTTCCGCTCGGCGTAGAGGAGCGCCGGCAACGTGAGCGTGCCCTGCAGGAGGTCGGCGCCCGCGGGCTTGCCGAGTTCCTCCTCGCTGGCGGTGAAGTCGAGCACGTCGTCGACTATCTGGAAGGCCATGCCGACGTTGTAGCCGAACGAGCGCAGCGCCTGCACGTGCTCCTCGGTCGCGCCGCTGAGCACGGCGCCCGACTCGGCGGCGGTGCAGATGAGGGATGCGGTCTTGTCGTAGATGCGGAGCTTGTAGTCGTCAATCGTCTGCGACCAGTCGTGGACGCTGAAGCGTTCGGCGAGTTCGCCGCGGGCGAGTTCCATGATGGTCTCGGAGAAGCGGCGGATGACGCGGATGTTCCCGGTGTCGCACACGAACGTGGCGGAGGAGGCGAACACGTAGTCGCCGAGGAGGACGGCGACGTCGGGGCCAAAGATGCTGCTGACGGTTGCGCGTCCGCGCCGGGTGTCGGCGTTGTCCACGGTGTCGTCGTGGATGAGGGAGGCGATGTGGAGCAGTTCGATGGCGGTGGCCATCGTGACGATGCGGTCGGCGTCGCAGGGGCGGAGCGCTCCGGCCAGCAGGGTGATAGTTGGCCGAATCTTCTTGCCGCCGCTGACGATGGCCTGCGCGGCCATGTCGCCGCCGGGCAAACCGGACTCGGCGGCGAGGGCCGTGAGGTTGGCGACCACGCGGTCGAGCCCGACGGAGACGGGGTCGACGATGAACCGCGCGGCGTCGTCTAGCTGGGCCTGTGTGGTCTGCGCTTCAACCATGGAGGCGGTCCCTAGCCGAGCTTCGCCCGCATCTCGTCGGCGATGGCGTCGTCGAGCTTCGAGAAGAGCGGCTGCGGCTGCGGTATGGGTTGTCCCGGCGAAGGGGCCTCAAGGCGCCAGCCGACGCTCCGGAGGTCGCCGCTTTGACCGAGGAGTTCGTGAAGGCGCTGCGCGCTGAACGGCAGATAGGGGTAGAGGATGACGCGCAGGGCCATGAGCATCCGCATAGCGACGTAGAGGGCGCGCCCCGCCGCGGGTTTGTCGGTCTTGATGAGGCGCCACGGGGCCTGGGCGTCGAGGTAGCGGTTGGTCTCGCGGGCGAGGGCCATCGCGCCGTTGAGGCCCTCGCGCAGGCGAACGGCCTCGATGCTGCGCCCGACAGCGTCGAGCGTTTCTTCGGCCTTGCGGATGATCGCTTCGTCGTCGGGAGCGAGGTCGCCGGGATCGGGAGTCGCGGCGTCGAAGTTGCGGTAGACCTGTGTAAGCGTCCGGTGGACGAGGTTGCCGAAGGTGGCGACGAGCTCATCGTTGTTGCTGCGGACGTAGTCTGCCCACGAGAAATCGGAGTCGCTGGTTTCGGGGAGAATGGATGCCAGGTGATAGCGGAGTGGGTCGGCGGGAAAGCGGTCGAGGTAGTCGGGGGCCCACACGGCCCAGTTGCGGCTGGTCGAGAGCTGGCGTCCTTCGAGGTTAAGGAATTCGTTGGCGGGTACGTCGTAGGGGAGGATGCGGTCGCCGTAGCCCATGAGGATGGCGGGCCAGATGAGAGTATGGAAAGGGATGTTGTCCTTCCCCATGAAGTAGTAGGCCTTGGTGTCTGGGTCTTGCCAGAAGGGGCGCCAGGCGTCGGGGTCGCCGCTGAGGCCGGCCCACTCGACGCTTGCGGAGAGGTAGCCGATGACGGCCTCGAACCACACGTAGATGCGGCGGTCCTCGTAGCCCTCCGCGGGAACGGGGAGCCCCCAGTCGAGGTTGCGGGTGACAGCGCGGTCCTTGAGCCCCTCGCGGAGGATGCCGAGGGTGAAGTTCCGGACGTTGGGGCGCCAATGCGACTGGGGGTCGACCCATGTAGAGAGCTGGTCGCCGAAGGCGCTGAGCCTGAGGAACATGTGCTCGGCGTCGCGGATCTCGACGGGGTGCCGCGTGCCGTCGCGGACGTAGGCGGGGGCGCCGAGGTCGACGGGGTCGAGGATGGCGCCGCAGTTGTCGCACTGGTCGCCGCGGGCGTCGTCGAAGCCGCAGCGAGGGCAGGTCCCGCGGATGTAGCGGTCGGGGAGGAAGCGGTTGAAGTCGGGGGAGTAGGCGACCTTCATCGAGTCTTGATAGATGAAGCCTCGCTCGTGGAGGGTTCGCCAGATGTCGTGGGCGACCTCGCGGTGGTTGTCGGTCATGGTGGAGGTGAAGAGGTCGAAGGAGACGCCGAAGCGCTCCCAGGTGTCGAGGAAGGAGGCGTGGTACCGCTCGACGACGTCGCGCGGGGGCACGCCCTCGGCGTCGGCGCGCATGGTGATGGGGGCGCCGTGGGAGTCGCTGCCGGAGACCATGAGTACGTCGTTGCCGCGCATCCGGTGGTAGCGGGCGAAGATGTCGGCAGGGAGATAGGAGCCTGCCAGGTGTCCGAGATGCGCCGGGCCGTTCGCATAGGGCCATGCGACGCCGATGAAGATGCGTTCAGGCATAGGGAGTTGCTCGGCGACCATTCTAGCAGGGAGGGGGGCTTTCCGCCCGGCTGCCGAAGCGTCCTCCTCCGCGCGCCCTTCTCCGCCCTGTCAGGCGTCCGGGGACGTGCGCAGGTTGCTCAAGCCGATCCGCGCCAGAGCCGCCATCCCGTCGTGGCGAGGACGGTGGGGATAAGCATGGCGATGACGAGCCAGAGGACATCCGAGTGGACGCTGACGGACTCGCCCTCCTCCAGCGCGAGCAAGTGGACCCAGTTTCGAAAGAACCAGATGGCGAGGGCGGCGTTGGCGTAGAAGAGGGCATATGCGCCGATCCGCGAGGCGGCGCCCTGCTCGAGGGCGGACTGCGCCCGCACGTGGGCGAAATTGACCCCCAGCGCGGTCAGTATGCCGGCTGCGGAGATGACGTTGAAGACGGTCCAGATGGGCCCGGCGTCATAGAGGGCGTCAAAGATGAAATGGGTGGTGTACGCCGCGGCGTACACCAGCATCAGACCTCCGGTTACCCGGCCAATCATCGCCATGCCGTCCGCTCCTGCGCTCCGCCGCCCCTAAGCGTGGGCGCCGTTGGCCTGCATTCGAGCGAGTTCGTCGAGGGGAATGTGGCAGTGGATCTCGTGCTCGGGGAGTTCCGGGGGCGACTGTACCGGGGGCGGGGACTCGTCGCAGACGGCGCCTATCTTGCGCGGGCAGCGCGAGGCGAAGAAGCAGCCCTTGAACTGCTCGTGCTGCTTCGGGACGGCGCCGCCCAAGCGGATAGGCGTCGGGGCGGCGTCCGGATCCGGTATGGGGGCCGCGGACAGGAGGGCCTCGGTGTACGGGTGCGACGGCGCCGAGAGCACGCTCTCGGCGGGGCCGGACTCGGCGACGTAGCCGGCGTAGAGCACGACTATCTCGTCGGACACATAGCGCACGACTCCGAGGTCGTGTGAGATGAAGACGTAGGACGTTCCATTCTCGCGCTGGTGGTCTTCGAGGAGGTTGAGCACCTGGGCCTGCACGGAGACGTCGAGCGCGGAGACGGGTTCGTCGGCGACGATGAGGTTGGGGTCTCCGGCGAAGGCGGCGGCGAGCGCGACGCGCTGCTGCTGGCCTCCGCTGAGTTGCAGCGGCAGCCGGTCCATGTAGGAGGCGTCGAGTCCGACGGACTCGAGCAATTCGCAGGCGCGCACCTCTCGTTCCCTGGCGTTCAGGTCGGTGAACTTCTGGAGAGGCCGGAGGATGGAGTGGCGCACCGGGAGTTTCGGGTTGAGCGACGAGGTCGGGTTCTGGAAGACCATCCTGAGCGACGCCTTCTGGTCGGCGTTCCGGTCTTCCGCGCCGGGCGGCAGGTTTTCTCCTTGCAACTCCAGATCGCCGCTGTCGCGCGGGACGAGGCCGACGATGCTGCGCGCGACGGTGGTCTTGCCGGAGCCGCTCTCGCCTACGATGCCGACGGTGCGGCCGGCGCCGACGTTGAAGTCGATATTCTCGACGGCGCGGACAGGCGGCTTCACCTTCGGGCCGAAGAAGAGGTACTTCCGCTGCCAGCGGCCATAGACGCGCTGCAGCCCCCTCACGGTGAGGGTCGGCTCGGCGTCGGTCTGCTCCGTCGACTCACGCTCCTCGGACTCTTTCCAGAGGTCGGGCGTGATGTTGTGAGAGAAGAAGCAGCGGGTCTCGTGGTCCTCGTCGACGGCGACCGGCTGCGGCGCTTCGCTGTTGCAACGCTCCTGGGCGAGCGGACAGCGGTCGGCGAACAGGCAGGCGCCGGGGTCGGCGAGGGCGCTCGAATAGACGGAGCCCGGTATGCTGCGGAGGCGGGTTACGGCATCTTCATCGGCGATCGGCTTGGGGACGCAGCTGAGGAGGCCGACGGTGTAGGGGTGGCGGGGATTCTTGAAGAGGTCGCGCACCGGCGCCTCCTCAACGGTCTGGCCCGCGTACATCACGACGACGCGATCGGCGACGCGGGCGATGACGCCGAGGTTGTGGCTGACGTAGAGGATGCCGGCGTTGACGCGGCCCTTGAGGTCGGCCACCAGGTCGAGGATGGTGGCCTCAGTGGTGACGTCGAGGCCGGTGGTGGGCTCGTCCATAAGAAGCAGGTCGGGGTCGCACGCGAGGGCCATAGCGATGACGATGCGCTGCTGCTGGCCTCCGCTGAGCTGGTGAGGGTAGCTCTGGGCGATGCGCTCGGGGTCGGGGAGGCCCACGCTTACGATGAGCTCCATGGCGCGCTCCACCGCGTGCGCGGCGTCGAGGGCCAGATGCTCGCGGAGGGCTTCCTGTATCTGGGGCCCGACCTTCATCGTGGGGTTCAGGGCGAGGGCGGGGTCCTGGTAGACCATGGCGACGCGGTTGCCGCGGAGCTTGCGCAGCTCGGCGGGGGCGAGCTGCGCCATGTCCTGCCCGTCGAGGTAGACGGCGCCGCCGATCTCCGGCTCTCCGGGGAGGTAGCCCATGATGGCGTAGGCCGTAGTGGACTTGCCGCACCCGGACTCGCCGACGAGGCCGACGACCTCGCCGCGCTTGATCTCGAACGTGGCGTCGCGGACGGCGTTCACCGGCCCGGTGGGGGTGAAGAAGGTGACGGAGAGGCCGTCCACTTTCAGGAGCGGCTGCTCGCCGACGGCGCTCTGCGCGGGGGCGGGCGTCGTGGCTATCATGCCGCTTCCTTCAGCGGCAGCCCCCGCGCCTGCTTGATGCCGTCCGCCAGCAGGTTGACGCCGACGACGAGCGAGGCGACGGCGACAACGGGGGCGAGGGCCACCCACGGCGCGGTGAACAGGAACTGCCTGCTCTGGCTGATCATCAGCCCCCAGTCGGGCGAGGGGGGCTGGACGCCCATCCCGAGGAAGCCGAGGGATGAGACGAGGAGCGCGGCGTAGCTGAGCCGCACGGACATCTCGACGGCGAGCGTGGGCAGCGTGTTGGGCAGGATTTCGTGGAACACGATGTACGCGGAGCCTTCGCCCCGCAGCTTCGCGTTCTGGACGAACTCCAACTCCTTAATGGAGAGGGTGACGCTGCGCATGACGCGGGCCACTCGCGGCGTGGTGACGATGGCGATGGTGACCACGACGAGCGTCTCGTCCCAGAGGGAGTCGAGCCACATCACCGGCGCCGGCCTCGCGCCGAGGGTCGCAACGATCAGCAGCGCAAGGAGGAGCGCGGGGAAGGACATCAACCCGTCCATCACGCGCATGACGACGTCGTCGATCTTGCCGCCGCGATAGGCGCTGCTCATGCCGACGGCGGTCCCGGCGGCGACGCCCAGGGCGGCGCCTGCGAGGGACATGCCGATGAGCGACGTGGCGCCGGACATCACGCGGCTCAGCACGTCGCGGCCGAACTGGTCGCTGCCGAGCCAGAACTCCCACGACGGGCTCACGAACTGCTTGAGTTCCCCCGACGCGTAATAGTTGAAATCGGTGGCGGAGTAGGGCGCCAGCAACGGACCGACGAGGGCGAGCACGAGATGCACGGCGACGATGGGCAGGCCGACCCGTCCGGTCTTGGTGGCCCAGGCGAGGCGGATGAAGGCGGCGAAGCCGCGGCCGACGCCCACAACCGCCGACCTCGCGAGGTCGCCGAGTCCCGTTTGGCGTGGGGTTCCGAAGGTAATCGTAGCCATCAGCCTAGCCTTATCCTGGGATCGAGCGCCGCGTAGCTCAAGTCAGCGACCAGGTTGCTCAGCGCGTACGTGCCCGCGATGAGGAGGGAGAGCGCCTCGAGCAGCGGCACGTCGCGGTTCTGGATGGCCTGGTAGAGCATGAGCCCTATGCCGGGGTAGGCGAAGACCGTCTCGACGATGATGAGCCCTCCGAGCATCCAGCCGAAGTTCATGGCGATGATGCTGATGGTGGGCAGCATGGAGTTGGGGAGCACGTGACGCCTGATCACCGTTCGCATCGGCAAGCCCTTCAGCACTGCGGTTCGAACGTACGACGTCTGCATGACCTCGATGACGCTGGCGCGCGTCATGCGCATGATGTAACCAAACAGCACAACCGTGAGCGTGAGCGCCGGCATTACAAGGATCTCCGGACGGGTGAGCGGAGTCTCGCCTGCGAACATGATGCTCGACGGAGGCAAGAACCTTGGGAGTCCGAAGGGCCCCGACGCCAAGAGCAGAATGAGCAAGACGCCGGTGACGAACTCAGGCAGGGATATGCCCACGACCCCGAAGACGCTCATCACGCGGTCGAACAGGCCGTTGGGGCGCACGCCGGCCCAGACGCCCGCGGCGACGGCCGCGGGGATGCCGAACACGAGCGCAAACAGGGCCAGTATGAGCGAGTGGTTGAGGCGACGCGGGACGATATCCATGATCGGCTGCTTGATGACGTACGACTCGCCCAAGTCGCCGGTGAGCGCGTTCCCCACCCAACTGAAGTAGCGCTCCACCGCAGGGCGGTTCAGGTCGAGCTCTACGCGAAGCGCCTCAAGCCGCTCTGGGGTCGCGTCCTGCTTGAGCATAACCGTGGCGACGTCGCCGGGGAGCACCTCGGTGACGACGAAGATGGCGACGGACACCACGAAGAGGGTGACGGCCATCAGGCTCAAGCGTCTTGTCAGGAATCTCGCCATATATTACGGCTCCGGAGGGGATATTCCCGCCGACCGGTTCGCCGGCCGGCGGGAATGCTCCGCTCTGGTTACTGGTCTCCCAGGTATACGGTGTGCAGGATCATCGTCGCGTCCCACATGGGCAGGAAGCCTTCAACGTTGTTGCGCATGCCGAGCGAGACGGGCCTGAACACCGGGATGATGCGGGGCACTTCTTCGACGAGGATGCACTGGATCCTGCCGAATATCCGCTTCTGGTCTTCAGGGTCGGCGGCGCCGAGGGCCTCATCGAGCAGGCCGTCGACCTCGGGGCTGCTCCAGTACGACTCGTTCCACGGCGCGCCGGTCGGGTAGACGACGCTAACGGCCTCGTACGGAGGGCGTCCGCCCCACCAGACCGTGGTGAACGGCTTCTGCAGCCAGACGTCTGCCCAGTAACCGTCTTCGGGGGTGACCTCGATATTGACGTTGATGCCGGCGGGCGCCGCCTTCTCCTTGAAGACGGTGGACATTTCGACCATAGCGGCGCCGGCGGTGCTGGTGTAGAGGGTCACATCGATACCGTCGGGGTAGCCGGCTTCAGCGAGCAGGCTGCGGGCCAGCTCGGGGTCGTAGTCCGGCGGCTTGCAGTCCTCGTTGAACACCGGGTCGGTGGTGGTGATGGGATGGTCGTAGGCGACGCTCCCGCGACCGAACTGGGCGCCTTGGAGGATCCCGTTGCGGTCGGTGGCGGCCTGCATGGCCTTCCGCACGAGCTTGTTGTCGAACGGGGGTTCGCGAACGTCCATTGCGAGGTTCATGTAGCTGCCGCTGGGGGCGATGATGACCTTCGTGTCGGGGTGGGCCTCGAGACCGGGGATGCTGGCGATGTCGAGGTCGTAGATGGCGTCGATGGCGCCGGCCTTGAGAGCCTCAGCCCTGGCGGTTGGGTCCGGCAGGAAGATGAACTCAAGCTTGTCCACCTTCGGGTGGCCCGTCCACCAGTAGTCCTCGTTCTTCACGAAACTGGCGCGCTCGCCGACGATGAAGTCGGTCATGATGAAGGGGCCGGTTCCGAACGTCTCGGTCGGCAGGCGCTCAACGTCCACGGTCCTCGGCGAGATGTGGGCGTGGTACTTCACGAGCGACTCGAGGAGCACGGCGTTGGGGGAGGCGAACTCGAAGCGAACGGTGTGGTCGTCGACGACCACGATGTCGGTCGGTTCGGCCATGACGCTGGCGAGAGGCGATTCGACCTCGAACATCCGCTCGAAGGTGAACTTCACGTCCTCGGCGGTGAAGTCCTGCTCGAAGTCGCTGCCGTTGGTGAATTTCACGCCCTCGCGGAGCTGGAACGTCCACGCGGTGGCGTCCTCGTTGGTCCAGCACTTTGTGGCGAGCATGCCCTGGAGCGACAGGTCGGGGTTGCGGTTGACCAGCACGTCGTAGGTGGCCTGAGCGGTGACGATGTCGGGCAGGCCCAGGAGCAGTTGCGGGTCGAACGAGGTGTGGTCGGCGAGCATGCCGACGCGGAGGGTCGTTTCGCCGTCGGACATTGCCGGCTGGCCCATCTCGGGGCTGTTGCAGGCCTCGATGACCGTGGAACCGGGCTCAGGCCCGGGCATAGCATCGGGCTCCTCGGCGGGGGTCGGCGTGGCGGTCGGGGCGGGAATAGGAGTCGCCGTCGGCCTTGGCGTGGGGGTTGGGTCGCTGGCGCAGGCGGCCAGCGCCAGCGCGAAGATGGCTGCGAAGGCCAGCCCGAAGAGCGCCGCAGGGCGGCGCCATGGGGTCCGGCGGGTCCTGATCAGGGTCGGTTCTCGCATCTGTTCACCTCATTCGGGTCCGACCGCGGAGGCGAGTCTCCGGGTGGAGGATATGGTTTGGTGGAGTCCCGCCGGGGGCGCAGCAATCCCAGCGCCTTGCCGTTCGTTCGGATTACGAGAGAGTCAGGGCGGAGGGATACGTGGGTTCGGGGTTTGCCCGAATGAAGGGAGCGCCTCGCCAGGCACCGGCCTTGGTAGCTGCGAGCGGCAGCCGTTTTTTTCCTCGGTCTGGTTTGCAGCCAGCCGGTCGGCGGCGGGTAGAACCTAACCCTAGGCAAGGGTTTCGGGGTTGTCAACAGCGCGAATCCGTCAGGGCTTGCGGCGATAACGTCATGATTCGGCGGGCGCGCCGGGCCGATTACGTTCGGGGCGCGGAGGTCAAGCGCCTCGCCGTCCATAGGCGCTTCCCCTTGGGCGCAGCGGGGTTTCCGCATCGCACCAGACAGGCGCCGCAATTCGCCTTGCCCAGCGCCAACCCTGGCCATTTCCGCAAGATTTCGCGGGTCAGAGCAATTTTGGGGAATATTTAGGGATGCAAGGGCGGGAGTGTTCGCCTTCCCGCGGGCGAACGCATGGCCAGCTTGAGGGCGCCCGTTGCGCGTCTCCGGGAAGCAGGGGAGCGAAGCTCCGTTCAGCCGACAACTCCAAGGGAAGTGGTGGGCGAAGCAGGGATCGAACCTGCGGCCTCCTGTGTGTAAGACAGGCGCTCTAACCTCTGAGCTATTCGCCCGCGCAGCGCGGCGGCGCCGGCCCGCCCATGATACGCTCTCCGGGCGGCGCACGACCCCTGCGGAGCCTCGGAACCGGGGCTCGGACGCCGACTTCACGCCATGTCCCGAAAGTTCTGGAGCGGCGCGCTCCACATCTATCTGCCCTCCCTGCTGATGATGATCGGGCAGGGCATGCTCATCCCCGCCCTGCCGGTCATCGGGGATGAGTACGGCGTGTCCGCCGTGCTCGGCGTGCAGGTCATCACCGCGCAGCAGGCGGGACGCTTCCTCTCGTTCATCCCCACCGGCTCGCTGATCGACCGGTGGGGGTCGAAGACGCCGATGGCGGCGGGGGCGCTGCTGGCGACGCTGAGCCTGTTCGCCGCCGCCTACTCGCCGAACTTCGCGCTGCTCATGGTCACGCAGTTCATCTGGGGCTTCGGGCAGAACATGTGGATGTTCGGGCGTGAGATCGCGGCAGCCGAGATGGTCCGCGCGGAGCAGCGGGGCCGCGCGCTGAGCACGCTCATGGGGGTGAGCGGGGCCGGCACGGCGTTCGGGCCGGCGGTCGGCGGGGCGCTCACCGAGCCCGTCGGCGTGCAGGGCCTCTTCCTCATCTTCGGCGGCGTGAGCGGCGTGGTGCTCGTGATGTCGCTGTTGCACCGCTCCGTGAAGGTCGAGCGCCCGAAGAACCCGCGGTCGATGTTCGACTTCACGGCGTTCCGGGCCATCCATCCGTACTACCGGCTCACGTACTTCATCCTGTTCGTCGCCACGTTCGGGGTGCTCACGCGAACGCAGGTGACGAACACGATGCTGCCGCTGTTCGCCCAGGACCAGCTCGGCTACTCGCCCGCGACGACCGGCCTGCTGTTCACGGCGCTCGGGGCGGCGACGTTCTCCATCATCATCCCCGCCGGGTTCGTCTCCGACAAGCTGGGGCGGAAGTGGGTGGCGGCGCCGTCGGCGCTGATCGGGGGCGCGGCGTTCCTCGCGCTGCCCGTCGCGACGAACCTCGCAGCGCTTGCCGTGGTGCTCGCGTTCCTGGGGTTCGCGAGCGGCATGGCGATGGGGTCGATGACCACCTACACGTTCGACATCGTGCCGCCGCACCTTCGGGGCCAACTGCAGGCGCTGCGCCGAACGTTCGGGGAGTTGGGAGCGATTGCGGGGCCGCTCACCGCCGGAGCGGTGGCCGCCGCGTCCAGCCCGTCGACGGCGTTCCTGGTGTTCGTGCCGCTGCTGATGGGCGGCGGGCTGGCGCTGGCGCTCGTGGCTCGTGAAGGGCTTCCGAGAAAGCGTCCATCGCACGCGCCCAAGCTCGAGGGCGAACCCTCCGGGTGAACCTTCCCTCCGCCCTACGGAGGGAAGATGGCGGCCTGCGCGGGTTCGTGGTTCCGACAGGCTCACCATGAACCGAAGGGGGATGGATTCCCGCCTGCGCGGGAATGACGGAGGGAGGCGCGCCGGGCCTTTGCTGCTCGCGATGCAAGGCGATAGGGAAGATTGGTGGCAACGACGGGATTCGAACCTGTGACCTAGCGCTTATGAAGCGCCCGCTCTGCCGCTGAGCTACGTTGCCACCGCGGCGCGACGGGGAGCCAGACGCTCCACCCGCCTACGCGTCCATGATACGACGTTTTCCGCAGCGGTGAAAGCGGCCCTCTCTGCCCCTTCGGGGCATCTCCCCCTCAGGGGGAGAAAGGAGGCGCCCTCTCTGCTACGCCGTTCGGGGTCTGCCGATGGGAGGCAGGAAGAGCGCCGCGACCGTCGAGAGCAGCCCCAGCGCGGTGGCGTACGGGAAAATCAGCCGGTAGTCCTCCGTGCCGGCGGGCGAGAACAGCGCGATGAT
This sequence comes from Dehalococcoidia bacterium, assembly GCA_034421335.1. Taxonomy (GTDB): domain Bacteria; phylum Chloroflexota; class Dehalococcoidia; order Lucifugimonadales; family Australimonadaceae; genus S5-327. The sequence continues at coordinate 56,784 of DAOUKL010000044.1, read as the reverse complement.
CACGCCGAGCAGCAGCGGCGAGAACGCCCCGAACAGCGCATTGTTGCCCCACAGCAGCCCAATCATGCTGCCTTCGAGCTGGCGGCCTTCCGCCAGGTCGAGCGACGCCGCCTGCGCCAGGTTCGCCCCCGCGAACCGCACGATGCCGAGAAGTCCGATAAGCACGAACATCGCCACGCCCAGCTCCGCCACGAACGACAGCGCGCCCGTGACCAGCACCGAGAAGAAGAGGACGACGACGAGCACCGGCTTGCGTCCCACGCGGTCCGACCACGCACCGATGAACGGCGAGATGAGCACGGACGTGCCGAGCATGAGGGCCAGGTACGGCGCGACGACCGCCGCGACGCGGGCGTCGGACGCGTTCGGCTCGATCTCGCGCAGGAACTGGGCGATGAGCACCGGCAGGAAGAACACGACGGCGCGGTCGGCCATGCCCCGGAGCCCGGAGACGGCGAGCAGCACGGGCAGCGCGCGGTCGGTGAACAGCCCGCCGATGCTCCTGAACTGCGCTCCGGCGGTGCGGTGGATGACCTGCCGCCGGGGGAGTCCGATCCGGGCGAGCACGTACAGCAGCGTGGCCGAGACGACCGCGATGACGAAGAAGCCGCCCACGAGCACGCCGCGCCACGAGGTGACGACGAGCGCGCCGGCGACGATGAACGGCGTGACGACTTCTCCGGCGCTGCCCGCGGAGCGGTGGAGCGACATCATGAGGGCGCGGTTCTGCGGGAACGTGTAGGAGAGAATGCCGAGCCCGACGGGGTGCCAGAACGACCCCGCCGCCGAGCCGAGGGAGACGCCGATGACGAGCACGGTGAAGTTCGGCGCGGCGCCCGCCACGAGGTAGGCGAGCGCCATCGTGAACAGGCTTCCGGCGAGCAGCAGGCCCCGGTTGCCGGAGAACATATCGACGAGGAAGCCGCCGCCCATGCTGAGCATGCCGCCCGCGGCCTGCCGGGTGGTGGAGAGCACGCCGAGCGCGACGGCGCCGAGGTCGAACGCCTCCTGGATGCTGGGCAGGAGCACGAGGAAGCCGTCGGCGTACATGTGCTGGAAGCCGTGACCCGTGACGATCGTGCCGGCCACGCGCTTGGGCTTGGCGGCGATGACCTGATCGGCGGCGCCTGAAACTGCCATCGAGTCTCCCTGGGGTTAACGGACGGTTACGGGGAACGCGGCCTATAGTAGCACGGAGCGGAAGGAGGGGCGTCGTTATGCTCCCGCACTCCGGAGACGCCCCTGCGAGCCCCCGGCACCCTCGGCCGTGCGACCTGTCTGTCTCCCTCGCGTGCGCTCGGCGCTCATCTGTGACGCTGTCCCTCAAATCGGTTTGACGAAATTGGCGAACTCAGTCCGCTCCCGAAAACCGGCTTTCGGATAGAAACTCCGCTGGTACGACTCCCTGTCAGTGCGGTTGTTCAACGTCAGCCGGACACAACCCCGGGAGGCCGCCTCTCTTTCCACTGCTCGAATCAGGTTGCCGCCTACGCCCATTCCCCGCCAGTCCTCCCCGACAACCATGTCCGAGACATACCCTTCCCGGCCGGGAAGCATCGGCATAGGCACCCAGTGAACTGCAACGTAACCCAGAAGTGAATCTCCACTCGATGCTACGAGGATCATGTGGTCCGCCGAGCCGAGGCACTCCGCGACCATGGAAGCGACGACTTCGCTGTCCGAGTGTGTCCCCCTCTCCTGGGCCAAAGCCATCACCAGCGCCTGTATCGATTCAATGTCGGCGTGTTGCGCCTCTCGAACCTGCAAATCCACGCTCCACTTCTCCTATTGGTATCCGCACTCGCCAGATGAAAGGTCTTCCACGCAGGGGAGCCCCAGCGTGTTCCGCATCCGAATCGCCCACGGGCGCTAGTCGAGCATTGGTCCTTGACTGCGCGGGTATGAGCCCGCCCTACCCCAGTCGGAAGCAGCGGGCGGCGTTCTCCCACATGAGCTTGCGCATGCGCTCTTCGCCGAGGGTGCTCCAGTCGAGCACGATGTCGGCGGAGCGGGGGAAGCGGGATTCGGCGTGGGGGTAGTCGGAGCCGAACATCAGCACGTGGTCGCCCATCTGGTCCATCACCATGCGGGTGATGTCCTCGCCCTCGTGGATGACGATGCCGGCGAAGAAGCGCCCGCCGGTCATGTACTCCTGCATCGTGTGCTGGAGGTCGTCGGCGACGTAGCCCATGTAGTGCACCTGGTCTTCCATGCGCCTCATCCAGAAGGGGAGCCATCCGAAGCCGGACTCGAGGATGGCGAGGTTGACGTTGGGGTACTTGTCGAGCAGGCCGGCGCCGAGGAAGGAGGCGGTCATGCGCATGGCTGCCCACGGGTGCGACGCGGTCCGGCCGATGAACGGGTTGTCCCACAGGTCGCGGTAGCCGGGGTAGCCGGTGGCGAAGCTGTGGTGAACGACCGTCAGGCCGGCGTCGTCGGCCGCGGCCCAGATGGGGTGCAGGTCGGGATGGTCCACGGGGAAGTCGAGGGGGAGGCTGACGAGCACGCCTTTCGCCCAACCGGAACCGGCGTAGCGCTTGATCTCGAGCGCGGAGCCCTCGACGTCGCGGGCGGTGGCGAGGATGAGCGAATTGAGGCGTCCGGGGTAGCGTGAGCAGACATCGTCGAGGTGGCGGTGGACGCTCTGGAGCATCGCCATGTCGACGGCGGGGTCTGCGTGTCCGGAGGCGGCGCCGGGCACCATGAGGTGGACGTCAATCCCCTCCTCGTCCATGTCGCGGACGCGGGCGTCGATGTCCCAGTCGGAGCCGCCGAGGGTGGGAATCCTGAAGCCTTGGAAGCGCTGGAAGTGGCGCTCGGCGTTGGGGCGCGGTCCGGCCTCGCCGAGGTAGCGCGGGGGCGCGGCGCCCCATCCGCCGCCCTCGGCCATGCGGTAGTGATGCTTGTAGGGCTCAGGCATCTCCTCGCCGGCCCAACCGGTCTTGAATTCGCGGCTGTCGAGTTGCAGGTCGCGGAGCATCGGGTCGAGGTGCGGCTCGAGGCTCTCGGCGGAAGAGTGAAAGTGCGTGTCGGCGTCGAAGACTTTGTACCCGTTTCGCATAGGGGCCTCCTTTAGGGGCGTCGGTTGATTATAGGGCAGACGGTGGATATGCGCCGCCGGCGGCGGGAACGCGGGACAGGCGGCCCTTGCGTGAGCGCGGGCTCCCGCCTACCCTCTCCCCAGCCTTCCCACGGCGGGAGGGAGCCAAGCTTCCTCCCCCTTGGGGGAGATGCCCGCTCAGCGGGCGGAGAGGGTGCGAATGCAGCAGCACGAATCAGCCATGAACGGCGCCTTGCGCTACGACGTGTTCGAGTCGACGTGGGGTTGGGTCGCCGCGTGCGGGTCGTCGAAGGGAATCCGCTACGCGACGCTGCCGGCACAGGGGCCGGACGTCGCGGTCGCCGAACTGGAAGACGCGATGCGCCGTCCGCTTCCCGAGCACGAGCCCGGGGCGTTCGAGGACTACGAGCGCCAACTCGCGGAGTACTTCAGCGGCGAGAGGGCGTCGTGCGACGTTGAACTCGATCTCGAGGGGGCGTCGGCGTTCTTCCGGCGGGCCTGGGATGCGTGCCGGTCGATTCCGCCGGGCGAGACGCGCTCGTACGAGTGGCTGGCGGCGTCCGCCGGCAACGTGCGTGCGGCGCGGGGAGCGGGGCAGGCGATGGCGCGCAACCGCGTTCCCATAGTGGTGCCGTGCCACCGGGTAATCGGCAAGGACGGCGGGCTCCACGGGTTCGGCGGCGCGGGTCTCCCGCTGAAGGCGCGTCTGCTGCAGCTCGAGGCCGCGCGGAAGGAGTAGACGGGCGCGAGATTCCCGCCTGCACGGGAATGACGGAAGGCCGGTCAGGCTGCCGAGGCTTCCTCGATGAGGAGCGCTTCCCTTGCGCCGCCGAGCATCTCCCGCAGGTCGTCGATCAGGCCCTCGCAGATTTCCGTAGAGACGATGGGCATAGCGAGCCGGTAGCGCCGACCCTGGCTCTCTATCAGCAGGTCGACCTTGTCGTTGCCGTGGTAGTCCATCGTCTTCTGGATGATGGCGCGCAGGAGCTGGTTGTCGTCGGTCGGGCTGTCGGTCTCCGTCAGGTTGATGAGAAGGGTGCGCGCCGGCGTGGGCGCGGGCGCGGGCGATGAGCCGTTCGTGTGTGGCGACGGGGACGATCCGTTGGCCTGCGACGCCTCGACGGCGGGGGCCGACGGGGCGAGAGCGGGCGCTTCCGGCGTTGGCGAATAAGGCGCCGACGCCTCCTCCACCGAAACGACGGGCGGGGTTTCGCGCTCGGGCCACTCGTCCACACCCGTGTCCTGTTCCGCCGCGTCCGCCGACGCGGGGACGTCCGGGACCTCGTAGGCCGACGCCTCGTCGCAGTGCACGGTGATTTCGTCACGGCGGCGGCGCACAGCGCCCTTCACCTGGAGCAGGGCGCCCTTCTCCCACAGCTCCGACGTCTGCTCGAACGTCTTGTTCCACACGGCGATCTCGACCTTGGAGGAGTCGAATATCTCGAGCATGGCGAAGCACACGCGCCGGCCCTGTTTATCCGTCTGCAGGCGCACGGAAGCGATCTCGCCGGCGAGCAGCGCCTTCTCGCCGTCCGCCAGCATGTCCAGCTCATCGTGAGAGAGCACGGCGCCCTTGGGCGCGTTCTTCGGGCTGAGCGGGCCCTGCCGCAGCGCGACGCCGAGCAGTTCGCGCTCCCAAGAAGCGAGCTCACGCGTGGACGGCTCCGCCGCCTGGGGAAGCTCGATCTTCGACAGGGGCATCGGCGTGGATGCGCCGAACATGTCCATCTGGCCGCTGTCCTTCAACCGGGCCTCGCTCTGCATCAGGTGGACGATCGATTCGACTCCCGCCGCCAGCCGTCCGCGGGGGGCGAACCTGTCGAGCGCGCCCACCTTCACGAGGCTCTCGATAATGCGGCGATTGGCCGCCTCGACCCCCGCTCTGCGGCAGAAGTCTTCGAGCGAGGCAAAGGGGCCGTTCGCCACGCGCTCGGCGACCAGTTCGCGCACGGCGGAGGCCCCGACGTTTTTGATCGACGCGAGGCCAAACCGGATGCCCGGCTTTCCCTCCGCCGACGTGTCGATGGAGAATTCGACCTCGCTGCGGCTCACGTCGGCGGGGAGCAAGGGGATGTCGAGCCGCGCGCACTCCGCGGCGTAGAGTCCCATCTTGTCGCCGCCTGCGTAGGCGTTCAGCAGGCAGGTCATGTACTCGACGGGGTAGTTCGCCTTGAAGTAGGCGGTCCAGTAGGCCACGACGGCGTAGCTGACGCTGTGGGCCTTGTTGAAGGCGTACCCGGCGAACGGCTCGATGAGGTCGAACACGGCGGCGGCGGCGGCGGGGTCGTAGCCGAGCTTCACCGCGCCCTCCAGGAAGTTATTCCGCTCCTCCTGCATGAGGGAGGCGATCTTCTTGCCCATCGCCTTGCGCACGATGTCGGCCTCGCCCAGCGTGTAGCCCGCAAACCGCTGCAGGACGTGCAGCACCTGGTCCTGGTACACGATGATGCCGTACGTCTCCTTGAGGATCTCTTCGAGGGCGGGATGGGGATAGGAGATGGGCGTCCTGCCGAACTTGGAGTCGATGAACGCGCCGATCTGCTCCATGGGGCCCGGGCGGTAGAGCGCGATCATGGCCGCCAGTTCGCCGAGGGCGCCGGGGCGCAGCTCCTTCACGTAGCGGCGCATTCCCGCGCCCTCTAGCTGAAAGACGCCGGCGGTCTCACCGCTCGCGAGCAATTCATAGGTGGCGCCGTCATCAAAGGAGAGGTCCTGCAGGCGCACATCGACGCCCCGGCGCTCCTTGACGAGGCGCATGGTGTTGCTGAGCACCGAGTAGTTGATGAGGCCGAGGAAGTCCATCTTGAGCAGCCCGAGCTTGGCGACGGGCTCCATCGCGTACTGGGTCATCGCGACGCCGGACTCGTCGCCCTTGGTGGGCCGTTGCAGGGGGATGTGCTCGATGAGGGGGTCTTCGGATATCACGACGCCGGCGGCGTGGGTGCTCACGTGGCGGGTGACGCCCTCCAGCCCTTTCGCGGTGTCGATGAGTTTGCGGTACGCCTCGTCGCCGTCGTAGGCCTCCTGCATCTCCGGCGAGGCCTCGTAGGCGTCCTGGAGGGTGATGCCGAGGGGGACTCTGGGGATGAACTGCGCGATGCGGTCGACGTCGCCGTAGGTCATGCCGAGGGCGCGTCCTGTGTCGCGGATGGCCGCGCGGGCGCCGAGGGTGCCGAAGGTGATGATCTGGGCCACGTGGTCGGGCCCGTACTTGCGGGTTACGTACTGGATGGCCTCCTCGCGCCGGTCGTCCTGGAAGTCCATGTCGATGTCCGGCATCTCTTTGCGCTCGATGTTGAGGAAGCGCTCGAACACGAGCCGGTGCTCGAGGGGGTCGATGTCGGTGACGCCGAGGCAGTAGAGAGCGAGGGACGAGGCGGCGCTGCCGCGAACGCCGAAGACGATGTCGTTGCGGCGGGCGAACTCGGCGATGTCCCACACGACGAGGAAGTAGTTGGGGTACTGGGTCTGGGAGATGACGTCGAGCTCGTAGGCGAGGCGCTCGTTGTGCTCGTCGGGAGCGCCGTTGGGGTAGCGCTCGCCGAAGCCCTGCCAGCAGAGGCGGCGCAGGTGCGCGTCGGCGTCCTCGCCGTCGGGCGTCGCGTACTGGGGCAGGTGCAGGGTGCTGAAGTCGAGGGAGACGTCGGTGGAATCGGCGATCCGCTGCGTAATGGCGACCGCCTCGGGGAGGTCCTCGAACAGTTCGGCCATCTCCTCCGGGCTCTTGAGGTAGAACGAGTCGGCGTCGAACTTGAACCGCTTCTCGTCGTGGACGGTGGCGTTGGTGCCGATGCAGAGGAGCACGTCGTGCAGGCTCGCGTCCGACCTGTCGACGTAGTGAAGGTCGTTGGTGGCGACGATGGGGATGTCGAGCTCCTCGCCGAGCTTGAGGAGGCCGTTGTTGAGCGGTTCGAGGAAGTCGAGGTTCTCGTGCCGCTGCATCTCAAGGTAGAAGGCTGGGTAAGTCCCTAGGCTCCGCCTGGCGAGCTCCCGCGCGCGCTCGTACTCCCCGTTGATGAGAGCGACGGAGATTTCGGAACTGGGGCAGCCGGAGAGCACGATGAGGCCGTCGGCGTGCTTCGCAAGCAGTTCGTGGTCGACACGGGGTTTGTGGTAGAAGCCCTCGAGGTGCCCCTTGGACGAGAGCTTCATGAGGTTGCGGTAGCCCTCGTTGTTCTGGGCGAGGACGGTGAGGTGGGTGTAGTTCCAGACGCCGGGTTTGCGGTCGAACCTGCTGCCCTCGGCGACGTACAGCTCGCAGCCGATGACGGGCTTGATGCCGGCCTCCTTGCACGCGGAGTAGAAGTCGACGACGCCGTAGAGGGAGCCGTGATCGGTGATGCCGAGCGCGGTCATGCCGAGCTCTTTGGCGCGGCCGACCATCGCGGGGATGCGGCTGAGGCCGTCGAGGAGGCTGTACTCCGAATGCGTGTGGAGGTGCGTAAAGGGCATATGCGGACAGTCCGAGAGAGGGTTTCGCCATAATAATCAGCGCTCCCGCCGGCGCCAAGGCGAAAACCCAACATTTATGGGCCGAAGGTTGCTTGACCACAGGATGCTGTGGCTGCGCGTACCCTCTCCGCCCTTCTGGCGTCTCGCCCAGAGGGAGACCTTTGCATAAGCACGCAGCGCCAAGGCAGTCGTGGTTCGACAGGCTCACCACGAACCGAGGGGGATGGATTCCCGCCTTCGCGGGAATGACGGAGGAGTTACGCACAGATCCCCCAGAGGAGGGAGCATTACCGCCCTTCCGCTCACTCTGGGGGATGGGGCGCTGGGGCTAGCTCACCGCGCGGGCCTCGGGGGAGCGGTTGCGGCCGATCTGTGCGACGCCCTCGTCGACGTTGGTGTCGATCATGGGGTGGTCGGGGTCGCGGAAGACACCGATAGGGTCTTCGCCGCGCTGCACGCGCTCGATCTGCTCCTTCACGACGCGCCGGAGCATCACGACGCCACGGTCGGAGTAGCTGAGGTGCTCGACGGTGCGGTCGGTGATGGGGCCCTGCGTCTCCCAGGCCATCTGGTCCTGCGCGTTGACGTCGCGGAGGATGAACCTGGTGAAGGGGTGCTGCTTCTCCGGGTCTTCCTTGTTGGGAGGGTCGATGACGATCTCCGGGTCGAAGGCGCGCGGGTCCTCGGAGCCGTCCTCGTTGGGGTAGAAGTGCATGCGGATGTGAAGCGTGTGGGTATCGTCGATGGGAGTGCGGAACTGGGAGCTGGAGCCCTGACGCAGGATGTTGGGGAAGAGCACGGGGTGCTCGTCGACCATCCCGTTCTTGTAGGTGCGCTTCTTCATCAGGCCGCCGTAGTCGGTCATGTAGAACTCGAACGTATCCACGTCGTCGGTGAAGCCGCGGGTGGTGTTGACGGGCTTACGCCCGCCGCCGGTGAACTCCTGGTGGAGCACCTGGAGGTGGGCCGGGTCCATGGAGTTCTCCATAGCCTGGAACCAGTTGCAGTCGAGCGGGGCGTGGAGGCGCACCATGCGCGTGCCGTCCTTGCGGAACATGGTGTCGTAGTGGGGGAGCGGCGGCGCGGGGTCGGGGCCCATGTACGCGAAGACCATGCCGATGTGGACGATGGCCTTGTAGGCAGGCTGCTTCACCGAGCGGATGATGGCTTCGTTCTTCTCGGGCGGGGTTTCGAGGATGTTGCCGTCGCAGTCGTACAGCCATCCGTGGTAGGCGCAGGAGATGCCGCGCTCCTCGACGCGTCCGTAGACGAGCGATGCGCTTCGGTGGGCGCAGTGATCGGCGAGGAGACCGACGCGGCCCGACTTGTCGAGGAAGAGGACGAGGTCTTCGCCGAGGACGCGAACGGCCTTGGTGGGGGTCTCGGGAGTGAGGTCGCGGGCGAGTCCGATGGGGTGCCAGAAGCGCCGGAGCAGTTCGCCGGCGGGCGTGCCCGGCCCAACTCTGGTCAGCAGGTCGTTCTCTTGCTGGGTCAGCATGGCTTCACCTCTCGCGGGGGTTGCCCGCATGGGGGTACTGTACTCCCGATTTTGCCGTTCGTGTCAAGCACGGGAGCCTCACCCCCTCTGCTCCCGCCACCAGCGGTAGATATCGGTCGCGGTCATGGGGACCGCGGCAGGAGTGTTGGCGACGAGTTCGAGCATCTTCACGAAGTAGGGGAATCGGTGCGGCTGGCCGAGCACGTAGGGGTGCACAGCAATGGGCATGACGCGCGCGGTCTCCGGTTCATCGTCGATGAGCGTCTGCAGGTGGTCGCGGACGCGCTCCAGCATCGACGGCCCCGGATGCCCAAGGCGAACGTAGACGCCGATGTCGTTCAGCTCGTTCGAGTACGGGACTGACAGCAGCCTGCCGTTGGCGACGTTCAACTCGTAGGGCTGGTCGTCGTTCACCCAGTCGAGCACGAATTCGACGCCGTGGTCGACGAGGAGTTCGGGCGTGTTCGCCGTCTCGCCGAGGCCGGGGCCGAGCCATCCCAGGGGGCGGACGCCGAGGCAGGACTCGATAGCGGAGAGGGCGCGCCCGATGGTGGCGGACTCGTCCTCCTCGGTGGGCAGCGGGCGCTGAAAGTAGCCGTGGCCGACGACGTCCCATCCGGCGCTGGACGCCGCCTGCGCGACGCGGGGGTAGTTGTCGCACACGGCGCCGTTGAGGGCCATGGTTGCGGGAAAGCGCAGCCTCCGGGTTGTGGCGAGCATTCGCCAGAAGCCGACGCGCAGGCCGTACTCGAACCACGAGAAGTTGGGCACGTCGGGGAGGCGCTCACGTCCCGGCGGCTGTGGGCTGAGCGGCCGGCCCATCGGCTGATCGAACTCCTGCTGCTCGACGTTGACGACGAGCATGACGGCGACGCGGGCGTTGTGCGGCAAGGTCAGGCGGGCCCTGTCGACGATAGGGACGAATTCAGCGCGCGGGTTGGACATGGCGAATAGTCTCGGCGATCGCCAGTTTACAGGCTCCGCGCGGACCGCCGCCCCTGGCGCGCCTGCGGCGCGCGCTCTCCTTCGGGACCTCTCCCCTCGCGCTTCGCGCTCGACCCTCCCCTCTCTTGTGGGGAGGGTGGGATGGATTCCCCCCGCGCGGGCGAAGGGAGGGGCCTACCCGCGGACGATTCTGGCGTGGCGGCGGCTGCCGACGCGGATGACGGCGCCGTAGTGGATGCGGGCGCGCTCGCCTTCGGGACGTTCGCCGTCGATCTGTACGGCGTTCTGCTGCAGCAGCCGCCGGGCCTCGCTGCGGCTCGCGGCCAGCCCGATTTCGACGAGCAGGCGCGAGAGATCGGCGGTGAAGCCGTCCGGGCCGGCCTCCTCGACGGCGTCGCTGGCGGGGCTTACGGCGCGCTCCGGCGCGTCGGAGGGCGTCTCGCGCTGCTGGAAGACGCGCTCGAACTCGGCGCGCGCGCGGGCGGCCTCGTCGGGGGAGTGGAAGGCGGCGACAATCTCCTCTCCCAGGCGCTTCTTCAGCTCCATCGGGTTCGTCGCGCGCTTCTCAATGGCGAGGCGAATGGTCGCGACCTCCTGTTCGGGGACGTCGGTCAGCAGTTCGAAGTAGAGGGCGACCACGTCGTCGGGGAGGGACATGGTCTTGCCGAACATGTCCTCGGGCGAGTCCTCAATGGCGATGTAGTTGTTGAGCGACTTGCTCATCTTCCGCACGCCATCCGTGCCCGGAAGTATGGGCATGGTGAACACCGCCTGGGGACGCTGGCCCACCTTCTCCTGCAGTTCGCGTCCGACGAGCAGGTTGAAGAGCTGGTCGGTGCCGCCGAACTCGACGTCGGCCTCGATGGCGACGGAGTCGTAGGCCTGGAGCAGCGGATAGAGGAGTTCGGTAACGGCGATGGGTCGCTGGGCGGCGTAGCGGTTGGCGAAGTCGTCGCGGTGCAGGAACTGGTTGACGGTGAAGCGGGAGGTGAGCCTGATGACGTCGGCGAGGGTGAACTTGCCGAACCACTCGCTCTGGTAGACGGCGCGCGTTTTGTCGGGGTCGACGACGCGGAAGAACTGGCGCATGTAGGTTTCGGCGTTCTCGCGCACCTGGTCGGCGTCTAGCATGGTGCGGGTGTCGGACTCCCCGGAGGGGTCGCCTATCTGGGCCGTCCAGTCGCCGACGATGAGGATGAGCTCGTGGCCGAGGTCCTGCAACTGGCGAAGCTTGCGGAGGCCGACCACGTGGCCCAGGTGAAGGTCTGGCCTGCTGGGGTCGAACCCCATCTTGAGCCGGAGGGGCTTGCCCTCGCGGAGGCGCTCGACGAACTCGGCCTCCGGGATAATCTGCGCGACGCCGCGTTTCGTGATGCGGTCGATGGTCTGCTGATCGAGCATGGGCATGGCTAGCCGTCCTGGGGGGCGGCGAGGATACGCCGCGTCCGGGCCACGTCGTCTTCCATACTGGCGACGAGGGCCTCGACCGAACCGAATTTCTCCTGGCCGCGCAGGCGCTCCACGAACTCGAGTTTCACGTGCTCCCCATAGAGGTCGCCGTCGAAATCGATGACGAACGCCTCGACGACCGTAGGGCCGTCGTCGTGGAAGGTCGGTTTGGAGCCGATGCTGGCGGCGGCGGGCAGCTTGCGCCCGCCCACGACGAGCCGCGCCGCGTAGATGCCGTCGGCGGGGAGCGCCTGCTGGGGGCCGACGCCGACGTTGGCGGTGGGATATCCGAGCAGCCCTCCGCCGCGTCCCTCGCCCTCCACCACCGGGCCGTCGAGCGCGAAGGGCCGGCCGAGCAAGCGCCGCACGAGCGCAATGTCGCCGTTCCCCAGCGCCTCGCGCACGGCGGTGCTCCGCACCGGCATGCCGTCGAGCAGGTACTGGCCGACGGTCTCGACGGTGTAGCCGATCTCTTCGCCGAGCGCGGCGAGGACGGGCATCGTTCCCTCGCGGTTGTGGCCGAGCGCGAAGTCGGGACCGGCGACGAAGTGTTCGAGCCGCAGGCACTCCTTCAGCGCCCCCATGAACTCCCGCGCGCTCAGGAGCGACACGTCGCGCGTGAAGGCGACGGGGACGACCTCGGGGCCGGCCTTCCGCAGCAGGTCGAGCCGCTCATTGAGCGACGTGAGCATCCGCAACTGCACGTCGGGACGCAGCACCGAGAGCGGATGGTTCGAGAGCGTTACCGCCAGAGGCGCGAGTCCGCGCTCGCGGGCGGAGTCCATGAGCGCGGACAGCACGTGGCGGTGGCCGAGGTGGACGCCGTCGAATACGCCGAACGCGACCGCCGCAGGCCCGTCGGGGCGGTGGGCGCGGAGCTCTTCGCAGAGGTCAGGCACGGCGCGGGCCGCCGGGCGTTACGCCACCGGCTCGGGAGCCAGGCGCTCGGCGGCCTCGGTGAGGAGCGCGTCGGTCTCGTCCCACCCGATGCAGGCGTCGGTGATGGAAACGCCGTACATGAGGCCTGCGGGGTCGTCGCCGAGGTCCTGCCGCCCGGGGTTGAGATGGCTCTCGACCATGATGCCGACGATATGGTCGTTGCCGGCGCGCCGCTGCTCGACGACATCGCGGAAGGCGATGGTCTGGCGGGCGTGGTCCTTCTCCGAGTTCGCGTGGGAACAGTCGACCATGATGCGGGGAGGAAGGTTGATGGCGGCGAGCTTACCCTGAACGTCGCGGACGCTGGCCTCCGTGTAGTTGGGGCCCCCGCTGCCGCCCCGGAGGATGAGGTGGCCGTAGGCGTTGCCGTCGGTGCGGACGATGCAGGTGCGGCCTGTACGGTCGATGCCGAGAAAAGCGTGGGGGGCGCGAGCGGTCTTCATGGCGTCGATGGCGATTTGCGAGTTCCCGTCGGTGCCGTTCTTGAAGCCGACGGGCATGGAGAGGCCGCTGGCCATCTCGCGGTGGATCTGGCTCTCCGTAGTCCGTGCGCCGATGGCCGCCCACGAGACGAGGTCGGCGGTGTACTGCGGGGTGATGGGGTCGAGGAACTCCGTGGCGGCCAGCACGCCCATCTCCGCGAGCTGGAGGAGGAGCTTGCGGGCGCGGAAGAGTCCGCTGGAAATGTCGAACGAGCCGTCGAGGTTGGGGTCGTTGATGAAGCCCTTCCAGCCGAGCGAGGTTCGGGGCTTCTCGAAGTAGACGCGCATGACGATGAGCATGCTGCCGCGCACCTGGTCGGCGACCGCCTTCAGCTTGGCGGCGTACTCGAGGGCGGCCTTCTCATCGTGGATGGAGCAAGGGCCGACGATCACGAGCAAGCGGGAGTCCTCGCCGGTGAGGATGCGCTGGATCTCCCTGCGGCCGTCGGCGATGGTCTGGGCGATGGCGGCGGAGACCGGGAGCCTCCGCTGGAGGTCTTCGGGAGCGATAAGCGGGTCGAACCGCTTAATGTTGAGGTCGCTGATGGATTGCGCCACGACGGTATCCCCTTTCCTGGTGGTGTTTACGAAGCGCGGAAGGCGGCGAGGAAGCGGCTAGCTATAGGAGGAGCTCGCCGCGCCTCGCTTCGTAAACAGCGGGACCCGCGCCGGACCGGCGGTCCAGAGGCCGCTGTTGCGGGGTTCGCCGGTGTGCGGTGTGCGCATAATCTCCGCCGGTTCAGTCGTTCTGAGGGCTCCGCAGTCCGCGAGCGCCCTTGAGGTAGATGTGCCGCAGTTCGCTTTTCTGCTTGTCGGTATTGACCAGCAGAAGCGCCCTGATGACCGACCTCGGGGCGCCGGGGGCTCGGATTTCGATGCTGTCCATCAGCGCGGTGTTGTTCCAGCCGAGTCGCACACGTGCAGCCTTGGCGGGGAATTCCGCGTTCAGGTCGTCGGTTGCCGTAAAGAATACCGCGCCGACGTCGTCTTCCGCAAGGTTGTTAGCTGCGGCGATCTCCCGCAGCATCTCCTCGGTGGCGTCGAGAATCGCATCGGGAGTGTTGGCGTCTGCGGTGGTTGCTCCGCGCAGGCCTAGCGTCTGTGTCATGCTGCAAGCTCGAAACTGGAGTGAGGCGTGGGGCCTACGCCCTGCCGGTGAGCCCTGCGACGAAGGCCCCCGCGCGCGCCGCCGCCTCGCCGGGCGGCGCCGAGTCTATCACGTTGATGAGCGCGCTCCCCACAAGCGCGATGTCGGCGACCGCGCCGACGGTCTCGACGTGGCGGCGTTCGGCTATGCCGAATCCGACGCCGATGGGGAGGTCGGTGCGCGTGCGCACGCGACCGACGAACGCCGCGAGGTCGGGCGGCAGGTCGGCGCGCGCGCCCGTTACCCCGGCGACGCTCACGCAGTAGACGAAGCCGTCAGCCTCCCGGACGCTGAGCTCGATGCGGGCGTCCGGGCTGGTGGGGGCGACGAAGCCGACGAGCCCCAGCCCGCGCCTGCGGAGGGCGTCGCGAAGGGGGCCCGCTTCTTCCGTGGGCAGGTCGGGGATGATGAGAGCGTCGACGCCGGCGTCGGCGCAATCGCTCGCGTAGGCGTCGACGCCGTAGCTGAGGATGGGGTTGTAGTAGCCCATGAAGAGCAGCGGCAGCCGGACGCCGTTCTCGCGAAGCCTGCGCGCCGTGTCGAGACACACTCGGGAGTCGACGCCGCCGGAGAGGGCGCGGTAGCTCGCGGCCTGAATCGTGGGGCCCTCGGCCAGCGGGTCGCTGTAAGGCACGCCGAGTTCGATGGCGTCGGCGCCCGCCGCCTCGATGGCGGGGACGATGGCGAGCGTCTCCTCGACCGTTGGCAGTCCGATGGTGACGTAGGGCGCGACGCCGGTGCGCCGGGCGTCGCGGACGTTCTGGAGGGCGTTGTTGAGTCGGTCGAGCACGATGAAGCCGCCAGAACAGAGGCTATCGCGTTTCGGGCGGCGCGCGCCACTCGTTCGGCCCTTCCGTGCTCGGAGGCGGATTTTCGGAAGGGATTTGCGGCAGTCTGCGGTCTTTCGGAACGGCATTAGGGCGCGTTGACAGGCGAACGAGGGGCGTGCTATCATTCCCAAGCTTCCAAACAGTTTCCGCTGAGAAGGGAAGTAGTAGGGAGTCAGCGCGCCCCAGCGAGCCGGCGATTGGTGAAAGGTCGGCGGCGGAACAGCCCTCCCGAACTCGTCCCCGAGCGGCTTGCCTGAACGGATTGCAGTAGGGCAGGCGGCGCGCGCCGTTACCGCGCACGAGAGCCGCCCCGGACGCTCGTCCGGGGAATTAGGGTGGTACCGCGGGCGTTAACGACCCGTCCCTTGTCTTGGGACGGGTCTTTCTGATTAATGTGGATGAGGGCGCACCGCCCTCTCCGCCCCTCCGGGGCGCCTCCCCCAGAGGGGAGAACTGAGACGAGATTCCCGCCTGGGCGGGGAATGACGGATAGGAACGGGAGGTCCGGGTTGCGCTTGACCGGCGCGCAGATGCTATGCGAGTGCTTGCTCCGAGAAGGAGTCGAGCTCATGTTCGGGCTGCCCGGCGGCGCCATTCTGCCCCTTTACCAAACGCTGCCGGAGTACCCGCAGTTGCGGCATATCCTCGTGCGCCACGAGCAGAACGCCGGCCATGCCGCCGACGGCTACGCCCGCGCCTCCGGCAAAGTCGGCGTCGCCGTGGCGACCTCCGGGCCGGGCGCCACGAACCTGGTCACGCCGCTGGCCACCGCCATGATGGACTCCTCTCCCATCGTCGCGATCACAGGCCAGGTCCCCCGGGCCGCCATCGGGCGCGACGCGTTCCAGGAAACCGACACGACGGGCATCACGCTCCCGATAACCAAGCACAACTACCTGGCGCTGCGCGCGGCGGACATCCCCCGCATCATGCGCGAGGCCTTCCACATCGCGCAGACGGGGCGCCCAGGCCCGGTGCTCGTCGACGTCCCCCGCGACGTGCTCACTGAGAGCGCCGAGTTCGATTACCCGGAACACGTCGACCTGCGCTCCTACAAGCCGACGGTGGAGGGGCACGGGCAGATGATCAAGCGCGCGGCGGGGCTCATCGCCGAGTCCCGGCGTCCGCTGCTGCTCGTCGGGCACGGGGCGCTCATCGCCCGCGCCGAGGCCGAGGTGCGGGAGGTCGCCGAGAAGGCGCAGATCCCGGTCATCACGACGCTGCTGGGCATCGGCGCGTTCGCCGGCGACCACGTGCTGAGCCTGGGCATGCCCGGCATGCACGGGCAGGCGCACAACAACTGGGCGATCGACCGCGCCGACCTCATCATCGGCGTCGGCATGCGGTTCGACGACCGCGTAACGGGGCGGCTCAGCGCATTCGCCCCGAACGCCAAGGTCGTGCACATCGACATCGATCCCGCGGAGGTCGGCAAGAACGTCGGGGTCACCGTCCCCATCGTGGGCGACGCAAAGCGCGTGCTGCACGCCCTCGCCAAGGAGGTCGAGCGGGTCTCCCGCCCCGAGTGGATCGCGGAACTGGAGGCGCTTCGCGACGAGCATCCGCTGTCCGACAGTGGCCGCGAGGGGCTGCTGCCGCAGCACATCGTGCGGGAGCTTTGCGCGGCCACCGACGGCCGGGCGGTGGTGGTGACCGGCGTTGGCCAGCATCAGATGTGGGCGGCGCAGCACTATGTGTTCAAGGAGCAGGGCGCCTGGATCACGTCCGGCGGTCTCGGCACGATGGGGTTCGAGACGCCCGCGGCGATGGGCGCCGCCTTCGCGTTGCCGGGGCGCGCCGTGTGGAGCATCGCCGGAGACGGCGGCTTCCAGATGACGATGTCGGAGCTTGCGACGATCGCCGAGCACAACGTGCCGGTGAAGTTCGCCCTGCTCAACAACAACAACCTCGGGCTGGTGCGGCAACTGCAGGACCTGTTCTACGGCGGCGCCCGCGTCGCGTCCGGTTACTCCCGCAACCCAGACTTCGTGAAGCTCGCGGAGGCGTTCGGGATCTGGGCGAAGCGCGTAACCGATCAGTCGCAGGTGCGCGCCGCCATCGACGAAGCGTCCGCCATCGACGGGCCCGCGGTGATCGACTTCCAGGTCGACCCCGAAGAGAACGTGTACCCGCACGTGCCGGCCGGCGAGAGCGTCTTCGAGATGATCGAGTCGCCCGCCCGGGAGGAGGCGCCGTCATGGCTGACGTAGCGGTGAACGGCCGCGGCGCGCCGCACACGATCACGGCGCTCGTGGAGGACAAGCCGGGCGTGCTGGCGCGCATCGCGGGGCTCTTCTCGCGGCGCGGCTTCAACATCTCCAATCTGTCGGTCGGCCACAGCGAGACGCCCGGACTCTCGCGCATGACGTTCGTCGTCGAGGGCGACAACTGGGTGGTCGAGCAGGTGACGAAGCAGCTGTACAAGCTGATCGACGTGGTGCGGGTGACGAACATCTCGGACGAGAGCATCGTGGCGCGGGAACTCGCGCTGGTGAAAGTCCACACGAACGCGACGTCCCGCGCGGAAATCATGCAGATCGTCGACATCTTCCGCGCGAACATCGTGGACGTAACCCGCGACTCCGTCACCATCGAAATCACAGGGGACGAGGAGAAGGTCAACGCGCTCCTGCGGCTCCTGCATCCGTTCGGCATCCGCGAGACGATGCGGACGGGGCGCGTCGCGATAACGCGAGGGAGCGCCGCGACGGGAGCGCGTCAGTCGGCGCGCGTAGACCGGAGCGCGCCGGACACGGAGGTCGTTCCCTGAACGGCGACCCCACAAGGCAGCAACGCAGAGGAGGAACACGTAGATGGCGAAGATGTACTACGAGAAGGATGCCGACATGGCGCGGCTCGCGGGCAAGCGCGTCGGCATTATCGGCTACGGAAGCCAAGGCCACGCCCACGCGCTGAACCTGCGCGACAGCGGGGTCGACGTGATGGTCGGTTTGCACGCGGGGAGCGCGAGCAAGGCGAAGGCCGAGGCCGAGGGCCTGCGCGTGGATTCGCCGGCGGTCGCGGCGCAGGAGAGCGACGTCATCATGGTGCTCGTTCCGGACACCGTGCAGGGCGCCGTCTACCGGGAGTCGATCGAGCCGTCGCTCACCAGCGCGAAGACGCTGATGTTCGCCCACGGCTTCAACATTCATTTCGGCGAGATCAAGCCGCCCGCGGACGTCGACGTGTCGATGATTGCGCCCAAGGCGCCCGGCCACCGCGTCCGCGAGGTGTTCGTCGAGGGTCAGGGGGTTCCGTCGCTCGTCGCGATCCACCAGGACGCGTCGGGCGACGCGCTTCCGAACGCGCTGGCGTACGGCGCGGGCATCGGCTCGATGCGCGCGGGCATCGTCGAGACGACGTTCAAGGAGGAGACCGAGACTGACCTCTTCGGGGAGCAGACGGTGCTCTGCGGCGGGGTGACCAGCCTCATCACCAACGCGTTCGAGGTGCTCGTCGAAGCCGGCTACCAGCCGGAGATCGCCTACTTCGAGGTGATGCACGAGCTGAAGCTCATCGTCGACCTGCTGTACGAGGGCGGCATGAAGTACATGCGCTACTCGGTGAGCGACACCGCCGAGTACGGCGACTACAGCCGGGGCTCCCGCGTGGTGGACGAGCACGCCCGCGCCGCGATGAAGCAGGTGCTGAGCGAGATTCAGAGCGGCGAGTTCGCGCGCGAATGGATCGCCGAGAACCACGAGGGGCAGCCCCGGTTCAAGGCCATGCGCGACGCCGCCGCCAAGCACGAAATCGAGGACGTCGGCGCGCAACTGCGCGGCATGATGACCTTCCTCGGCAAGAAGTAACCCCTTCGGCGCAGCCGACGCCGGGCCGGCCGCAAGAATAGCCCGGAGTAAGGAAGCAGCATGGAAGACCGAGTACTGATTTTCGACACCACGCTCCGCGACGGCGAGCAGTCCGCGGGCCTCTCGATGACCGTCGAGGAGAAAGTTGAAATCGCCCGGCAGCTCGAGCGCCTGAACGTGGACGTCATCGAGGCGGGTTTCCCCGTCAGTTCACAGGGAGACTTCACAGCCGTCCAGCGCGTCGCGCGCGAGGTGCGCAAGCCAATCATCGCGGCGCTCGCCCACGCCAACGAGGCCGCCGTCGACCGCGCCGGCGAGGCGCTCAAGGACGCCGCGCATCCCCGCATCCACGTCTTCATCTCCTCCTCCGACCAGCATATTCAGCACCAGCTGAAGAAGAACCGGGAGGAGGTCGTGGAGATGGCGGCCAAGGCCGTCGCCCGCGCGCGCCAGCACACCGACGACGTCGAGTTCTCGCCGATGGACTCCAGCCGCACGGAGAAGGACTTCCTCACCCACATGGTGCGCGCCGCCGTGGACGCCGGCGCCACCACCATCAACATCCCCGACACCGTCGGCTACGCCATCCCCGAGGAGTTCGCCGGGCTCATCCGGCACCTGCGGGAGCAAGTGCCCGAGCTGGGCGACACGGTGCGGCTGTCGGTGCACTGCCACGACGACCTCGGCATGTCGGTGGCGAACAGCCTGGCGGCGGTGAAGGCGGGGGCGCGCCAGGTCGAGGGCTGCATCAACGGCATCGGCGAGCGCGCCGGCAACACGGCCATCGAAGAGGTCATCATGGCCCTCCGAACCCGCAGCGACTACTTCGGGGTGGACTCGCAGGTGGAGACGACCCAGCTCTACTCCGCCAGCCGGCTGGTCAGCCAGGTCAGCGGCTTCCCGGTGCAGCCCAACAAGGCGGTCATCGGGCGCAACGCGTTCCGGCACGCCTCCGGCATCCACCAGGACGGCGTCCTGAAGGAGCGCTCCACCTACGAAATTATCAACCCGCTCGACGTGGGCGTGCCCCACAGCGAGCTCGTGCTCGGCAAGCTGAGCGGCAGGCACGGCCTGCGCGCGCGGCTCGAAGAGCTCGGCTACGCCCTCACCGACGAGGAACTGAACAAGGTGCACGAGTCGTTCAAGGAACTGGCCGATAAGAAGCGCGAGGTCACCGACCGCGACCTCATCGCGCTCATGGGCAACGAACGGACCTCGGTCGAGGAGACGTACTCCCTGCAGCACGTGCAGGTGACCTGCGGGAACAACGAGATCGCGACCGCTACCGTGCAACTCATCGACCAGGAAGGCGAGACCCGCACCGACGCCGCCACCGGCACCGGCCCCGTCGACGCGGTCTACCGGGCCATCAACCGCATCGTCGGCGTCCCCAACGAACTCACGGAGTTCAGCGTGAACTCCGTAACCGAGGGCATCGACGCCGTGGGCGAAGTGAGCATCCGCATCGAGCAGGACGGGCGGCCCTACATCGGGCGCGGCGCCGACACCGACATCATCGTGGCGTCGGCCCAGGCGTACATGAACGCCCTCAACCGGCTGCTCGCCATGGGGGACACGACCCGCGCGCCGGAGGCGGTCGGCGCCGTGTAGGAAGGGCTACAGCGAGGGGAGGAGAGTTCGTGGTTCCGACAGGCCCGCCGCGAACCTCCCTCTCCCCCGGTTTCGGCGCGCTTCGCGCTCGGCCCTCGCCTTCTCGCCCGTCCACGAGGAGAATTGCCCGGCCCCCTGCTATCATCGGCGACAGCCGCGCCCTGACATGGCGCAGCGCGGCCCGCGCCTGCTACTGGACGACCTTGCATTCTGATTCCGCCGCCCCGGAGGATTCCATGCCCCCAAAGACCATGTTCGAGAAGATCTGGGACGCCCACGTTGTCCGCGAGGAGCCCGGCAAGCCCTCGCTCCTCTACGTGGACCTCCACCTCGTCCACGAGGTCACGTCGCCGCAGGCGTTCGACGGCCTGCGGATGAACAACCGCCGCATCCGCCGGCTCGACAAGACCGTCGCCGTCGCCGACCACAACGTCCCCACCAGCGACCGCGACAAGCCGCTGACCGACGAAGTGTCGAAGGCCCAGCTGGAGGCGATGCGACGCAACGCCGACGAGTTCGGGCTCGAGTACTTCGACATGTTCAGCGAGAAGCAGGGCATCGTCCACGTCATCGGGCCGGAGCAGGGGCGCACCCAGCCCGGCATGGTCATCGTCTGCGGCGACAGCCACACGGCCACCCACGGCGCCGTCGGCGCTATGGCGTTCGGCATCGGCACGTCGGAGGTCGAGCACGTGCTCGCCACGCAGTGCATCTGGCAGGCCAAGCCGAAGACTATGGAAGTGCGCGTGGACGGCAAGCTCGCCGACGGCGTAACCCCCAAGGACGTGATCCTCGCGGTCATCGGCAAGATCGGGACGTCCGGCGGCATCGGCCACGCCATCGAGTACACCGGCGACGTGTTCCGCGATATGTCGATGGAAGGCCGCATGACCGTCTGCAACATGTCCATCGAGGCGGGCGCGCGCACCGGCATGGTCGCCCCCGACGAAAAGACGTTCGAGTACCTGAAGGGGCGCGAGCACGCCCCCAAGGGCGCCGACTGGGACGCCGCCGTTGAGCAGTGGACCGCCCTGCGAACCGACGAGGGCGCCGCGTTCGACACGGTCGTCGTGATGGACGGCGCCGAGATCGAGCCGCAGGTAACGTGGGGAACGAACCCCGCCCAGGTGGCCCCCGTCGGCGGGCGCGTGCCGAGGCCGGAGGACTTCTCGTCGTCGCAGGACCAGACCGCCGTCGAGAAGGCGCTTGCGTACATGGGCCTCAGCGGTGGGGAGCGGCTGCAGGACATCGCGGTCGACACCGTGTTCATCGGCTCGTGCACGAACTCCCGCATCGAGGACATGCGCGCCGCCGCCGCGGTCGCTCAGGGCAAGCAGGTCGCGGACTCGGTCCGCGCAATGGTCGTTCCCGGCTCGTGGGTCGTGAAGCGCCAGGCCGAACAGGAAGGGCTCGACAAGGTGTTCCTCGACGCCGGTTTCGAGTGGCGCGACGCCGGCTGCTCGATGTGCCTCGCCATGAACCCCGACCGCCTGAGCCCCGGCGAGCGCAGCGCGTCGACCTCCAACCGCAACTTCGAGGGGCGCCAAGGGCCCGGCGGACGCACGCACCTCGTGAGCCCCGCCATGGCGGCGGCAGCGGCCATCGCCGGTCATTTCGTCGACATCCGGGAGTGGGAGTAATCATGGACGCATTCACGCAGCACACCGGCAGGGTCGTTCCCTACGACATGCCGAACGTGGACACCGACCAGATCATCCCGGCGCGGTTCCTCAAGAAGATCGACCGCGTCGGGTTCGGCGAGTTGCTCTTCTATGAACTCCGCTACGAAGAGGATGGCTCGCCCAAGCCGGGCTTCGTGCTGAACCTGCCAAAGTACGAGGGAGCGACGGTGCTGGTCAGCGGCCCGCAGTTCGGCATCGGCTCCTCGCGCGAGCACGCGCCGTGGGCAATCCAGCAGTACGGCTTCCGCGTGGTCATCGCGCCGAGCTTCGGCGACATCTTCCGCAACAACTGCTACCAGAACGGGCTGCTGCCCGTGCAACTCGCGACCGCCGAGGTGGACACGATCATCTCCCGCGCGCAGGAACTCGAGGGCTACGCGTTGACCGTCGACCTGGAGGCGCAGCAGGTGACCGACGGCCACGGCCTCGCCGCGAAGTTCGAGATCGACGAGTTCCGCAGGGAGAACCTCATCAAGGGCCTCGACGACATTGGCCTGACGCTCCAGAACGAGGCGGCGATAGACGCCTTCGAGCAGGCGCGCGCCTAAGACCCGCAGCACCCCAACCCGCCCCGCCTCGCTGACGGGGACGACGGAGACGCTTCCCATGCCCACTTACGACATCATGGTTCTGCCGGGCGACGGCATCGGCCCCGAAGTAACCGGCGCCGCGCAGCAGGTGCTCGACGCGGTCGCCAAGCGCTGGGGCCACACCTTCCGCTACGACACCGACCTCGTCGGCGGAGGCGCCATCGACGCCTACGGCCACCCTCTCCGCGATGAGACCGTCCGCGCCGCCAAGCGCGCCAACGCCGTGCTCTTCGGCGCGGTCGGCGGCCCCAAGTGGGACAACGAACCCGTCCGTCCTGAAGCGGCGATCCTCGGCCTCCGCAAGGCGCTCGGCCTGTACGCAAACATCCGGCCCGTAAGGGTGTTCCCCGGCATGGAGGACGCAAGCCCCCTGAAGAACGAGCGCGTCCGGGGGGCCGACATGATCATCCTCCGCGAACTCACCGGCGGGCTCTACTACGCGACGCCCAAGAAGCGGTGGGAGACCAAGGCCGGACGCAAGGGCGTGGACACGCTTCTCTACACCGAGAGGGAGATCGAGCGCATCATCCGCGTCGGCTTCGAGCTCGCCCGCTCGCGCCGCAAGAAGCTCACCTCGGTCGACAAGGCGAACGTGCTCCAGTCCTCGCGGCTGTGGCGCGATGTCGCCATCGAGGTCTCGAAGGACTATCCGGACGTCGAGCTCGAGCACCAGTTGGTGGACTCCTGCGCCATGGTGCTCATCACGCGCCCCACGAGCTTCGACGTGATGGTGATGGAGAACATGTTCGGCGACATCATCTCCGACGAGGCCGCCGTGCTCTCGGCGTCCCTCGGCATGCTGCCATCCGCGAGCCTCGCGGGTCTGCCGGGCGCAGACGCCAAGGGGAAGCCCCGGCGCATCAAGGGCCTCTACGAGCCGAGCCACGGCAGCGCGCCCGACATCGCCGGCCAGGGCAAGGCCAACCCCATCGGCTCCATCATCAGCGCGGCCTTCATGCTCCAGTACTCGTTCGGCCTCGCCGAGGAGGCCGCGGCCGTCAACGCCGCGGTCGAACGGACGTTGAACGACGGCCACCGCACCGCCGACCTCGTCCCGCCCGGCGCCGAGTTCTCGACGACCCAGCACATGACCGACCTGATCCTCGAACGGCTGTAAGGCCGGCGCGCCCGCCGGGAGCAGAGGTGTTGACGCTCACTCGTTGGAATGCGCCCCTGGCCGCTCTGGCCATGGCGGGCGCTCTCGCCGCCGCAGCGTGCGACCCTGCCCCCACGCCAACTGCGGTGGCCCTCCCCGACCCTACGCCAACCGCGACGCTTCCCCCCATTCCCACGCCAACTCCAACGGCCCTTCCCGCTCCTACGCCGACCCCGACGCTTCCCCCCATTCCCACGCCGACGCCGACGGCCCTGCCCACTCCCACGCCGACCCCAACAGCCCTCCCCGCTCCCACGCCGACGGCGCCGCCGACTCTCCTTGCTGTCACAGCCCCGCAACAGGGCGATCTGCTGGCGAACGTCGCAAGAGTCTCCTCGCCCGACGCGAGCAGGTCGGACTTGCGAACGCTGGTCGAAGGCAACACCGCTTTCGCCTTCGACCTGTACCAGGCCGTCAGGCGCGAGGAGGGCAACCTGTTCTACTCGCCCCACAGCCTCTCGCTCGCCCTTGGCATGCTCTACGCAGGGGCGCGCGGCCCAACAGCGAGCCAAATGGCCGGCGCGCTGCAGTTCCGCCTCCCTCAGTCCGCGCTCCATCCCGCCTTCAACGCGCTTGACCTCGAACTCAAGTCCCGCGCCGGAACCCCGGCCGAGGGAGACGACACGCCCAAAGGGCCCCGGCTCAACATCGTCAACGCCCTCTGGGGAAGGGCCGGCTACCCCTTCCTCCAAGAGTACCTGGACGTCGTCGGCGAGAACTACGACGCCGGCCTCCGGGGGATGGACTTCGCGGAAGACCCCGAAGGGGCGCGCCGCATCATCAACGACTGGGTGAGCGAGCAGACGGAGAACACCATCCGCGACCTGCTCCCGGAAGGCTCCATCCACTCCGACATTGCGCTCGTCCTCACGAACGCTATCCACTTCCAGGCGGACTGGCTGCGCCCCTTCCCGGAATGGGGAACCGAGGAGAGGCCGTTCCACCTGCGCGACGGCAGCCTGGTGGACGCCCCAACTATGAGCGGTCAAGCCGTCATCGGCTACGCGGAGGGGGACGGCTATCAGGCCGTCGAACTGCCGTACCGGGGCGAGTCGGCCTCCATGGTCGTCTTTCTCCCTGACGAGGGGCGGTTCGAGCAGTTCGAGGGCCGCCTCGACGCGGAGCTTGTCGCGGGCGCCATCGAGCGCATCGAGCATCGCAGCGTGCAGCTGTACATGCCGAAATTCGAGTTCGACTCCACTTTCGACATGAAGGGCGTGCTCTCGGGCATGGGGATGCCGGACGCCTTCAGCCCGAGCGACGCCGACCTCTCGGGCGTCAACGGCCTGGCCTGCCCCACGGTCGGATGCCTCGTCGTCGAGACCGCCGTCCACAAGGCGTTCATCTCCGTCGACGAGGAGGGAACCACGGCGTCGGCCGCCACCGGCATCACCGTATTCCCCACGTCCCTGCCGCCCGACTTCAGGATCGACCGCCCGTTCATCTTCCTCATTCGCGACGTCCCGACCGGAGCCGTGCTGTTCGTGGGCCGCGTCCTGGACCCGAGGGCGTAGCGCGCCGCTATGGAGACGCTGTGATCCTCATGCCAATCAGGCGCGCGTAGGCCCGGCATGCCGCTGGACGTCAGCCCTCTCGTGGCCGCGGCGGTCGCCGTTACGTCGCTGGTTGCGGCGGTCATCGGCGGCGTCTCCGGCATGAGCACGGGCGTCATCGTCATTCCCGTGCTCACGTTCGCCTTCGGCATTCGCCTCGCCATTCCCATCGTCACCGTCGCGATGCTGTTCAATACGCTCTCGCGCTCCGCCGCCAACTGGAGCGACGTCGATTGGCGCGTGGCGCGCTGGTACAGCTACGGCGCAGTGCCGGCGGCGGCCCTCGGGGGCGTGGTGTTCGCCAGCGCACCCGCCGAACTTCTCGCGCGCGGGCTCGGCGTCTTTCTCATCGCCCTCGTCGTCTACCGGCGCTTGCCCATCGCCGCGCAGACGATGCCGCTGCGAGGCTTCCTGTTCGTCGGCCTAGGGCAGGGCTTCTTCTCCGCCATCTTCGGCGGCGCCGGGCCGTTCGGCGCGCACTTCTTCCTCGCCTACGGCCTCCGCAGGAACGCGTTCGTCGGCACCATCGCCGTCGGAACGTTCCTCGTCAGCATCGTCAAGACGGCGGTCTACGGCGGGTTCGACCTCTTCACGGCGGAGACGTTCCTCATCGCCGTCGGCATCGGACTCATCATGGCGGTCGGAGCGTGGATCGGCGCGCGGCTCGTTCGCCGAATGCCCGAGCGCGCGTTCGTCTTCCTCGTCGAGGGCGTCATGCTCGCCTCCGGCGCGCTCCTGCTGGTTGCGGGGTAGCGCCCTGCCGGCCGGGGGCCCGCGCGTGTACCATGTTCCCCGCAAACCGCTCGCAGAGGGGGAGAACATGGAAGGACCCGAACTGATCGCCGACGGGCTCGGACGCATCAACCAGATGCTGCACCGCGTGCTGACCACCCTGCCCGCCGAATACCTCAACCGCATGCCCGCCGACGGCTCGAACTCCATCTCCTGGATGGCGTGGCACCTCACCCGCATCCACGACGATCACCTCTCGTCGCTCGCAGGAGAACCCCAGCTCTGGGAGTCCGGCGGATGGCGCGAGCGATTCGGCTTCCCCGCCGGCGACAACTCCACCGGCGGCGGCTACTCCCCCGAACAGGTCGCCGCCTTCAACGTCGATTCCGTCGACGTGCTCCTCGGCTACGCCGACGCCGTGTACGAGCGGAGCAGGGCCTACCTCGCAACGCTCACGTCGTCCGACCTCGATCGCGTGCTCGACGAGCCGCAGTACAACCCTCTCCCCACCGTGGGAGTTCGGCTCGTCAGCGTCGTGAACGACAACACCCAGCACGCCGGGCAGATCGCCTACGTGCGCGGCTTCTTCGAGGGCTTCGGCTGGCGCCGCTGAACTGCCGCTGAGACGTATGAGAAATCCGCATCTTCACAAACTGGCTGCCGCGACGGAAGCGAATGACCCCCAGACAGCGGCGCGGCTGCTCGAAGAAGACCCCGCCCTCGCCAATTGCCGGGATGAGACGCCGCCGCCGTTGCACTGGGCCATCTACATGAACAGGCCCCGTATCGCCGAAGTGCTGCTCGACCACGGAGCAGACATCGAGGGCAGAGACCAAGACAACGACGCGACGCCGATTCGGTATGCGGTCGTGTATGGGCGAAGAGAGATTATTCGCCTGCTGATCGCGCGCGGCGCCGACTGGGGGGTGGTCGAAGGCAAAGATACTTCTGTCCTGCAAGAGGCATTGAGAGGCGCCGCAGGAGGTTACGAGGAGTTCGACGACCTCCCCTCGCGCGAGGAATACGGCAAGATAGTCGAACTCCTGAAGGAACTTGGCGCCAGGTGAGGACTTGCGCAAAGAGAGGACTGCCAGTGACTCCTGAACCTGCCCCCGCGGAGACGTAGCCGCATGACCCAACCATTCCCCGACCCCGAACTCGTCCCCCATTTCAGTCTGGACGCCTACTCGCTGGACGGGCGGACGGCCATCGTCTCCGGCGGCAGCGACGGCATCGGGCGCATGATCGCCCACGGCTTCGCCGACGCCGGCGCGAACGTGGTCGTCGCCGCCAGGGGCGCCGAGAAGATCGACAAGGTCGTCGCCGAGATCGAGTCCAAGGGATGCTCCGCGCTCGGCGTCCCTACCGACGCCACCGACCCCGACGCCGTGAAGGCGCTCGCACAGGCGGCGCTCGACCGCTTCGGCCAGATCGACATTCTGATGAATGTCGTCGGCGGCTCCCAGGGGCCGACGTTCAAGCGCGGCCCGCTGCTCGAACTGACGAAGGACGACTTCAACGAGGCGTTCAACATCAACGTAACGAGCGCTTTCCTCTGCAGCCAGGCCGTCGTTCCCCACATGCTGGAGCGCCAGAGGGGCGTCATCATCAACATGGCGTCCGTCGGAGCACGCGACTACCGGCTGCCGGAGCCCGGCATGAGCGTCTACAACATGACCAAGGCGTCAATCATGCACCTCACCCGCAGCATGGCGAAGGAGTGGGCGCCCCACGTGCGCGTCAACTGCATCAACGCGGGCCACTTCATCACTCCGCGCCGCGCCCGCACCGAGCAGCCCGAGCGCCAGGCGCGCAGCCTCGCCGAGATCGAGATCGGGCGGTTCGGCACTCCCCAGGACATCGCCGGCGCGGCGGTGTTCATCGCGTCCGACGCCGGGGCCTTCTTCAACGGCGCGTACCTCGACCTCCACGGGGGAACGTAGAGAGCGCCGAGCCCGCTACAATGGCGCGCGCGACCGAATCACACTCCAGGAGAGCGCCATGGACCTGTCACGATTCTCGATGGAGGGGCGCACCGTCATCATCACCGGCGGCAGCGGCGGCATAGGGCGGGGCTGCGCCCGCGCCTTCGCCCAAGCCGGCGCCAACGTCGTCATCGCCTCCGTCCCCGCGGAGAGCATTCCGCCCGCCGTCGAGGAGGTCGAATCGCTCGGCGCCGCGGCGCTCGGCGTGACGGTCAACGTCGCCGACCCCGCCGAGATCGACGACATGGTGCGGCAGACCCTCGACCGGTTCGGGCGCATCGACGCCCTCGTGAACGTCGCCGGCGGCTCCTACAGCCGCAACCCCGACATGCCGCAGTACAAGCGCGCCGCCCTGCTCGACATGGAGGGCGACGACTTCGTCGGCGCCTACGTCGGCAACGTGAAGACCGCCTTCCTCGTCTCCAAGGCGGTCGTCCCCCACATGCGACAGGCAGGCAAGGGCTCCATCACCAACATCGGCTCGACATCCGGCCTCGGCCACCGCTCCTCGTCACCCGACATCGCGGCCTACGGCACGGCCAAGGCGGCGGTGCACAGCCTCACGTTCCACATGGCGCACCAGTGGGGGCCGGAGGTGCGCGTCAACTGCATCGCCCCCGGGACCATCGACACCCCCCGTCCGGCGGGGACCGTGAGGCCGGAGATGGCCTCAGCCGCCGAGCGCATCGCGGTCGGACGCGTAGGCGTAGCCGACGACATCGGCAGCGTCGCGCTCTTCCTGGCGTCCGACGCCGCGGGCTTCGTGAACGGCGTGGTCATCCCCGTCCACGGCGGCGAATAGCGCGGATGGGGACGCCATGACGACCCCGGCGCCCGGAAGGCCGCCGCCGGGCGGCAAGCGGCGCGCCTACAAGACCGCCGGACTCGTCCTGCGCTCCGACGCCATCGGCGACGCCGACCGCATCGCCACGACGCTCACGCCAGGCTTCGGCAAACTCCGGCTCGCCGTCCGCGGCGCACGGCGCGCAACCAGCAAGATCGGCGGGCACCTGGCCATGCTCAACGCGGCGAACCTCGACGTCGCCGTCGGCAGCACGTTCGACGTGGTCACCGGCGCAGAGGCGGTCGAGACCTTCCCCGGCGTCAAAGCCGACCTCGACAGGTTGGCGGAGGCGTACTACGTCATGGAACTGGCCAACCTGCTGCTGCCGGAGGCCGCGCCTCATCCCGACGCCTACCGGCTGCTGCTTGGCGCGCTGCGCGCCCTCGAGACCGGACGCCACCCGGCGACCGTCGCCCGCGCTGTGGAACTCGCCATGCTTGCCGACTCCGGCTACCTGCCGGAACTGCGCCGGTGCCTCGTGTGCGAACGCGACATCGAGCCGGAACGCCACCGGTTCGCCCCCGGCCTCGGCGGCGTCGTCTGCGACGCCTGCCCCGTCGCCGCAGGAGCGGTTCTCGAACTCTCCGTCGATGCCCTCAAGGCGTTGCGCTACTTCGCCGTGCAGCCCATCGCGCAGGCGACCCTGCTGCGCCTCGAGCCGAACGTCCATGAGCAGCTCGAAACCGTGCTGGGGGCGGCCGTGCGCCACGTCCTCGAACGCGACCTCCACGCCGCCGGCTTCGTCGAGCACCTCCGCCGCCTGCGCGAGCGCCGAGGGTGAGCGCTACGCCGCCTCGATAGGCTCCTCCGTAACCTCCCCCTCAACGATGCGGAACACGCGCACGACCGGGTTCGACTTGTCCTCCAGCGACACCAGCAGATAGTAGGCGTCCGGCCAGGTTACGAGCCGGATGTCCGTGGCCGACGGATAGGCCGGGCTGTGCGTGTGCGAGTGGTAGATGACCGCCAGTTCCCAGCCGTTGTCGTCGATCTCCCGCAGGGCGGCGACGTACTCCCGACCGTCCAGCTGGTAGCGGTACGGGCTCTTCTCGGCGTTCGTAATCCGGTACTGCTTGACGATCTTGCCGTCCGCGGCGGCGAGGATGCCGCAGCATTCGTTCGGGTCTTCCTCCCGGGCGTGCTCGATCATGCCGTCCCGGATGTGCGCTGGCAGCTCCACTCGGCGGGCCCTCCCTTGCTGGGTTCTCCTGTCGATTATAGGCGCTCCGGCGGCGCGGGCCGGGTATAATTCCCCCACGCCCTTTGAGGAGACAGCAATGGCCAACGGCATAACGGTGAAGTTCGACAACGGCGGCACGCGGGTCGAAGTGCGCTCGCAGAACCAGGCCGGCCTCATCTACGCCGTCCCCGCCGAGGCCAGCTGGGTCGCAACTCCCGACCAGCTCCACGCTCACGCCATCGCCGGGTTCTTCTCCGACCTTACGAAACTCGACCTGCCCGACGTCCGGCGGCTTATGGACAAGTGGGGGTTGTACTACCGCCCCCTCGCCCTCGAACCCGTGGATGGCGGCGGGGCAGAGTAGCGGCATGGCGGACGGAGCGCGCGGCGACGAAATCACCGCGGTGTGGGCGAGGTTCGGCTCGCAGCTGACCTACGACGACCTCCCCGGCGAAGTGCGCGCCACGGTGCGCCGACTCGCGCTCGACACGTTCGCGACCACGCTCGCGGCGAACACGCTGGGAGTCGGCATTCCGCAGTTGCTCGCGTGGGCGCGCGCCGCAGGCGGCGCTCCGCAATGCACGCTCGTCGGGTTCGCCGAGAAGCTGCCGGCCGTCGCCGCCGCCACGGTGAACGGCGGCATGGCCCACGCCCTCAACTTCGACGACACCACCGCCGTCGGCTCCGGCCACCTCGGGCCGGTGACCATGCCGACCTCGATGGCGGGCGCGGAACTGCGCGGCGGCGCGACGGGGAAGGAACTGATGGCCGCGCTCGCCGCCGGCGCAGAGCTGATGTCCCGCATCGGCGTCGCGCTCGCCGCCGGTCACGGGGCGTTCAGCGAATCGAAGCCGCAGCCCACGCAGATGCCCGGCTACTTCGCGGCGGCCATGAGCGCCTCCCGGATGCTCGGCTTCTCGCCCGAACAGGCCCACAGCGCGCTCGGCCTCGCGTTCATGCAGGCGTCCGGCGGACGTCAGCCCGTGCTCGAAGGACGGCCCGCCAAGGCCGTGTACGCCGCGTTCTCGTGTCAGGGCGGCATGCTCAGCGCAATGCTCGCCCGCGAGGGGCTGCTCGGCGACTGCGACGCATTCGAGGGCGACGCCGGGTTCTTCCCCATCTACTACCAGCGCGCGTACGACCGCGGCGCGATGGTCGATCGCCTGGGCGACGAGTGGCGCGTGCTCAACGTGGGCCTGAAGCCGTGGCCCACCACGGGCGTCGCTCACGTGTTCATCGAGGCCGCCGCGAACCTGCGGGCCGCGCACGGCATCGACCCTGCCCGTATCGCGAGCGTTCTCGTTCGGGGCGAGCCCCACATCCGCACGTTCTGCGAGCCGCTGCAGACGCGCCGCAACCCCCAAGCGCCGGTCGAAGCGGAGGACTCCGTGCTCTTCTCAACGGCCCGTGCGCTCGTCTCCGGAAACGTGTCGCTCGCCGACCTCCAGCCCACGCCCCAGGGACTCTTCGACCCCGACGTGGTCCGCGTCGCCAACCTGGCGCAGTACGAGGTCGACGAGTCGCTCGGCAAGGCGGGCGTCGTCGAGGTCGCGCTCGAATCCGGTGAGCGGCTGGTGGAGCGGGTCGACCATCCGCGCGGGCACCGCGACAACCCGCTCACCGACGAGCAGCGGCGGCAGAAGTTCCGCGACTGCGCCGTCCACGCGGCCTCGGGCCTGAGCGACTCCGCCGTCGACGAGGCCATCGCCATGATCGAGAACCTCGACGACCTCTCCGACGTGCGCGACATCCTGCGCGTGCTGGGGGGCCGTTAGGGGGCTGCCCCCTCCCGTGGGGAAAGGCCGCCAGATGTAACAGCCCCTTAACGCCGCCGTAACAGGCGCGAAACATAAAAGGGGGTATAATGTATTTGCGGCGCCTGGCACGGACATGGGAGCTCCGCCCCAGATAGCTTTACGGAGCAGTGCGACAGGGTGTGCAGCGTCCGCAACGAACGGGAATCGAGGCGGGGGAGACCCCGCCTTTTCCTTTGTCATCGAACGGGGAGGCGCCGCCTGCTCTCCCCGCAAGAGTGGGCGGACGCCTCAACCTCAGGCGCGCCGGTCCCAACGCCGCGCCTTGTTTGCGATAATGGGCGCATGACCACGATTGGCGACATCGGCGAGACCGCGCTCATCGAGCGGCTGACGAAGCGCGTCGCGGAGGCCGGGCTGGCTCCCGCCCCCGCAATGGACGTCCTGCTCGGCATCGGCGACGACGCTGCCGCGTGGAGGCTCGATCCGCCGGCCATCGAGGCCGCCACGACCGACGCCATGGTCGAGGGCGTCCACTTCCGCCGCGAGACCTCCAGCTGGGCGGACGTCGGCTGGAAGAGCTGGACGTCGAACGTGAGCGACATCGCGGCGATGGGGTGCGAGCCGCAGGCGGGGCTCGTGACGCTCGGCCTGCCGCCGGAACTGCCCGTCGCGGCGGTTGACGCCCTGTACGACGGAATGCTCGAAGCCTGCGCCTGGTACCGCACGGCGCTGGTCGGCGGTGACGTGGTCGCGTCGCCCGTCGTGTTCGTCGCCGTCGCGATGACCGGCCGGGGCGAGGCGCCGCTGCTCACCCGCGCAGCGGCGAGGCCCGGCGACGCCGTGGCCGTAACGGGGCCGCTCGGCGCGTCGCAGGGAGGACTGCGGCTGCTCGAGGCGGGAGCGCCGCTCGACAGCGCGCATCGCCAAGCGCTTGCGGCGGCCCATCGCCGCCCGCAAGCCCGCCCGGACGCCGCGCGCGTCCTGCGCCGCCACGGCATCCGCTGCGCCATGGACATCTCCGACGGGCTGCTGGCCGACCTCGGCAAACTGGCGGCGGCCGCGGGAGTCGCCGCGCGCGTCGACGCCTCCACAGCGCCGGCGCATCCCGCGCTGTTCGCCGAGTTCGGCGACGAGGCGCGGGCGCTCGCGCTCGCCGGAGGCGAGGACTACGAACTGCTGTTCGCAGGCCCGCCCGATGCGGTGCGCTCGGCGCTGGCTGAACTGTCTGGCGGCGCCATCGTCGGCGCCATCGCCGGGGGAAAGGCGGGCAGCGTGGAGGTCATCGACGCGGGCGGCGCGCCCGCAATTATCAGCGCCGCCGGATGGGAGCACTTCCGTTGAGCGTGAAATCGAACGTGCAGTCGCACAGCGCGGAAGAGACGCAGGAGCTGGGGCGGCGGTTGGGCGAACTCGCCGAACCGGGCGACCTGTTCCTGCTGCACGGCGGCCTGGGAGCGGGCAAGACGACGCTCACCCAGGGCTTCGCGTGGGGAACGGGCGCCGACGGTTACGCGCACAGCCCCACGTTCGTGCTCGTCAATGAATACCGCGGACGCGTGACCGTTCATCACGTCGACCTCTACCGCATCGACGGGGACCTCGAGGCGCACGACCTCGGTTTCGAGGAGATGCTCGATTCCGGCGTAGTCGTCGTGGAGTGGCCGGAGCGCGCCGGGGCCGTCTTCCCGGGTGAGCATCTCAGCGTGACGCTCACGTTCGGCGAAGCGCCCGACGACCGCGACATCGAACTGGGGGCGCACGGCGAGCGGTACGCCGCGCTCATCCACGCGCTCCAGCCGGCGCAGGCGTCGTGAACGCGAGGGAGCTTCGGAACGACGGCGGCGCAACGCTGCTCGTCATCGACACCTCGACGAGCTTCGGCGCCGTCGGGCTATGGCGGGACGGCGGCCTGACCCGCTCGCTCGCCTGGAAGTCGCGCAACAACCACACCGCCGAGCTCCTGCCGTCCGTGGACTCGCTCCTGCGGGCCGACGGCGCGGCGCCCGCCGATCTCGACGGCGTGGTCGTAGCCGTTGGGCCCGGCGGATTCAGCGCCGTGCGCACCGGGCTCGGCGTCGCCAAGGGTCTGGCCCTCGGCGCCGCGTTGCCGCTCGCCGGAGTCAGCTCGCTCGAGGCTTCGGCCTTTCCGTACCGCGAAGCGTCGGAGCGCGTCTGCGCCGCGCTGCCCGCGGGGCGCGGGGCGGTGGCGTGGGCGGCGTTCGGCGCGGACGGGAGCGCCTGGGGCGCGCTGACCGGCGAGACGGTCGCGCCCATCGATGAATTTCTCGGCGCGCAGCCTGCGGGAACGCTGTTCTGCGGCGAGGCCGTGGCGCTCCTCGACGACAGCTTCCGCGAACGCTTCGGCGGGCGGCTTCGCGCGGTCACGGCGAGCGCGCCGCTCGACCGGTTGAACGGCGCCGGCGAACTCGGCGCCGCGGCGCTCGCGTCCGGTCGCCAGGGGACCGTCGCTTCCGTCGAGCCGAGGTACCTGCGCCCCCCGCACATCACGCGGTCGGCGAAGAACACGCCTCCGCCCGCCACGGGCCGGTGACGGCGGGCCGGCGCTGTCCGGCGGTGTGATAGGCTACGGAAAGCGTAACGCGCCCGGGGCCATCCCCGCGCCGTTCACCGAACGATGAAGGAGCGCGCATCAATGGCTGAACAGACCCTTGTACTCCTGAAACCCGACGCCGTGCAGCGGGGACTCGTCGGACGCATCACCGCACGGCTGGAGGACCGGGGCCTCAAGATCGTCGGCCTCAAGCTCATGCGCATGGACATGGCGCTCGCGCGCCGTCACTACGCCGAGCACGTGGACAAGCCGTTCTTCCCGGAGGTTGCGGGCTTCATGACCTCGCGCCCGCTCGTGGCCATGGCCGTGGAGGGCGACAACGCCGTCGACCTGGTGCGCACCACGATGGGCGCGACGAACCCGCGCAACGCCGCCCCTGGCACCATCCGGGGCGACTGGGCGGTCGACATCGGCAAGAACCTCATTCACGGCTCGGACTCGCCGGAATCAGCCGCCCGGGAACTCCCGATTTTCTTCAGCGAAGGGGAACTATTCGCGTACGAGCGGGAAGCCGACGGCTGGGTTCACTGAATCCGCACGAGCTCCTTGCCGGCCCTCCATACCTGTTCGAGCCGGTAGAAGTCCCTCTGCTCCTCACTGAACACGTGAACGACGGCGTCGCCGAAATCGAGCAGCACCCAGCCCGATTCCGCCGTCCCCTCCCGGTGATGAAGACGCAGGCCGGTCCTCTCCACCGCCTCCGCCAGGTCGTCGGCCAGCGCCCGCAGCTGCCGCTCGCTCCCGACGCTCAGCACCACCATGTAGTCCGTGAAGCCGGACACGCCCCGAACGTCGATCAGCACGATGTCCGACGCCTGCTTGTCGGACGCCACGTCTATCGCATGGCGCGCCGCGCCGGCGGCGTCGGTTGGGGCCTTCTGGTTGGTCATCGCCCCGATTATAGGCCCGCGCTGCTATCCTGTGGGAGTTCCCCATGACCACCACGACATCCATCTCTCTCCACCCCTGCTCCGGCTCAACGGAAGAGAGTGCTGCGCCTCGCGTGGTCGTCGCCATGTCCGGCGGGGTCGACTCCTCGGTTGCAGCTTGCCTGCTCGCCCGCGACGGCTACGACGTGGTCGGCGTGACCATGCGCCTCTGGGACGCCTCCGAGGACGACGAGATAACCCCGAACCACCAGGGCTGCTGCTCTATCGAGGACATTGAGGACGCGCGCCGCGTCTGCAGCGCCATCGGCGTTCCTCACTACGTTGTCGACGCGCGCAGCGAGTTCCGCCGGCACGTCATCGATTACTTCGTAGCCGAGTACCGGCGAGGCCGCACGCCCCACCCCTGCATCGCCTGCAACGACCGCATCAAGTTCGACTTCCTCCTCCGGCGCGCCTCGATGATGGACGCCGACTACGTCGCCACCGGGCACTATGCCCGCATCGAGCAGACCGACGACGGCGGCGAGATGGCCCTGCGGCGGGGCGCCGACCCCGCGAAGGACCAGTCGTACGTGCTGTTCGGCCTCGGCCAGGAGCAGTTGCGGCGCGTCCTGCTGCCGGTCGGCGGGCGCTCGAAAGCCGCCATCCGCGCC
This sequence comes from Dehalococcoidia bacterium, assembly GCA_034421335.1. Taxonomy (GTDB): domain Bacteria; phylum Chloroflexota; class Dehalococcoidia; order Lucifugimonadales; family Australimonadaceae; genus S5-327. The sequence continues at coordinate 20,967 of DAOUKL010000044.1, read as the reverse complement.
GTCGCCCGCGACGCCGGCCTCCACCTCGCCGACAAGGCGGACAGCCAGGAGATCTGCTTCATCCCGGGCGGCGACTACCGCCGGTTCATGCGCCGCGAGGGCGAGCCCTCGGCCGGCGAGATCGTCGACGCCGCCGGCAGGGTCGTCGGCTCGCACGAAGGCGTCGAGGGCTTCACGGTTGGCCAGCGTCGCGGGACGGGAGTGCTGGCGCCGCAGATTGGGCTGCCCGAAGGCGCCAAGGTGTACGTAACGCGGGTGGACGCGGCGACGCGGCGGGTGACCGTCGGCGGCGCCGACGACCTGTTGTCGCGGGACGTGCGCGTCTGCGACGTGGCGTATGTGTCCGGAAAGCGTCCGTCCGCCCCCGTGCGGGTCGACGCCAAGCTGCGGTATAACGCGCCTGCCGCGTCCGCGGAGCTGCTGCCCGGCGACGGCGAGGCCGTGCTTCGGTTCGACGCGCCGCAGCGTGCCGTCGCGCCCGGTCAGGCGGCCGTGTTCTACCAGGGCGACCGGGTGCTCGGCGGCGGCTACATCGACGGCCCTGCAGACTGAGGGAACGCGACGAACACTCCGCCAATCCCCACCCAGCACGAGGAGCGGCGGCTCCGCGCCGAGGGCTACGCCCGCGTCGCCGGCGTGGACGAGGTGGGCCGAGGACCTATCGCCGGCCCGGTCGTCGCCGGCGCAGTGGTGCTCCCCGACCTCGAATCCTTCACTCACGAGGACTTCCCGTTGCTGCGAGACAGCAAGACCCTCACCGCCCGTCAGATCGAGCGGGCCGACCGGCTCGTGCGGGATATCGCCGTGGGCGTCGGCATCGGCGAGGTGGACAACCGGGAGATCGACCGCATCGGCATCGCGCCGGCGGTGCGGAAGGCGATGCGCCGCGCCCTCGAACAGCTGACCGAGCCGCCCGACCACGTGCTCGTCGACGCGTTCGCGTTCGACTGGCGCCGGAAGCCGTGCACCGCCGTCGTGAAGGGCGATGCCCGCTGCACCGCGATTGCGGCTGCGTCGATAGTCGCCAAGGCCCACCGCGACGCGGCGATGCGCCGGCTGGCGAGGCGCTATCCCGGCTACGGGCTCGGCTCGCACAAGGGTTACGCGTCCGCGGGGCACCTCGCAGCCGTGGCGTCGCTCGGACCGTCGCCGGCGCACCGGCTCAGCTTCTCGCCGTTCAAGCCCATGCTGTTCGCGCGCGATGGCTAGGGGACGCAGCCGCACCGGCGCCGAGGGCGAGCGCGTCGCCGCAGCGCACCTTCGCGCGCAGGGCATCGCCGTGGAGGGGTGGAACTACCGCACCCGGTTCGGGGAGATCGACCTCATCGCCCGCGACGGGGACGACGTCGTGTTCGTGGAAGTGAAGACGCGCCGGAACGCCGAATTCGGCGCGCCTGAGGAGTCGGTGACGCCCCGCAAGCGCGGCAGGCTCGTGCTCGCGGCGCAGGAGTACCTGAAGGAGCACGATCTCGAGGAGCGCGCCTGGCGCATCGACGTCGTGGCCATCACGCTCCGCCCCAACGGCCCCGCCGCCATAACCCACGTGCGCTCCGCCGTCGAAGAATGAGCGCCTCGTACGCGCGCACCCAGCCATGGTTCGTAGTTCGACAGGCTCACCACGAACCATGAACCGCGGCCGGCCTGCGCCCGAAGGCCTCGTCTGAGGAAGACGGAGCTACTTGCGCAAGGCGATTCCCACCGCGCGAGGGCCGGCGTAGGCGCCGACGACCGGCCCGATTTGGCCGACCAGCACGGGCGCGTCCGTCAGAGACGCAAGATGCTCGGTGAAGCGCGCAACCTCGTCGGGCGTGGTTACGTGGGCGATGGCCACCTCGCGGTACGGCGCGCCGGCGGAGGCGATGTCGAGCAGGCGCTGGACGGCCTTGGCGCGGGTCCGCACCTTCTCATGCGGGTGAATCTCGCCGTCCTCTATCTTGAGTATCGGCTTGAGCGACAGGAGCGACCCCACCAGCGACTGCGCCTTGCCGATGCGTCCGCCTCGCTGGAGGTACTCCAGTGTGTCGAGCACGACGTACAACTCGACGGCCTCCGACGCGGCGCGGGCCTCGTTGACGACGGACTCGAACGGCTCGCCGCGCTGCGCCGCTTCCGCCGCGGCCTTCACGGCCAGCGTGATGGCGAGCGACCCCAGCTCCGTGTCCACCAGTTCGATCCGGGCGTCGGGCAACTCCGCGCGAGCCGCGCGGGCGGAGTTCATCGTGCCGCTCAGTTTCCCGGAGATGTGCATCGACACGATCTCGTGTCCCTGTTCCACGAGGGGGCCGTAGACCTCCAGGAAGTCGGCGGCGGTCGGCTGCGTTGTGCGGGGGAACACGTCGCTCGTCGTGAGCCGCTGGAAGAATTCCTCGTGCGTTATGTCGACGCCGTCCCTGAACGCCTCTTCGCCGAAGAACACCGTGAGCGGCACGACGGCTACGTCGAGCTCCCGCGCCAGTTCCGGCGGAATGTCCGATGTGCTGTCGGTGACGATTTTCACGGCCATGGCGTGCTCTCCTTCCCGTATCTCTGACTACTCGATGGAAACGATGTACTGGTAGTGCGGCTGGCCGCCCTCGATCGACTCGGCCTCGACGCCCTCGAACCTGGCGGAGACCTCGACCGCGGCGGCCTCGGCCAACTCGCCGGTCAGGCCGGCGCCGTAGTAGAGCGTAACGAGCGCGCCCTCCTCCGGCGCCGCCGCTTCAAGCAGCGCCATGAGGGCCGCCTCCGGACTGTCCGACGAGGCGACGAGCGAGCCGTCGAGGAGCGCGATCGTCTCCCCTTCCGCCACGTCGACGCCGTCGATGCTGGCGTCTCTGACGGCGGTGGTTATCTCGCCGGAGCGCACGCTGCCCATGGCGTCGGTCATCGCCGCGGCGTTCTCGTCCGCGCTGCGCTCCGGGTTGTAGGCGAGCATGGCGGCGACGCCTTGCGGGACTGTGCGCGACGGAACGACGTCGATGCCCGTCGCCTCGTCGGCGAGCTCGCGGGCCTGCTCGGCGGCGAGGATGATGTTCTTGTTGTTGGGGAGCACGACGACCCGCCGGGAGTTGGCGCGCCGCACGGCTTCGAGGATGTCCGCCGCGCTTGGGTTCATCGTCTGCCCGCCGGAGACGACGCCCGCGGCGCCGAGGTCATCGAACACGCGCCGGACGCCGTCGCCGGGCGCCACGGCGACAACGGCGAAGTCGGAGGGTTCGGCGGCGCCGTAGCCGTGCAGCGTCATGAACTCACCGTGCTGCAGGTCCATGTTCTGAATGTTGATCTGGTCGAGCGCGCCGAGCGCCGCTCCCATGCTCAGCAGCGGGCCGGGGTCTTCCACGTGAGCGTGCACCCGCACGACCGCGTCGTCGCCCACGACCACCGTAGAGACGGCCATGGCCATCACCTGCTCGCGCACGGCGTCCGGGTCGAGTCCGGCGCCCTGCACCACGAACTGCGTGCAGTAGCCGTACATCTCCTCTTCGGTGTGTTCGAGGAAATCGTGGCTCACGCTCGCGGCCGCCGCCTGCGCGCCGCCCGCCGGCGCCGTGATTTCGAGCGTCGCCTCGGTCCCCTCCGAGAACCCGAGCGCGCCTGCAAGGAAAGCAACGACTCCCTGACCGCCGGCGTCGACGACGCCGGCCTGCTTGAGCACGGGGAGCTGCTCGGGGGTCCGGGCAAGCGCCTCCTCGGCGGCTGCGCAAGCGCCGCGCAGTGCCTCGGTCACGCTGTCCGCGCCGGACGCCGGGACAGCCTCGGCGGCGGCGCGCATCACGGTGAGCATCGTGCCCTCAACCGGCGTGCCGACGGCCTTGTAAGCGGCGCTCGCGGCGGAGAGAAGAGCGGCGGAGAGGCGCGGGCCGTCGCAGTCGCCGGCGCCCTCGAGGCCTCCGGCGAGGCCCTTCATGAACTGGGAGAAGATGACCCCGCTGTTGCCGCGAGCGCCGAGGAGAGCGCCGCGGGCGAGGGCGGCGCTCATCGCGCCCACGGTCGCGTTTGCGGGGTCGGGCGCCGGGGCGTCCGCAGCCGCCCGGAGCGTGAGGAGCATATTGACGCCGGTGTCGCCGTCGGGCACGGGAAAGACGTTGAGGGCGTTGATGGCGTCGGCGTTGACTTCGAGGCACGCGGCGCCGGCGAGCACGGCCTGGCGAAACTCGAGCGCGTTGAGCCTGGTGAGTGGGTGAGCGTTCATAGTTGGCCGGCGGGGCCGCCGCGTGGTAGACTTGGCCATCGTGCGGGGCCGCATCGGCCCATCGGCCCGCCGGGCTGCATCTTATGGGCGGACGTTAGCCGCCGCAACTACGGGACATTCTATGGCAAGCTGCGACATTTGCGGGGCCCGCCGCCGAGCGGGCAAGAACGTGAGCCACTCGAACCGGCACACCAACAGGTGGTTTCTGCCGAACATTCAGCGCGCGACGCTGATGCACCAGGGCAAGTTGCAGCGCCTGCGCGTCTGCACGCGTTGCCTCCGCACCGTGCAGAACAAGCGCATGATCGCCTAGCCGGGCGCTGTGCGCTCGGCCCTCCCCGCTACAGGCTAGTAAATCTCGACGAGTTCGATCTCGAACGTGAGCGCCTGGCCAGCCAGGCGGTGGTTGGCGTCGACCGTCACCGTCTCGTCGGTAACCTCGGTAATCGTAACGACCATCCCGTTCGACAGTTGCGCCTGGTCGCCGACAGCAATGCCCGCCAGCGACTCGTCGAACGGAAGGACAACAATGAGGTTGGGGTCCGGCTGACCGTAGGCTTCTTCGGGCTCCAGCCTCACGGTGACCGACTCGCCAACGGCGAGGCCGCGCACCGCCCCGTCGAACCCCTCGATGAGCTGACCGCTGCCGATTACGAACTCCAACGGGTCGCGCTGAAGCGAGGAGTCGAACACGCTGCCGTCGTCGAGCGTGCCGTGGTAGTGCACCGCCACGCTGTCGCCAACCTCTGCAACGGGAACGGGCGTGGGCGTCGGAGTCGGTTCCGGGCCGCACGCAGCGAGGACGACGGCGGCGAGCGCCGTAACGGCGAGGACGGAGGAGCGTGGAAGCGAGCTAACGGGCCACGCCCGATCCGGAGAGGTTGGCCCGCAACTCCGCGATTGCCTCGGCGACGCTCATGCGGTCATTGTACACAGCGGAGCCGGCGACGATGACGGAAGCGCCTGCGGCCTCGACCTGCGCGACGTTGCCCGGCTTCACGCCGCCGTCCACCTCCAGTTCGACGCGGAGCCCTTGCGCGTCGATCGCCGCGCGCAGGCGCTCGACCTTCGGGAGAGCGCCCGCGATGAGCGATTGCCCGCCGAAGCCGGGGTTCACCGTCATCGCCAGCACGAGGTCGATCTCCGGCAGGATCTCCAACAGCGCCGTTTCCGGCGTCGCGGGGTTGAGCGAGACGCCAGCGGCGGCGCCAAGCTCCTTGATCTGGTGGACGACGCGGTGGAGATGCGTTACGGCCTCCGCGTGCACCGTGATGCGGTCGGCGCCCGCCGCCGCGAAGTCGGGAATGAGCCGCTCCGGCTCGACGATCATCAGGTGCACATCGAGCGGCAGGCTCGTGTGGGGCCGGATCGCCTCCACCACCACCGGCCCGATGGTGAGATTGGGGACGAACCGGCCGTCCATCACGTCGACGTGAATCCAGTCGGCGCCGGCGGCTTCGGTCTCACGGACGACCTCGCCGATGCGGGCGAAGTCCGCCGAGAGGATGGACGGCGCGAGCTTGACCTCAGCCATGAGACGCCCCGAGGCGCGCCCGGGCGTCGGCGAGCGCGGCGGCGACTCTGGCGGGCGCCGTGCCGCCGGGCACGTCCCGCGCGGCGGCGCTGGCTATCGCCGTGAGTTCGCGCACGTCCTCGTCGAACGCGGGGTGCGCGGCGCGCATATCGTCGAGCGGGAGCATCGTAACGGGAACGCCGCGCCGCGCCGCCAGTTCGCAGAGGGCGCTCACGGCTGCGTGCGCCTCGCGGAAGGGCGCGCCCTTCGCGACCAGGTAGTCGGCCATGTCGGTGGCGAGCAGCGAGCTATCGGAGGCAGCCTCGCGCATGCGGTCGGCGTCGACCTCACAGTCGGCGAGCATGCCCTGCATCGCCTCGAGTGTCGCCTGGAGGGTGTCGACGGCGTCGAACAGGCCTTCTTTGTCCTCCTGCAGGTCGCGGTTGTACGTGAGCGGCAGGCCCTTGAGGGTGGTGAGCAGCGCGACGAGGCTGCCGTAAACGCGGCCCGTCTTGCCGCGCGCAATCTCGGCGAAGTCCGGGTTGCGCTTCTGCGGCATGATTGACGAGCCGGTCACCCACCGGCGTCCGAGCCGGACGAAGCCGAACTCCTGGGAAGTCCACAACACGAGCTCCTCGGCGAGGCGCGAGCAGTGCGTCATGCACAGCGACGCGCTCGCCAGCAGCTCTACGACGTAGTCGCGGTCTGACACCGCGTCCATCGAGTTCGCGGAGACGCCTTCAAAGCCGAGTTCGGCGGCGACCCACTCCCGGTCGAGCGGGTAGGGGACGCCGGCGAGGGCGCCGGCGCCGAGGGGCAGCACGTTGGCGCGCCTGCGGGCGTCGGCGAGCCGGGCGGCGTCGCGGTCGAACATCTCGAAGTACGCCAGCAGGTGGTGCGCGAACAGCACCGGCTGCGCCCGCTGCAGGTGCGTGTAGCCCGGCATGACCGCGTCAGGGTGGCGCGACGCGAGGGCGAGTAGCGCGTCCTGCAAGGCGCGGAGCGCGCCCGTGAGGCTGTCGATTGCGCCGCGGACGTAGAGGCGGGTCGCGGTCGCCACCTGGTCGTTACGGGAGCGGGCCGTATGCAGGCGCGCCGCCGGCTCGCCGATGAGCTCGTGCAGGCGCGTCTCGATGTTCATGTGCAGGTCTTCGAGGTCGTCCCGCCACTGGAAGGCGCCGCTCTCGATTTCACGGCGCACCGCCTCCAGCCCCTCCACGATGGCGTCGGCGTCGCTCTGCATGATGACGCCCTGGCGCGCGAGCATCCGCGCGTGGGCGACGGAGCCGTCGATGTCCTGCGTGTACAGCCGCCGGTCGTACCCGACAGACACGGTGTAGCGCGAGAGGGACTCGAAGTGGTGCGTCGTGTAGCTGGTCATGGCGTCGCGTCTATTGTACGCGAACGCCGCGAACGCCCTCGGACCCGGACGGCGGCCTCCCTACCGCGTGGCGGTGCGGCCGTCCATCTGGGCGATGCGGATGTCGATGACCGCCGCCTGGCCCGCGCGGACGCGCTCCATGCCCCGTTGGAGCGCCGGCAGCACGTCCGCCGGGTCCTCCACGCGCTCTCCGTAGCCCCGGCACGCCTGCACCAGCACGTCGTAGTCGGGCGACGGCTCGATCTCCGAGCCGATGAACGCGTTCTCGTGGGGGCCGACGCCCTCCGGGAAGTAGCGGTTCCAGGAATTGATGGTCGCCTGGTGGCGGGAGTTGTTGTAGATGACCGTGAGGAACGGCGCGTTGTACCGCTCGGCGGCCCAGAAGGCCGAGGTGGGCCGGGCGAACACGAACGAGCCGTCGCCCTCCAGCGCGACGACGTCGCGGTCGGGACAGGCCAGCTTGGCGCCCAGCGCGGCGCCGAGACCCCACCCGAGGCTCGACCCGCCGGAGGCGAACACCGTGCCGGGCGTTTTGCGGTCGGTGTACGCCATCCACGGGAAGCTGCCGGTCATCCCCTCGTTCATCACGATGGCGTCGTCGCTCAGCACTTCTTCGAGGCAGTGCGCGACCCAGAGGGGGTGGATGGGGCGCTGGTCCTTCACCTCGAGCGCACGGGCGCGCAGCCGCTCACGCTCCGCCGCCGTCGCCTGCGCGTAGCGTTCGGCGCGGGCGGCGATGGCGGCCCTGCGCTCGTCGGTGAGACGCGAGCGCACCGCGTCGAGCACAGCGGGAACGGCCCGGCTGGGCGCCGCGTGGAGCAGCAGGTCAGCGGGGAAGGTCCACAGGGGGATGTTGTCCTTGGTCGGGTCGGCGTCGATCCAGGCGATGCGTCCCGGCGGCTCGACGGTCTGCTGATCAGGCACCCACGGGACGTCGTGGTCGACGACGAGCACGACGTCGGCCTCAGCGACGGAGGGGGCGCCGCAGGTGGTCGCGTTGAGGGGGTGTCGCGTGGGAATGTTGAGCCGCGTCCCGATGGCGCCGGAAACCGGCGCCGCGACTGCCTCGGCGAGTTCGGTGAGAGGGCCTACCACGCCTGGGTCGCGTCCCGCGGCGCCAGCGATGATGAGGGGGCGCTCCGCATTCACCAGCCACTCGGCCAGCGCAGCCACTGCTTCGGGGTCGGCTGCCGGAGGGACAGGCTGGGCGTGGCGCGCGGAGGGCGGCGCGTTCAGTTCGGTCATCTCTTCGAGCAGGAGTTCACGGGGGAGGGAGACGTAGACCGCCCCCGCGGGTTCGGACGTCGCGACCTGGTAGGCCTTCTGCATCACCCATCCGACGCTGTCGAGATCGCGCAACTCGTAGTCCCACTTGGTGAAGTTGCGGACGATGCCGCCCTGGTCGCGCTGCTCCTGTATCCAGTGGATGGGCATGTCCTTCCCGCCCCGCGCGGCGGCCCCGAACGTCGAGGGGGCGCGGCCCGCGAACACGAGCACGGCGGCCTTGTCGCGCTGCACGTCGTGGTAGGCGCCGCCAATCTGGAGTGTGCCGGCGTCCACGTGAACGAGAACGGCCTGGGCCTTTCCGGTGAGCTGGTAGTAGCCCTGCGCCGCGAACATCGCGGTCGTTTCGTCGATGCACAGAATGACGCGCGGAACGGGCCGCTCCTCGACGGTCATGCGGGAGAGGGCTTCCTGAATGGGAAACGTGTCGGTGCCCGAGTTCAGGAAGAGGTGTTCGATGCCGTTGCTGTTGAGCATTTCGACGAACGCCTCGGCGCCGTCCTGCACGGGAATCACGCGCATCCGCCGCTCGTTGTCACGCCGGTGGTCGGGTTGCTTGGCGGTCATGGCCTGCTCCTTGGGCCGCTCCCGTCCGCGGAGCGAACTCCCGTCGAGGGATACTACGCCGCGATGAGCTCGTCGACGAGCTCGTCGAGTTTCTCCTCCGTCAGGAAGCCGCTCCAGACGCGAACGACGCGGCCGTCAGCCGTGATGAAGAGCGTCGTCGGCATGCTGAGGATTTCGTAGTCGCGCGCGACGGACTCGTTGAACGTCGTGCCGGCGGGGTAACGCACCCCGAGCTCGGTGAGCAGCGCCTGGCCCTCCTCGCGCGAGCCAAGACGAAACTGCGGGCCTACGTCGACGCCGAGGATGAGCGCCTCCTCGCCGCGGGCCTCGTACACGCGCTGGAAGTCCGGCATTTCGATTCGGCAGGGGGGACAGAGAGCAGCCCAGAAGTTGAGCACTACCGGCTTCCCCTGCGCGACGACATCGGAGAGGAGCACGACATCGCCGCCGAGCGCGTCCTGGCCCTGGTACGCCTCAATCTCGAGGTCCGGACGCCCGTCGACGCCCGATGCCGCCCCGTCGCCGCAGGCCGCGACCAAGGCGAGCGCCGCCGCGACGAGCCCTGCCCTCAAAACGCGCGCTAGGTGCTCTGCGCGGATGTGCAACGCCATGACAACTCTCCAAGTCCGGGACGCCACTGGTTCGCGGCGCGTCTGTCGAACTACAAACCCCCGCGTCGCACCTTAGTATAGGCGAGAAATCCTCCGTCGCCCGCGAAGCCGGGAATCCATCCGGCCCCCCCCCCGAGGGGGAGGGTTGGGGAGAGGGCAGCGGCTGCCCGCCGTTTTTTGCGAAAGTGGGCCATTTTGGGCCATTTGGGGTCATTTACTCGTGGAACGGGCTGCGGCCGCCGGGGTGGGTCCGGGGCGCCGCTCGCAAACCATGATAGGCGGCGGGCGGGCATCGAGGTAAGGGGCAGATGTCGCAGTGGGAGCCACGCCCCCTTCCCCCGAAGACGGGGAGGGCTGGGGTGAGGGCAGCGCGCGCAGCGCGCCTCCGTCGCCCGCGAAGGCGGGAATCCATTCCCTACCGGTTCGTGGCGAGCCTGTCGGACCACGAACCGCCCCACTCGGTTAGAATTGGCCCCGGAGAGGAGACCGCACAATGGAAGCGTCCGTTGCCCCGCAGTACGTCCGCTACGCCTTCTACAAGGTCGACCCCGAGTGGCGAAGGCTCCCGATAGAGACCCGCGCCGCCGACAAGCGGGAGCTCGCCGAAGCCATCGACGACGCCCCGCCGGGACTCATCGTGCGCACGTACTCGCTCATGGGGATGCGCCCCGACGCCGAGATGCTCGTGTGGACCGTGAGCCCCGACCTGGAGGGCCTGCAGGCGTTCGCTTCCCGCATCGCGTCCACCGCCCTCGGCTCGCGCCTCGCCGTCGCCCACTCGTACCTGGCGATGACCCGCCGCTCGACATACATCGACGAGCACGCGCACGAGGCCGCCGAGACTCGCACCCGCATCCGTCCGATGGGGCGCAAGTACCTGTTCGTCTACCCGTTCGTGAAGACCCACGAGTGGCATCAGCTGCCCCCCGAGGAGAGGCAGCGGATGATGAGCGACCACTTCCTCGTAGGGCATCGCTACCCCGAGGTGAAGATCCACACCACCTACTCGTTCGGCATCGACGACCAGGAGTTCGTGCTGGGGTTCGAGACCGACGACCCGCCGCGCTTCCTCGAACTGGTTATGGAGCTGCGCTCGGCGGAGCAGCGCCCCTACACGGAGCGCGATACGCCCATTTTCACCTGTCTGCTCGGGACGACGCGGGACGTGCTGGACGCTCTGGGCGGGTAATCGGGGAACCGGACGGGCAAGCGACAGGCGGGGCTGCAAGGAGGCCCCGCCTGGAGAGTGCGGCCTCGAAGAGCGTTAGGGCGCGCTCTGGTCCCTGTTGATATCGATGAAGCGCGCCTGGTCTGCGGGGAGCGCGTCCTCGGCGAATATCGCGGCGACGGGGCAGACCGGCTCGCACGCGGCGCAGTCGATGCACTCGTCAGGGTTGATGTAGTACATCCGCTCGCCCTCGTAGATGCAGTCCACCGGGCAGACGTCGACGCAGGAAGCGTCCTTCAGGTCGACACAGGGTTCGGAGATTATGTATGCCATCTTGGGAGCAACCCCTCCAATAGTGTGTGGCCGCCGGATCGGCTCTCGCCGCGTCGCGCTTGACGCGCAAGCGATAGTGTAGCAGACCTAGGCGCGCGGTGGGAACACCGCCGCCTAGCCGGCGCCGTCCCCCTTTGCGGACGGCAGCGGGCCGCCGTTGTTCTTCTTGATCGAGAGATTCACGAACGTCTCGCTTCGCCTGACCCCCTCAATCTCGCCGATGCGGTTGCGGAGGAAGTCGGAGAGTTCGAGCGGGGAGCTGAGCGCGACGCGGCAGAACACGTCGTAGGCGCCGGTGGTGACCGCCGCGTACTGCACCTCGTCCATCTTCGCGAGCTCGCCGGCGACGAAATCCACGAAGGCAGGCTCCACCTTCAGCCCGATGAGGGCGGACGTTTCCCGGCCAAGCTTCGAATAGTCCGGTATCGCAACGACGCGGATGACCTCTTCCTTGACGAGGTTGCGGAACCGGCGGCGAACGGTGCCCTCGCTCACGCCGATCTTGCGGGCGAGTTCAATGTTCGACGCCCGTCCATCGGCCTGGAGCAGCCGGATGAGCTGGCTGTCGAACTCGTCCAGTTCGATAGTGTCGGCCATAACGGCTCCTGTGAAAATTGGCACAATTGTACCGGCCCGCCCTCCCTCTGACAACCGGGGCGTCAAATCATCACTCCCGCCGGAGACGCCCTGAAGGGACGAAGAGGAACGCCTATTCGCCTTGACGCTCCACCGTCCCGCTGCTAGTCTGCCTGCGTGGCGCAACCGCCACGGGAGGAGCAGTCCCCATGATTACCGTAACCGACCTCGCAGCGGAGAAACTGGCCGAGATCCTCGCGGAAGAGGGGCAGCCCGAGGCCGCGCTCCGTGTCATCGTCGTCCCCAACGCCCAGGGCGCGCAGTACATGCTCTCCCTGGAGGACGACGTGGAGGACGACGACGAGATCCTCCACGAGTCCAGCGTTCGCGTCATCGCCGACACGGAGAGCGCCACTCTGCTCTACGGCGCCTCGATCGACTACTCCGAGGGGCTCATGCGCAGCGGGTTCGTCATCGAGAACCCCAACATCGCCTCCACCGGCGGCGGATGCGGCTGCGGCAACGGCGGCTGCGGCTGCGGCCACTAGGACGCCCCATCGTCCACGTCCGCCGCGCAACTCCCGACGAACTCGAACTCATCGTCGACTTCCAGATGCAAATGGCGGTCGAGAGCGAAAGCCTCGCCCTCGACCGGGCGACGCTCGCCGCCGGCGTTCGCGCCGTACTCGACGGCAAAGTCCCCGCCGAGTACTGGATCGCGGAGACGGAAGACGGCCCGGTCGGCATGCTGATGACCGTTCCCGAGTGGAGCGACTGGCGGAACGGCACGGTGCTGTGGGTGCACTCGGTGTACGTGCGCCCGGAGGCCCGGCGGCAGGGGGTGTTCTCGGCTCTGTACGACCACTTCCGCCGCCAGGTCGAGCGAAACCCTGAACTGGTCGGCATCCGGCTGTACGTGGACCGAAGCAACGCGCCCGCCCAGCGCGTTTACGAGTCCCTCGGCATGACGCGGGAGCACTACTACCTCTACGAGTGGCTCAAGGAAGGCTGAGGGCGTAACGCTCGACCCCTGCTGCCTTCCTCACCCATTCCGAGCGCCCCACCTGTCATTCTGAGCGCAGTGAAGAATCTTAGGCTCCCGCCTACGGACGGCGTTGTTGCATGCGGCGACTGTAGATTCTTCACTCCGCTCCGCCACGTTCAGAATGACAGGAACGGACGCGCTGCGGGAATGACGAACGGGTTATCCACAGGTCTCGGAGGGGGAGAAACTAATCCGAAGACGGGAGGGTCTTGGGCGCCAGCATGATCATCGGACGTCCGTCGCACTGGATGCGCGACGCGCCAGCCTTCACGCACAGCACCATCACGCCGCTCTCCTCGTCCTGGTAGCGCTTGCCGAGCTGGTCGACCTCGCCGTCGCCGGCGGGAACGCACGACAATTCCGCGTCGCCGCCTTTCGTAATCATGTACTGAGCGCCGAGTTCCGGGCACTCGAAGCGTTTCCCTGTCTGTGCGGTCATGGGCCGACTCCAACGGTTTGGTGACGGCGTTCATATTAGCAGGCCAGCGCGAGCCGCGGAGCCCGCCTTCGGGAAGGGACGCCCCGCCGCCCCGTCGCCCCTGCTATCCTCGCGCCGAACACGAGGAGGCGTCATGGCGATAGCGTCGAAAGTCCGTGAGGACATGGGGAGCAGTTCGTGGATCCGCCGCATGTTCGAGTTGGGCATCGCCCTCAAACGCGAGCGCGGCGAGGAGAACGTGTTCGACCTCTCGCTCGGCAACCCCGTCGTCGAGCCTCCCGCGCAGTTCTTCGACGAGCTGCGCCGGATTGCCGACGCTCCCACTCCGGGCGCCCATCGCTACATGCCCAACGCCGGCTATCCCGAAACGCGGAGCGCCGTCGCCGACGCGCTCGCCGCCGAGACCGGCCTTCCCTACGGCGCGGAGCACGTGATGATGACCGTGGGGGCGGCCGGCGCTCTCAACGTCGTCGTCCACGCGCTGTGCGACCCGGGCGACGAGGTGGTGATTCTCGCTCCCTACTTCGCCGAGTACCTGTTCTACGCAACCAACCACGGGGCCTCGCCCGTCGTCGTCGGCTGCGACGCCGAGTTCGTCCCCGACCTCGCGGAACTCGAAAGCAAGCTCACCCCGCGCTCCAGGCTCGTCATCCTCAACTCTCCCAACAACCCGTCGGGCGCCGTCTATCCCAGGACGCTCATCGCCGACGTCGCAGAGTTGCTCCGGCGCAAGAGCGGCGAGTTCGGCTCGGAAATCTACCTCGTGAGCGACGAGCCGTACCGCAAGCTGCTCTACGACGGGCTGGCGTACCCCTTCCCGCAGCACGAGTACGACCGCGTCATCACCGTAACGTCCCACGCGAAGGACCTCGCGCTCCCTGGCGAGCGCATCGGTTACGTCGCCGCGCACCCCCATTGCCCGGAGCGCGGCGAACTGATGGACGCGTTCGCGTTCTGCAACCGCGTCCTCGGCTTCGTCAACGCTCCCGCCATCATGCAGCACGTCGTCCGGCGGCTCCAGGACGTCACCGTCGACATACGCGACTACCAGGAGAAGCGCGACTACCTGTACGACGCGCTCACGTCCGCCGGCTACCGCGTGAGGAAGCCCGAGGGCGCTTTCTATATGTTCCCGGAGTCCCCCGTGACGGACGAGATGCGCCTCGTCGACGCGCTACAGCAGGAGGGAGTACTGGTGGTGCCGGGGCGCGGCTTCGGCATGCCCGGCTACTTCCGCATCTCCTACTGCGTGGAGCAGCGAACGCTGGAGGGGGCCGCGCCGGGGTTCCGCGCAGCCTTCGAACGCCTCGCCGCCGGCTAGCGGCGGGCGCGGCGCGGCGCAATCCGGTATGATGGAGCGCGCAGTTTCGGCAGGGAGGTCCGGCGCGTGATCCAGCCGCGCAGACTGGGGCGGGACAGCCAGTTGCAGATGCGCATGGTGCTCACCATGCTGCTGCTTGGCGCCCTCTACGGCTTCTTCATCTACTTCCTCGTGGGCGTTGCAGGCTCCGGCCTCATGCTGCTCATCGTCGGCGGGTTCGTCTTCGTCCAGTTCTGGTTCTCCGACAAGCTCGTGCTCGCGTCGATGCGGGCGAAAGTGGTCACGGCGGAAGAGGCACCGAAACTGCACGCGATGGTCGACCGCCTCTCGCAGGCCGCCGGCATCCCCAAGCCGCAGGTCGCCATCGCGAACATGAGCGTGCCCAACGCGTTCGCCACGGGCCGCAGCCAGAAGCACGCCGCGGTCGCCGTAACGGCGGGCCTCCTCCAGGTGCTCAACGAGCGCGAGCTCGAGGGCGTGATGGCCCACGAGATAAGCCATATCGCCTCGCGCGACGTCCAGGTGATGACGTACGCCAGCTTCCTGTCCGTCGTGGCCTCCTCGCTGATGACGTTCTTCATGCTCTCCTCGTTGTTCGGGGGGATGGGCAGGAGCCGCGACAGCGGCGGCAGCTACCTCATGCTCGCCTGGGTGGTGACGGCCATCGTGTGGTTCGTGAGCAACCTGCTCGTCCTCGCGCTCTCCCGCTACCGGGAGTACGCGGCGGACCGGGGAGCGGCGGCGCTCACGGGCAGGCCGCGCGACCTCGCGAGCGCGCTCCAACGGCTGAGTTCCGCCCTCACGCGCGCCCCCAAGCAGGACCTCCGCCGCGCCGAAACCCTCAACGCGTTCTTCATCATGCCCGCCGTGGGCGACGGCTTCGCAAGCCTGTTCGCTTCGCACCCCCCGATGGAGAAGCGCATCGCCCGGCTCCTCGAAATCGAGGGCGAACTGAAGGCGATCGCCTGACCGCCATGTGCCAATTCCTCTCAAAACGACGCAGGGGCGACTGGAGCGAGGCCAATGCCGCGATGGCCGCCGCCGCGCAGAGTCTCGAAGGCGAGCTCGACACCTTCACCACCGGCGAGGCGGGCATCCTCGTGCGTCCCAGCCCCGACCAGATAGGGCAGCAGGCCAAGGCCGAGATCGAGCGGGCGCTCTCCGGGCTCTCGCCGTCGCTCGCGGTGTGGCGCACCGCCCTCGACTCCAGCGAGAGCCCGCACCCGTGGGTGATCGTCAGCGCGGAGGAGCTCCCGGCGCTCGCGTCCTCGGTCCGCGCCGTCGGAGAGGTGCTCGCCCGCGCCGGACTCGGCCCGCGAGTGCTCGCAGCCGTCTACGCCTTCCAGTGGAACGAGCGCAAGATCTACTGGGTGTACCAGCCGCGCATCCGCGCCTTCACGCCCTTCGCTCCCACCGAAGAGGGCGAGGACGAACGCGACCACACGCTCGAACTGCTCATGGAGAAGAAGACGCGCCCCGACCTCCCCACGTCGCGCAACATCCAGGAGTGGTACCCCGTGTGGGGCATGCCGCTCTAGGCGTCGTCCGTTCCCCCGCGCGGACTCCCCGCGCCGCGCGCGATCGCCCTGAGCCGCCGCCGCGCCCATAGCAGCAAAGCGCCGTCGAGCACTAGCAGCAGCGCGAGCCCGCCCCACCACGGCAGGGGCGTCAGCACAACCAGCGCGATAACGACGGCCGCCAGCCCCGGCAGCCCCGCCAGGAGAGCGACCGCTATGCCTGTCGTCGGGCGCATCGGAGCGGCACTCTACCACAGCGCAGGCCATCTCCCCCTTCAGAGGAGTGTGGACGCGCGGTATATCCTTGACGTATGACCACCGACGCCTCGCCAGAGATGCAGGACGCGCAGGAGCAGCGGCGCGTCGTCCTGCCCATCGAGGGCATGACGTGCGCCTCGTGCGTCAGCACGGTCGCCTCCGCTCTCGAGCGCGTCGACGGCGTCGCAAACGTCGCCGTGAACCTCGCGACCGAGACGGCGGCGGTCACGTTCGCGCCGGGACGGGAGCGCGTCGCCGCCATGCGCGACGCCGTGACTGCCGTTGGCTACAGCATGGCCTCACAGCAGGCGGTGCTCGGCGTTCCGGGCCTGAACGAGCCTGCGGCGGCGAGGCGCGTCGAGGCAGCGCTGCTCGCCGTCGACGGCGTGCTCTCCGCCACCGGCGACCCTGCGGGCGAGCAGGCCGCCGTCGCCATCGTGCCCGGAGCGGTGGCCGAGGCCGAACTGCGCGAGGCGGTCGCGCGGGCCGGGTTCGAGGCCGGCTCCATCGCGGGGGCGGAAACGGTGGAGGCCGAGGTCGAGCGCCTCTCGCGGAGCGCGGAGATACGGATGCTGCGCCGTCGCACGGCGTTCAGCATCGCGAGCGCGGCGGCGATCATGGCGCTCATGCTCGCGCCACCCGCCGAGCGCCTGCTCGGCATGCAGGGCGTCAACATCGCCGCCCTTCTCCTTGCGACCCCCGTGCAGCTTTGGGCGGCGCGCCTCTTCTACGCGAGCGCGTGGAGCGCGGCGCTGCACCGCTCCTCGAACATGAATACCCTCATCGCGCTTGGCACGACGGTGGCTTACGTGTACAGCGCGGCGGTCACGCTGGGCGGCGGAGGCGAAACCTATTTCGACACGTCGGCGACGATCATCGCGCTCATCCTCACGGGACGCCTCCTCGAGGCCCGCGCCAAGGGCGGCGCGGCGGAGGCCGTCCGCGCGCTCGTCGGCATGCAGCCGCGCGAAGCAAGCGTCGTGCGGAACGGCGCCGAGGAGCGCATCCCCGCGAGCGACGTGATGCCCGGCGACGCCGTGCTCGTGCGGCCCGGCGAGCGCATCCCCGTCGACGGCGTGGTCGTCGAGGGCGCCTCCGCCGTTGACGAGTCGATGCTTACCGGCGAGAGCCTGCCGGTCGAAAAGGGCGTCGGCGCTGCGGTCTCCGGCGGCTCCGTGAACGCGTCCGGCAGCATGACGATCGAGGCGACGCGCGTGGGAAGCGCGACGGCGATAGCGCAGATCATCCGGCTGGTGCAGGAAGCGCAGGGGTCGCGGGCGCCCATCCAGCGCCTGGCGGACACCGTCGCCTCGTACTTCGTGCCGGCGGTGCTCGGCGCCGCGCTCCTCACGTTCGCCGGATGGTGGGCCTTCGGCCCGCCGTCGCAGGCGTTCACGCAGGCGATGCTCAACGCCATCGCCGTGCTCATCATCGCCTGCCCGTGCGCTCTTGGGCTCGCCACCCCCACCGCCATCATGGTCGGCATCGGGGCGGGAGCGCGCCGGGGTGTGCTCATCCGCGGCGCGGAGGCGCTCGAACAGGCCCGCCGCACCGACGTCGTGGTGTTCGACAAGACCGGCACCCTCACCGAGGGCAAGCCGCGCGTGACCGGCGTGCTCGCCGGGGGCGTCAGCGAGGACGAACTGCTGGCGCTGGCCGCCGCCGTCGAGTCGCGCAGCGAGCACCCCCTCGGCGCCGCTATCGTCGAGGCGGCCCGAGAGCGCGGTCTCGACCTTCCCGCGGCGTCCGAGTTCCAGTCGGCGCCGGGGCTTGGCGTCCGCGCCACGGTCGGCGATGAGTCCGTAACCGTGGGAAGCCTCGATCTCGCGCGGCAGGCCGGCATCGACGTGGGCGAGCGCTTCGCCGCAGCAGCCGCGGAGTTCGCCGAGCGCGGCGCCACGCCGGTCGTCGTGCTCCGGGGCGATTCCGCCGCCGGCTTGCTCGGCGTCGCCGACACGGTGCGTCCGGAGTCCGCCGAGGCCGTCCGCCTGCTCGAAGCGATGGGCGTCGAGGTCGCGATGCTGTCGGGCGACAACCCTGCCACGGCGAACGCGATAGCCCGCCAGCTCGGAATCCGCCGTGTGATGGCCGGAGTCCTGCCGGGCGGCAAGGCCGCGGAGATCCGGCGGCTCCAGGAGGGAGGCAGGCGCGTCGCGATGGTCGGCGACGGCGTGAACGACGCTCCGGCCCTCGCGCAGGCGGACGTGGGCGTCGCCATCGGGGCCGGAACGGACGTCGCGCTGGAAGCCGCCGACGTCGTGCTGATGCGGTCGGACGTGCGAGCCGTGGCGGCGGCGCTGCGCCTGTCGAGGTCGACGGTGCGGACTATCAAGCAGAACCTGGGGTGGGCGTTCGGCTACAATACGGCGCTGATTCCGGTGGCCGCCGGCGCGCTCTACTTCGTATTCGGGCCCAGCGGCGTCCCGGAGACCTGGCGCTGGATGCTTGGCGACAGCGGCTTCCTGAACCCGATGCTGGCCGCGCTCGCCATGGCCGCCAGTTCAGTGTCGGTCGTAACCAACAGCCTCCGCCTGCGCCGCTGGAAATGACCCCCCTCCCCACGCCCCGCCCGTCATTCCCGCGCCTCCGCCCGTCATCCCCGCGAAGACGGGAATCCATCCCCCGGCGCCCCGGCGAAAGAACCACCGCCAGAAAGGAACCACAACCCATGAGCCAGCTCGACGTCATCTTCGGCAAGCCCGGCGACACCGCCGTCGACCCCATCTGCGAGATGATCGTGCCCAAGGCCGCCCCGCCCGGCGGAACGGCCGAGCACGAAGGCGAAACGTACTACTTCTGCGCCCCCGGCTGCCGCGAGGAGTTCTCCGCCCACCCCGAGCAGTACGTGTAGCGCGGGGCAACCGAGTCCTCACCGGAGACGCCGCCATGCCCGCCATCGCCCCTTACGGTTCCTGGAAGTCTCCCATCACCACCGACTTGATAGTGTCCGGCGCGGTGGGGCTGGGGCGGATTGCGCTGGACGGGAGCGACGTCTATTGGGTCGAGATGCGTCCTTCGGAGGGCGGGCGCATGGTGATCGTGCGTCGGCGCGCCGACGGCTCCACCACCGACGTGACGCCAGAACCGTATAGCGCCCGCACGCGAGTCCACGAGTATGGAGGCGGGGCGTTTCTGGTGGCGGACGGAGTAGTGTTCTTCTCCAACTTCGCCGACCAGCGAATGTACCGGCAGGACCCCGGTCGAGCGCCAAGGGCCATCACGCCGGAGGCGCCCCTTCGTTACGCAGACGGCGTGTTCGACGCCCGCCGTGGCCGCATTATCTGCGTGCGGGAGGACCACAGCGGGGAAGGCGAGGCGGTCAACGCCATCGTAGCCGTGGACGCGGAAGACGCAAACCCGCCGGAATTGCTGTACGCCGGCTCCGACTTCTGCGCCGCTCCTCGCCTGAACCCCGCTGGCGACTCCCTGGCTTGGCTGGCCTGGAACCACCCCAATATGCCATGGGACGGCACGACGCTCTTGCTGGCGGGCCTTGCCCCGGACGGGCGACTGGGCGAGGCGCGGGCGATTGCAGGCGGGCCTCAAGAGTCCATCCTGCAGCCCGTCTGGTCTCCTGATGGGGAGCTGTACTTCGCGTCCGACCGCAATGGATGGTGGAACCTGTACCGGCAGCGCCATGGAACGATGCAACCGGTCCTCGAGATGAATGCCGAGTTCGCCCGCCCGCCGTGGGGTTTCGATCCGGCGTCCTACGGCTTCCTAGAAGATGGACGCATCGTCTGCAGCTATGTGGAGAGGGGCTTCTGGGGTATCGGAATCATTGATGCTGAGGCCAGCGTTCTGACCCGCCTGAACACGCCCTATTCGGAGATGGGGCGAGGTGAATTGCGGGTCTCCGGAAAACGGGGCGTCTTTACCGCAGGCGCGCCCGACAAGCCTATGTCCCTGCTCGCGCTGGACGCGACTACCGGTGCAGTGGAAGTTCTGCGGCAGGCCCACGATCTGGAGGTGGGTTCGGCCTACCTGTCGGCCCCGGAGCGGGTGGAGTTCGAGACCACGGACGGGAGGACCGCCCACGCCTTCTACTACCCGCCGCGCAACCCCGACTTTGCCGCGACCGAGGGTGAGAAGCCGCCGCTCCTGGTCAAGAGCCATGGCGGGCCCACGGCCGCGGCCTCGACAGCGCTGGACCTCGGCATCCAGTTCTGGACCAGCCGGGGCTTCGGAGTGGTCGACGTGAACTACGGCGGCAGCACCGGGTACGGTACGGAATACCGCCGCAGGCTCAACGGGGCGTGGGGAATCGTGGACGTGGACGACTGCGTGAACGCGGCGCTGCACCTGGCGGCCCGGGGCGACGTGGACCCGGAGCGGCTGGCGATAGACGGCGGGAGCGCGGGCGGCTACACGACCCTCGCCGCCCTCACCTTTCACGACGTATTCAAGGCCGGAGCAAGCTACTACGGAGTCAGCGACCTCGAGGCGCTGGCCCGGGAAACCCACAAATTCGAGTCGCGCTACCTGGATGCTCTGGTGGGGCCGTACCCCGAATGCAGCAGCCTCTACGAGGAGCGCTCGCCCATTCACCATACCGAACTGCTGTCATGCCCTCTGTTGCTCTTGCAAGGACTGGAGGACGAGATAGTGCCGCCCAACCAGGCGGAGGTGATGTTCGAGGCGGTGCGCGCCAAGGGCCTGCCCACAGCCTACGTTCCCTTTGAGGGCGAACAGCACGGCTTCCGCCGGTCGGAGAACATCAAGCGGGCGCTGGAAGCGGAGCTGTACTTCTATTCGCGCGTCTTCGGCTTCAGTCTGGCCG
>DAOUKL010000043.1:0-2175 GCA_034421335.1 Dehalococcoidia bacterium | reverse complement strand
CAGTACAACTCCACCAACAACTCGCTGGGCGCCAACGTCCGGCTGCGCTGGGAGTACCAGCCGGGCAGCGAGCTGTTCGTGGTATACAACGAGCAGCGCGACACGCTGACGCCCCGCATGCCCGTGCTCCAGAACCGGGCGCTGATCGTCAAGTTCAACCGCCTGTTCCGGTTCTGAGGGAGCGGCAGGCGTCCCCCCCCCGTTTCCGGCCGCGTTCCCGTTGCAGTTCGGCCGAGCGCCGCTTGGTCCTGGCTTGACAACTAGAACAGAACAGGTATAATTGAACACCTATTCAACAACGGGAGGCGCCTGTGACCGGGACACGAACTACCTTCTGGGAACACGTCGAGGACCTGCGCCGGCGGAGGCTGATTGCCCGCACCTGGAGGATTGGGCACCTCATCGAGCATCTCGAGGGGTCGTTCAGAGCGAACACCATCAACGTCCTTCCGTACAATTCCAGCGTTTCGAGAGATGGCGCAGGAATGGGAGACTACGTGAAGAAAGGGGTCGCTCCCAGGGCGTGGCGGGTAGGACGAGGGCAGTTCCAACTGATCGCCGATCCTGAGGACGATGCGCCAACCCGGGCATCCCAGAGGAGCCAAGCGATGAAACGGGCGGAGCAGCTCAGATCGCTGAAGAGACGGCCGGGTGATCGGCGGGGCGCGACGCCGGCGTTGCCGCCTGATCGCTCCGGCCCGCAAACCGGGTCGGTAGCGGGCTCCTCGGAACTGTACTCATCGATACCCGTCACCCTCACCGACTCGGAGCGCGAGGCCATCGAGGGCCTCACGACCGAGCAGAGAGCCTTGCGCATCGTGAAGAAGCACCTCATCGAGAAGTACGGAGACCAAGTGACGATCGAAGAGGACGAGGCCGGCGCCGATCTCAGGGTTTCCGTCCACGGGGGCAGCGAAAGAATCGAGGTCAAGGGTACCGAGTCGCCGAGCATCGCCTGGCACCAACTGAAGGTGTCCAGCCAGAGGTCCCATGATGCCCTGGAAAGCCGGGAGGCGTCGATCTACCGCGTCGTCGATGTCGGCGGCGCGCATCCTCGGATCTACATTCTGAAGCACGGGCAGCACTTCACGCTGGAACCCGAGCTCAGATGGGCGGTGAAGCGGCTCGCTCCGACAGATGGCCGCTATCCGTTGAGAGGGGAACCGTATCGATACGATCGTCCATTCGATTCAGTTGCGGCGCGTGAATGGGAGGTCCAGGGGTGATCGTACTGGATACGCATGCCTGGGTATGGTGGACGATCGACCCTTCGCGACTGGGCGAGACTCAGCGGCAGGCGATAGCCGACAGTGAGGGCGACCGGATCGGCGTCAGCGCGATCTCCTGCTGGGAGGTGGCGAAGCTGTGCGAGTACGGACGCCTTGCCTTGCCGGTCGGACTGTCCGAGTGGTTTCGGACAGCGCTTGGCTACCCGGGCGTCACGCGCCTCGATCTCACGCCAGAAATCGCCATCGAGTCAACGTCCCTGCCAGGCGTCTTCCATCGCGACCCGTCCGACCAGATCATCGTCGCGACCGCCCGAGTACACCGAAGCCCACTCGTGACCTCCGACGACAAGATCGTCAGCTACCCGCACGTGCAAACGCTGTAGTCCGTGGAGGAGGGCATCCAGGGCGCAGGGATGCGTTGCCGACGATGGGGAGAGCGAGCTGTTCGTGGTATACAACGTGGTCCGTAGCGAATCGGGAGGTCTTGCATGGGAAACCGCGTAAACCGCCGCCCGCGCCTCGCGGGAGCGTCGTGCTCGATCGCCGCGGCCGTCCTGCTCGCGGCCGCTCCGGCCGCCGCTCAGACCGACAGTCCGTCGACGGCGGCTCGCACGCCGTGGGGCGACCCCGATCTGCAGGGCATCTGGTACTTCGCCACCGTCACGCCCATGGAGCGCCCCGAGGAGCTGGCCGGCCAGGCGCTGCTGACCGAGGAGGAGGCGGCCGCCTTCGAGCAGCGGTATGCCACGGCCCGGGACCGGCCGAATCCGCGCGTCGGGGAAGAGTGTCCCGAGGAGTTCTTCGCCTGCGAGGGGTCGGGGCTCGCGTACGAATGGCGCATCTGGCTGGACCTCGGCACCACGGTCGTCAGCACGCGGCGCACGTCGCTGGTGGTGGACCCGCCGGACGGGCGCATCCCCGCGCTGACGCCCGCGGGCGAGGCGCG
>DAOUKL010000042.1:0-15524 GCA_034421335.1 Dehalococcoidia bacterium | reverse complement strand
CCGGTGAGGAGGATCTGCCCGCCGACGGCCTGCTTCTCGAGCACGAGGGTCTTGAGCATGGCGCGGACGGAGTAGATGGAGGCCGCCAGCCCTGCGGCGCCTCCGCCGATGATGATGACGTCGTACTGCGGTTCGTCGGTCATGGTGGTTGTCCTGTGCGAGTGGGAGTGTGGGGTTAAGAACATGATACTCCCAGGGGGAAGGGGAGTGGGGCGCGGTTCCCCCTGCGCAGGGGCTACACCACGAGCTTGGCGTCGCGGCGGCGCACGGCGCCGTCCATCCCCTTGGTTCATAAGGCGGGATTCCCGCCTGCGCGGGCGACGAAGTGCGCGCTGTCGCGCGCGGCCCTCTCCCCTGCCCCTCCCCCTCGGGAGGAGGGGTTCTGGCCCTAAATCCGGTACCGGAAGCCGGTGGCGAGTTGGTCGCGGTTGAGGCGGCGGTTGAGGTGGAGGCCTTCGAGGACGAACTCGACGGCGGATGCGACCTCGGGGCTCTCTTCGCCGGCGCCGAGTTTGTCGAGGGCCCCGGCGAGCACGCCGTCCTGTCCCTCCGGGGGGATGTCCTCCTCGGCGAGGGCTGCGGCGAGGCCGCCGAGCGCGTCGACGTAGGAGCGGGACGGCAGGTCGGCGCCGGTGTCGAACGTCTGGCCGGCCTCGAACGCCAGCACGAGGTCGTCGAACTCGGAGGGGATGAAGTAGCGGTCGAAGACGTTGAGGAGGGCCTTTCGGGTGAGGTCGGTCAGTATCTTCTCCTCGCGGCCTTCCTCCATCGTTTCGAGCTCCACCTTGCCCAGCGTGGACGCAATCATGAAGGGGAGGTCGGTTACGCGTGGCGCGGCGTGGGGTTCGCCCTCGGCGATGGCGCGGCGGAGGGCGTTGGCGACGATGGTCTCGTAGTTGGCGATGGAGACGCGGACGCTGACGCCGGAGCGCTGGTTGATTTCGGGGTGGCGGCGGGCGAGCGCCGTGAACTCGGCGAGGAGCTCCTTGATGTAGCGCGGCACGCGGACGCGCTCCTCGGTGTCGGGGAAGGTCGTTCGCTCGACCTCCATGATGGCGATTTCCTGCTCGTGCTCCTGGGGGTAGTGGGTGCGTATCTGGGCGCCGTAGCGGTCTTTGAGCGGGGTGATGATGCGCCCGCGGTTGGTGTAGTCCTCGGGGTTGGCGCTGGCGACGACAAACACATCGAGGGGAAGGCGGACGCGGTAGCCCTTGATCTGCACGTCGCGCTCCTCCATGAGGTTGAACAGGCCGACCTGGATGCGCTCGGCGAGGTCGGGGAGCTCGTTGATGCAGAAGATGCCGCGGTTGGTGCGGGGGATGAGGCCGTAGTGGATGGCGAGTTCGTCGGAGAGGTAGCGTCCCTCGGCGATGCGGATGGGGTCGACGTCGCCGACGAGGTCGGCGATGGAGATGTCGGGCGTGGCGAGCTTCTCGCCGTAGCGGCGGTCGCGTCCGACCCACTCGATGGGCGTGTCGTCGCCCTCGGCGGCGATGATCTCCTGCGCGTACTTCGAGACGGGGGCGAAGGGGTCGTCGTTGACCTCGCTGCCCTTGACGATGGGAATCTCCTCGTCGAGGAGGTCGACGAGGGCGCGGATCATGCGGGACTTGGCCTGCCCGCGCTCGCCGAGGAGGATGATGTCCTGTCCGGCGAGGAGGGCGTTTTCGACCTGGGGGATGACGGTTTCGTCGTAGCCGACGATGCCGGGGAACACGGGGATTCCCTTTTCGAGGCGGGAGATGAGGTTGCGTCGGAGTTCTTCGCGGACGGGGAGGACTCGGTAGCCGCTCTTCTTGAGGGCGCCGAGGGTTGCGGGCTTCTTCTTGGGCGTAGGCATAACACTCTCCGGGGTTTGCGCGTGGGGGCTCATTCTACACGCCGGAGGGTGGTGCGACAGGCTTGCCACGGATGGATTCCCGCCTGCGCGGGAATGAGGGGAAGGGTGCTGCGGGCTGCCCTCTCCCCAGCCCTCCCCCGTCTTCGGGGGAGGGGGCCATACGCCTAGAGGATCTGGTCGAGGAACATCTTGGTGCGTTCCTCTTGGGGGTTGTTGAAGATTTGGTCGGGCGAGCCCGTCTCCAGGAGCATGCCCTCGTCGAAGAGGGCCATACGGTCGGCGACTTCGCGGGCGAAGCCCATCTCGTGGGTGACGCAGACCATGGTCATGCCGGAGGCGGCGAGCTCGCGCATCACGTCGAGCACTTCCTTGATCATCTCGGGGTCGAGGGCGGAGGTGGGCTCGTCGAAGAGCATGATTTCGGGGCGCATGGCGAGGGCGCGCGCGATGGCGACGCGCTGCTGCTGTCCGCCGGAGAGTTCGGCGGGGTACTTGGCGGCCTGCTCGGGGATGCCGACGCGTTCGAGCAGCTGCATGGCGGCCTCTTCGGCCTCCCTGCGGGGAGTGTGGCGCACGCGCATAGGGGCGAGCGTGATGTTGGCGAGGGCGGTCATGTGGGGGAAGAGGTTGAACTGCTGGAAGACCATGCCGGTCTCGCGGCGGATGGCGTCGAGGTGGCGGATGTCGTTGGTCATCTCAATGCCGTCGACGACGATGCGCCCGCGCTGGTGCTGTTCGAGACGATTGATGGTGCGCAGGAAGGTCGACTTGCCGGAGCCGGACGGCCCGAACACGACGACGACCTCCCCGCGCTTGATCCGCACGTTGACGTCCCTCAACACGCAGAAGTTGCCGAACCACTTGTGCACGCCCTCGTAGATGATGATGTCGTCCCGCTGCTCGAGGGGCAGCGCGAGGATGTCGTCCTTGCTCAGCTGGTCCGTGCCGGCGGGCTGGTCGTGCTGCATTGCGGTCTCCTTGGGCGCTATCGCTGGCCGACGCCGAGGGTTCGTTCGATGCGCCGGCTGATGTAGGCCATGCTGAAGGTGAACACCCAGAACACGAGCGCGAGGAAGAGGTAGACCTCCATGCCGTTGTCGGAATACTCGATCTTCCCGGAGAGTCCGGCCCGCCCGATTTCGACGAGGTCGAGCATCCCGATGATGAAGACGAGGCTCGTGTCCTTGAACAGGGAGATGAACTGCCCCACGATGGCGGGGATGATGTTCCGCAACCCCTGCGGGAGCGTGATGAAAAGCGTGGCCTGCCACTGCTTGAGTCCGAGGGCCGCTGCGGCTTGTGACTGCTGCGGGGAGACGGCGGCCATTCCTCCGCGCACGTTCTCGGCCATGTAGGCGGAGCTGAAGATGGTGATGGTGATGCCTGAGAGGTAGAGCAGGCTGACGTCGATGTTCTCCGGAAAGGTGAGAGGGAGGAGGTGGCGCGACATAAACAGGAGGGTGATGAGTGGGACGCCGCGGACGATCTCGATGAAGGCGACGCAGGCGAACCTGAGGACGGGAAGGCGGCTGCGCCGTCCGAGCGCCAGGGCGATGCCGATGGGCAGCGAAGCGATGATGCCGAAGGCGGCGAGGAGGAGGTTGAGCATCAGGCCGCCGACTTCCGACTCGGTTACGGGGTGAAAGCCGGGTGGAGAGCCGACGCCGGGCAGGCTGAATCCGGCTATCACCAGCAGCGAGACGATGAGGACGCTGGCCCCGGCGATGCCGAACCACTTGGCGCGGCTCTGTTCGGAAATGAAGTGCGCGCAGTAGTAGCCGCCGGCGATGGCGGCGGGAACGGCGAGCAGCAGGGCGCGGTAGAGAACGTCCATCTGGTAGGGGATGAGGGCCACGACGAAGACGAGCGCGCCGAAGGCCAGGGCGAAGCCGCGCGCAGGCCCGCCCCAGGTGCGCCATCCCATTCCCATCAGGCCGCTGACGAGGAGCAGGGCAATCTCCGGGCGCCAGTAGTACTCCCGTGGATAGGTCCCGACGACGTAGAGCGGGACGCGGTCGGTTATGACCGCCCAGTCGGAGGTGAAGATCAGCCAGCGGACGCCTCCCAGCGCGGCGAAAAAGAGCGCGACGCCAAGAACGATGGTCAGGATGCCGCTGGACCAGGCGCCGAAGAGGTTCATGCGGAGCCAGCCCTGCCAGCCGACGGTGAATGCCGGGGGAGGGGGCGCGGGCCCGAAGCGTTCTGCGGTGGTGGTCATCGGCGCGTCACAGGGCCTTGTAGCGGATAAGGCGGTTGTAGATGTTGCCTACCAGCGCGTAGAAGAGGCTGAGGCCCAGGTAGGAGACCATGACGATGCCGATGAGCGAGACGGCGGGCGCAGTCTGGGTGAGGGTGGTGGCGACGCTCACCATGTCGGGGTAGCCGATGGCCGCCGCAAGGCTCGAGTTCTTGGTCAGATTCAGGTAGTGGCTGATGGTCGGGGGAATGATCACCCGCAGCGCCTGGGGGAAGATGACGAACCTGAGGGACGCCGTTCCGTTCAGTCCGGTGGAGCGCGCGGCTTCGGTCTGCCCCTTGCTGACGGACTGGATGCCGGCGCGGACGATTTCAGCGATGAACGACGACGTGTACACGACGAGGCCGATGAGGAGGGCGACGAAGCTGCCGCTAACCTGCGTTCCCCCGTCGAGGCGCCCGAACCTTCCCTGCGGCTCCGGCACGGTGATGTCGAGCGGAGTGAAGGCGAGGAGTCCTACGCCCGTTATGCCGACGGCGATGGCGAAGAAAGCGAGGAGCGAGTGGCTCGGCTTCCCGGCTTCGGCGCCCCGTCGTTCGAGGGCGCGGCTGACGTAGACGGCGAGGGCGATGCCGAGAGTGGCGGCGATGACCCACGGCCAGAAGTTGGATTGGGGGGTGAGCCACGGCATCGCAAAGCCGCTGTTGCTCAGATAAAAGGCGTCGCCCAGGACGTAGCCCTCCCTGATGGGGGGAAGGGCGAGCACGATGAAGAACCAGAAGAGCAGTTGGACGAGGAGCGGGATGTTGCGGAAGACGTCGATATAGACGAGAGCAAGGCGGTTGAGCAGCCAGTTTGGCGAAAGACGGGCGACGCCGACGATGATGCCGACAACCGTGGCGAAGAAGACGCCCACGAAGGCGACCTTGACGGTGTTGAGGAACGCGACGAAGAGGGTGTAGCGGTAGGAGTCCTCCGGGCTGTAGCGGATGAGCGTCTCGCCAATGGGGATGCCGGTGGAGCGGTCGAGGAAGGAGAACCCGAAGGGGATCTCGCGCTGGTCGATCTCGCGGAAGAGGTTGGTGAAGAAGAAGGCGAGGAAGGAGAGGACGAGGACGGCGGAGACTATCTGCAGGGTGAACTGGAGAAAGACGACGTTCCGCCAGAGAGGGATTCCCTGGTATTGCAGGAGCCGCATCATGGCGCGGGCAGTTTACTCCATGCTCAATCTGCGCGTAACTGCGCCGGCTACATGAGAACGCCCCCTCCCGTTCGCGGGAGGGGGCGTTCCGTGCATGCGCGTGTGCGCCGCGTCGGTCTGCGGGTTAGCGCAGCGGCGGAGCGTAGATCTGGCCGCCGTCTGTCCAGAGGCGGTTGCGGCCCGTCCGCGGCAGGTTGATGGGAGTGTCGGGGCCGAGGTTGCGGTCGTAGATCTCGCCGTAGTTGCCGACGGCGCGGAGGACGTCCTGCATCACGGTCTGGCTGAGGCCGAGCGACTCCTGCCCGAAGCTCGTGTCCGGCGCTCCGAGGAGGCGTTGGGCCTTCGCGTTTGCGCCCGCGAGCACCTGGTCGATGTTGTCGCTCGTGATGTCGTACGCCTCGGCGTAGATGAGGCCGGCCATGATGGTCTTGACCAGGTCGAACCACTGGGTGTCGCCGTGCGGGACCACGGGGGTCAGAGGCTCCTCGGAGATGGTCTCCGGGAGGATGACGTGGGCGCCGGGGTCGTCGAACGTGCTGCGGATGGCGGCCAACTGCGAGCGGTCGTTGGTGAACACGTCGCAGGCGCCTTCCAGGTAGGCCTGACGGGCGGCGTCGTTCTCCTCGAACACGTTCGGGTTGTAGTCGTAGTTGTTCTGGCGGAAGAAGTCGGCCATGTTGAGCTCGGTGGTTGTGCCGGCGATCACGCAGACGGCTGCGCCGCTGAGTTCGTGGGCCGAGGACACGTTGAGGTCCGCGGGCACCATGAAGCCCTGCCCGTCGTAGAACGTCGTGTAGGTGTAGTCGCCCCACTGCGCGTCGCGGGAGGTGGTCCAGGTTACGGTGCGGGCCATCATGTCGATCTCGGCGGCCTGCAGGGCCGGGCCGCGCTCGGCGGCGGTGAAGGGGCGGACCTCGATGGCTTCGCCATCGCCGAGGACGGCGGCGGCGACTGCGCGGCAGAGGTCGATGTCGAACCCGATGTTGCGGCCGGAGTCGTCGAGGGCGCCGTAGCCGGCGACGTCGTGCCTGCTGCCGCAGATGAGCACGCCGCGCTCACGCACCCGTTCGATGCGGCTGCCCTCGGCGGGGCCAGCCATCATCTTCGCTTCCTCAAGCTGCTTTTGGAGGTCCTCGAACATCGCTGTGCCGCTGCTGATCGTCTGTTCGAGCTCGGCGACCTTGGCCTCGGCGGCGTCGGCCCGGGCGTTGGCGGCGTCGAGTTCTTCAGAGTCGCCTCCGGCGCAGGCGGCGAAGGCGCCTACGGCCAGAACCGCCATCGCCATCAAGAGCCCGTGCTTCATTCGCAAATTGAACATCTGTTACTCCTTGCTCATGTGGTTGCCGAGAGTGGTTTTGCGGCTCGTCCGACTCGTCGCTCCGGGCCCGCGATGGCAACGCTTGGCGTTAATAGTACAACAGGATTTCGGGGCGGCGCACCCCCACGCTGTTTCTTGTGCGGAGCAAATTTTGCGGCGTGGCTATACCCGGGAGACCATATAGTCCCGCGCGCCGTCCTCGAAGGGGACCGTTTTCGGCAGCACGAGATCGAGCGAGCGGACGCTGAACGCGGCGCCGTTCTTGGCCTCGGGGGGCTCCTGCCCCTCCATCACCTGGCGGACGGAGCGGAGCAGGCGGCGGCGCACCTGGATGATCGCGGTATCGCTGCTCACGAGGCGTTCCCGGGTGCGGTCCGATATCGACAGCCCGTACTGTCGTTCGGTCACGGCGAAGTCCTGCGCGGGGATCGACTTGATGCCGGTGAAGGAGTAGTTGCGCTGCGTCGCCCGGTCGATCAAGTAGTCGTTCGAGCGGTTCTCCTTCGTGGTGAACGTGCCGGGGATCAGTTCCGGGAAGAGCACGCCCTTGTCGCGGAAGGTGGAGAGTTCGCCCGGCGTCAGAGGGCGGTCGGCGTGCCATCGCACGCGGAAGGCGACGGCGTGGTGGTCGTCGACGGGAACTTTCACCTGGCAGAGGACGGTGTCGCCGGGGCGGGCGGCGATGATGGTGAAGAAGGGAAGCATCCACTGGTTGACGCGCCAGTAAAAGCTGTCGCCGGCGTCGCGGCGCGCGGTGAGCATGACGCCGTAGTCGGTGTCGGTCACCGACCAGGCTGGCGCCTTGTCGGCGGCGGTGAGGTCTTCGATGCCATTGGTCCGCCCCTCTATGACGGTCCCGGACTTGACGAAGCTGTGGAGGAAGCCGAGATGGCTGGAGTCGATGTCGGCCTCCATCGACTGGAGGTACGAGCATTCGAGGAACATCTTGGAGATGTAGCGGTGGCTGTCGGGGACGCGCGTCCACTCCATCTCCGGGAAGTCGGGGGTGTTGTCGCGCGGGCCGAGATAGGCCCATATGAGGCCGCCGCGCTCGACGGCCCGGTAGGCGCGGGCGGCGATCTTGTCCTTGAACGTCGCGCCCTCGGGGGCGTTGGGGACGTCGACGCACACGCCGTCGACGTCGTACTTCCAACCGTGATAGACGCAGCGGAGGCCGGACCCTTCGTTGCGCCCGAAGAAGAGGTCGGCGCCTCGGTGCTGGCACCACGCCTCGAGCAGGCCGATGCGCCCCTGGGTGTCCTTGAAGGCGACGAGGTCTTCGCCGAGGATGCGGACGCGTACAGGGTCGCAGTCGGGGGCGGGGAGTTCGTCGGCGAGGAGAATGGGGACCCAGAGGCGGCGGGCGAGCTCGCCCATGGGCGTTCCCGGGCCAACCTTGGTGAGGAGGTCGTTCTCTTCCTGGGTGAGCATGGGGGCCTCCGTGGAGGAGCGGGCTAGCCCTCCGAGATCTTGCCTTCCCGCACGAGGTAGCGGATGAACTCCAGGCGGTCCTTGTCGAGAACGGGGGGCCTGGAGCGCAGAGGCGGCCGGGGAGTGGGCACGGGGCGTCCCTCGCGTACGAGCCGGTTGATGAGGCGCTCGCGCAGGTCGTCGAGTTCCTCGATGATGTCGACTGGGGAGTCGCCGACCACTTCGCACCCTGGAAGTTCGGGGTAGGACGCTCGCCGCCGCCACTCGCCGTCGGCGTCGCAGAAGGACTCCATGACGAGCCGGTAGGGAACGGCGAGGTGCTCTTCGAGGGTGAGGCTGCTCATTTCGCCGCTATCTTACGCCGCCGTCGCGGGCGCGCAACCGCCGCGCGCGGAAGCTGCCGGCGGAAGGGCTAGAATGCGCGAGACGGGCGGGCATACCCGCGAAGGAGGGAACTGATGGCGACAGGGCCTCTTGACGATTTGAGGGTGGACCACATCGGGAGTCTCGTGCGTCCCCGGGAGTTGCTGAACATGCACGCGCGGGTCGACGCGGGCGAGGCGTCGCGGGCCGAGCTTGCCGAATTGGAGGATGCGCTCGTCAGGGAAGTCGTGGCGCAGCAGGAGCGCATCGGGTTTCCGGTGGTGAACGACGGGGAGTTCCGGCGGCGGAACTTCCAGGAGAGCTTCGGCGGCGCCGTCTCCGGTTACGAGGTCCCGGAGAGCGACGAAGAGTACCGGCGCTGGCAGGAGGGCAACCGGTCGGACCGCCAGCAGCGGGTCGAGTCCGGCCCGGAGGTGGCTGGCCCGCCGGTGGTGACGCGCCGTCCGGCGTCGGAGCGTCTGCGCCTTACCCGCAACCTCCCCTTGGAGGAGTACCGGTTCGTGGCGGGGGTGGCGAGCGTTCCGGCGAAGGTGACGCTTATCGGGCCCGACCGGGTCGCGCAGCGTTTCGATTGGCAGGCGTCGGCCGGGGTGTA
Organism: Dehalococcoidia bacterium; assembly: GCA_034421335.1. Classification (GTDB taxonomy): domain Bacteria; phylum Chloroflexota; class Dehalococcoidia; order Lucifugimonadales; family Australimonadaceae; genus S5-327. The sequence goes on along the minus strand of DAOUKL010000042.1, from coordinate 6,558 downwards.
CGACGGGCTGGGCGACTTCACGGCCCACGTTGCGGAGATCGAGCGCGAGATGGTGCGCCAGGTGATCGAGGCGGGTTGCCCGTACGTGCACATCGACGCTCCGGGCTACACCGCTTACGTCGACGGGCCGTCGCTCGAGCGGATGCGCGCCCGGGGCGAGGACCCGGACGAAAACCTCGCGCGGTCGATAGAGGCGGATAACCGGGTGATAGAGGGCATGGACGGGGTTACGTTCGGCATCCACGTCTGCCGCGGCAACTCCCGCGCCATCGACCCCGCCACCGGCAAGATGACCCCCCAATGGCACCGCGAGGGGTTCTACGACGCGATAGCCGAGCGGCTCTTCACCGGCCTGCGCCATAAGCGTCTGCTGTTGGAATACGACAGCGAGCGGTCGGGGAGCTTCGAGCCGCTGCGGTTCGTGCCGAAGGACAAGACCGTCGTGCTGGGGCTGGTGACGACGAAGAGCACGGACGTCGAGCGGGTGGACGACCTGAAGCGGCGGATCGACGAGGCGTCGGCGTACATCGACGTGAGCCAACTCGCCATCAGCCCGCAATGCGGGTTCGCCAGCGGCGCCGGGACGCCGCTTGACCCGGATGTGCAGTGGCGCAAGCTCGAGGCGCTGCTCGAAACAGCCGAGGCCGTGTGGGGTTAGGCGTTCCCTCCGCGGAGGAGAGAAGCCCAGGGGCTAGGCGAACGCGCCCGTAATCTCCTGGTGGGGCGGGTCCACGGCCTCTTCGCGGTAGAGGCTGAGCGCCTGCAGCACGGGGCTGTCGGTGTACGAGAAGAGCACGGACTCCTCCTCGGCGGCGTGCTCGTGGATGTGCCACGAGGGGACAACGAACGTGTCTTTCGGCCCCCAGTTGAACTGCTGCCCGGCGATGATGGAGTTTCCCCTGCCCTGGATGACGTGGTACACCACGCCTCCGGTGTGGCGGTGGGCCTGCGTGCGTCGTCCGGCTTCGAGGAGAGTGGCGAAGCAGGCCATAGTAGGCATGGCCGGCCCGCCGGTGAGCGGGTTGGTGAACTCGACGGTTATGCCGTCGTAGGGGCTGCCGTCGGACTCCCCGGCGAGGGCTTTGAGCGTCTCGTACGTGTGGACGAACTTGTAGTTGAGGATGGGGGAGTGGGGTTCGTCGTGCTGCGTCCACGTGGGCTTGAGGCTGCCGGCGCCGTAGAGCCGCAGGGACATATCGTTCGGCTTGGTGAGCGGGTGGGAATGCTCGGGGTACTGCTCGTAGAAGTTGGCGTCGAGGGTCTGGACGAAGGGGACGTCGAGCCCGTCGAGCCACACCATGGGCACGTCGCCCTCGTTGCCGTGGTCGTGCCAGGTCCAGCTGGGCGTGGTGACGAAGTCGCCGGGGTCCATGTAGGACTTTTCGCCGTTGACGGCGGTGTAGGCGCCCTGTCCCTCGATGATGAGACGGAGCGCGGAGGGCGAATGGCGGTGCGAGGGGGCTATCTCACCGGGCTTGATGATCTGGAGGTTGGCGTAGAGGGTGGAGGTCGCCGCGTGGCGTTCGATGCCGGGGTTGGAGAACACGAACACACGCCGCTCGGCGAGTTCCATGGGCACGAGGTTCGCGGCCCTGTACAGCAGGTCGCGGTAGTCGGCGTAGCGCCACAAGAACGGCTGCACGGTGGGTCTTCCGCGCTGGGCGTTGACCTCCCACAGGGGCATCGCGTTGCGGTCGCGCACCTCCTGCAGGAGCAGGTCCATAGCTTCCATCTCGCGTCCGGTCTGTTCGGTGGTCATGGGCGTTCCTCCGTTAGGGAGAACGTACGCCGGACGGCGCGCGCGGTCAACGGCGGGGCGCCGCCTCGTTTCCCACCTTGCTTGGGGCGCCGCTTCTTTGCGAGGGTCGTCCCTCGCCGTCTACCGCACGGCGTGCGAGTACCAGCCTCCCCAGACCGCCTTCCTTCGTCGGAATAATGCGATGAAGAGGGGGTTGGTCCAAATCAGGATCTTCCACACCGGCCACTTGTCGAAGCGACGGCAGGAGGGTCGCACACGTGGGCTCTGTATGAACCTGACTTTGAGACGCCTTCTCCTGGCGAACCGTCCGAGGCTCCGGCAGAAGCGACATCCTCGCCGATCCACGCCTTCTCGTCATAGCCTCCGACCTGCTCAAAGACGCCCTTGCGACAGAACTGTACGGCGCCTTGGACCATTCCCGTGAGGCGGGCGAGGAGACGCCAAGCGCGCAGATGGAGCCTGATGAGGCGACGCTGAGGTCGGTAATCGACGTCCACGCCGCCTCCGATGCAGTCCGGGTCGCTCATTGCCGCGTGAATCGCATCGAGGAGCGTGTGCGGCATGGTCACGTCCGCGTCGACGAACACGAGCACGTTGCCCTTCGCATGACGCGCTCCGGCGTTCCGGGCTCGCGCGATGCCCTGCACCGGCTCGTACACCACCGTCGCCCCCTTGCTCCGGGCGACAGATGCGGTCTCATCTTGGCTGTTGTTGTCGACGACGACCGTGTCGATTACCACGTCGGCGCGAGTCCGCAGATGCGCTGCGGCAGTCTGCACTGAGTCCAGGGTCGAGGCCAAGTAAGCCTCTTCGTTGAAGGCGGGGACGATAATTGTGAGCTTCACTACTGCGCCGTAGAGGCGCCTGCCTCCCCCAATAATCCCCAGCCGGCCCGCGCCTTCCTATGGGAGAGATGCCTGAAGGGCGGAGGGGGCGCGAGATTCCCGCCTTCGCGGGAATGACGGCGAGATTCCAACGGAGAACGTACGCCGGACGGCGCGCGCGGTCAACGGCGGGGCGGAAGCGGCGCGCGCCGGCGCCGTGCGGTACGATGGGCGGCGGCCCGCGCCCCTCATTCGTCATGCCCATCGCCGTCATCATGCCCACGCCCGAGCGCGCCGCCTGACATGGACCCCGTGGTGCTGGCAGCGCTGGGAGTCGCCGCGTTCGTCGCCGCGATTGTCGGAGGGATGGCGGGGATAGGGACGGCAATCATGATGATCCCGGTGCTCACCTTCGCCGTGGGGATCCGGGATGCGGTGCCCATCGTAACGCTCGCGGTGATGATGCAGACGTGGTCGCGCGTATGGGTGAACCGTGCGCTGATCGACTGGCGGGTAGTGCGCTGGTTCATGGTTGGGGCGCTTCCGGCGGCGGTGCTGGGAGCGGTGGTGTTCGCCAACGCCCCGGCGGAGTTGCTGCAGAAGGGGCTGGCGGTCTTCCTGCTGCTGGTGGTGGCCTACCGGCATTCGCCGCTCGCGCGCCAGACGCCGTTTCCCGCGCGGATATTCGTCGGCGTCGGCGCTGGACAGGGTTTCCTCTCGGCGATCTTCGGCGGCGCGGGGCCGTTCGGCGCGTCGTTCTTCCTGGCGTACGGACTCCGGCGAGGAGCGTTCGTGGGGACGATGGCGTCGGCGATGACGCTCATCAACATCGTGAAGGCGGGAGTGTACGGGTCGTACGCGCTGCTGGACGGGGGAGGCCTCGCGCTGGCGATTGCGCTGGGGGTCGTGATGATCGCGGGGGCGTACGTGGGCGGCATGATCGTCAACCGCGTCTCGGACAAGGCGTTCGTGGTCATCGTGGAGGCGGTGATCGTGGTTGCGGCTATTTCGCTGCTCGTGCGCTAGCGTCGAGGGCGGCTTGTCGACTGCGCGCGTCCGTGCGATACTTATCGGCGATTCCCCAGAGCTTGAGCGGCAGCCAGGATGTTCCTCATGGCCCGACACGCATGCGGTAGAGGCTCCTTCGAGTTGTTTGGGATAGCGCAGAAGGAGCTTCGCAGATGCGGATTTACGTAGGAAATCTCAGTTACAGCACCGACGACGACGAGCTTCGAGCCGCGTTCGAACAGTACGGCGAGGTGAAGGAAGCGCGCGTCGTCACCGACCGCTACAACCAGGGCAAGTCCCGCGGTTTCGGTTTCGTGGAGATGGAGGACTCGGCGCAGGCCCAGAGCGCCATCGCCGGGTTGAACGGGGCCGACCTCTCGGGCCGGACCCTCAACGTGAACGAGGCGCGCCCTCGCGAGGACCGCGGGGGCTACCGCTAGCCCGCCCCCACGACGGATAGCGCAGTGATCGCAGGGCCCCCGGTGTCGGCGGGGGCCCTTTCTGTGTCCCCATCCGGGGAGGAGTCGGACCGGGGCTGCTAAACTAGGCGGCGATGTTCTCCACCGTGCTGGTCGCCAATCGGGGCGAGATCGCCTGCCGGGTCATACGCACCTGCCAGAGGCTCGGCATCGAGGCCGTGGCGGTGTACTCCGACGCGGACGAGAAGGCGCTGCACGTGCGGATGGCCGACCGCGCAGTGCACATCGGCGACTCTCCCGCCGCGGAGTCGTACCTCAACATCCAGTCGATCCTGAAGGCCGCGCGCCGCGTGAAGGCGCAGGCCATTCACCCCGGCTATGGGTTTCTCTCCGAGAACCCGGCGTTTGTCGAGGCCGTCGAGGAGGCGGGGCTCGTGTTCATCGGGCCGTCGTCGAAGGTCATCCAGCAGATGGGCGACAAGGTGATGGCGCGCAAGCTCGCCAGGGAGGCCGGCGTGCCGGTGATCCCCGGCACGGACGGGGAGATCGAGGACTCCGAGGCGGAGGCCGCCGCCGAGGAGATCGGCTACCCGCTGATGATCAAGGCGGCCGACGGCGGCGGCGGCATGGGCATCCGGCTCGTGCGGAGCCCGTCCGAACTGTTGCTGGCGCTCGAGCGCGCGCGGTCGCAGGCGCAGGGAGCGTTCGGGAGCAGCCGCGTGTACATCGAGCGCCGCGTCGAGCGCGCGTCGCACGTGGAAGTGCAGGTGTTCGGCGATTCGCACGGCGCCGCCGTGCACCTGTTCGAGCGCGACTGCTCGGTGCAGCGCCGCAATCAGAAGGTGATAGAGGAGACGCCCTGCCCGAAGCTCGCGCCCCACGTCAAGGAGGCGCTGCTGGAGTCCGCGGTGCGGCTCGTGAAGGCCATCGGCTACACCAACGCCGGGACCATCGAGTACCTGCTCGACGGCGACGGCGAACACTTCTACTTCCTCGAGATGAACACCCGGCTGCAGGTGGAGCATCCCGTGACCGAGATGGTAACCGGCCTCGACCTCGTCGAACTCCAACTGCGTATCGCCGCCGGCGAGCCGCTGAGCATCGAGCAGGAGGAGATCGTGCAGAACGGCGCCGCCATCGAGGCGCGCATCTACCCGGAAGACCCGGTGATGCTGCTGCCGACGGCGGGGACGGTCGCCGGGCTCACGGAGCCGAGCGGCTTCAACGTGCGGGTCGACAGCGCCCTGTACGAGGGCTACGAGGTGTCGCCGTACTACGAGTCCATGATGGCCAAACTCATCGTGCGGGGGAAGGACCGGGCGACGGCGATAGCGAACATGGAAGCGGCCCTCGACCAGTTCCGCATCGAGGGGCTGGTGGTGAACATCCCGCTGGTGAAGCGCGTGCTGGCCCACGCGGACTTCAGGGGCGGGGCGTTCGACAACGGTTTCCTTGAGCGGATGCTCGATGAGCCGCCGTCGCAGGACAAGCGCATCGTCGCTGCTATAGCCTTGGCGATGGCGCTGGGCCAGCAGCGGGCGGAAGACCAGTCCCCGAGCAAGTGGCGAATGTACAGTCGGCGCATGGCCATGGTGAACCGGCTCAGCAACGGAGCGCTCTAGTGAAACGCCTGCGCGTGAAGGTCAACGACGAGTGGTACGCCGTCGAAGTGGGCGACACGTACCAGAGCCCCGTCGAGGTGACCGTCGACGGCGAGACGTTCCTCGTGGAGATCGGCAGTCCGGGCGACGAGGCGATGCCGTCGCCGCGCAAGGCGGCGCCGAAAGCCGAATTGCCGGGGCTTCGGGGGCTGACCCAGGGGGACGAGCGGGTGATCCGCTGCCCGCTGCCTGGCAAGATTGTCGAAATCACGGTGAAGAAGGGCCAGCAGATGGAGGTCGGCGAGGAGATCTGCCTGCTCGAATCGATGAAGATGGAGCAGAGCGTCCGCATGGCCAAGGCCGGCCTGGTGAAGAACGTGAAGGTCAAGAAGGGGCAGGCGGTGAACGCCGGCCAACCCCTCATCGAGATCCAGTAGCCCGTGAGCAGCCCCGCGTCGCCTGACGAGTTCGACCTCTGCTCGCTCGAAGAACTGCAGAGCAGGGGCGCGATGGCGTTCGAGTTCGAGCATCCCCGGATGGGCCGCCACGAGATTGCGGTGTTCTGGGACGGCGCGCAGACGGGCGCCCTCGACAACTACTGCCCGCACGAGGGAGCGATGTTGAGCTTCGGTGCCATCGACCCCGGCGAGGTCGTGTGCCCCCTCCACGGCGCCGTGTTCGACATCAAGACCGGCGAATGCCTCGACAGGTACACGTGGGACGCCCGCAGTTTCGAGACGGAGGTTCGCGATGGCCGCGTCTGGGTGAAGGCCCCTGGCGAGCAGCGCCTGTTGCGGTGACTCCCTCCCGTCATTCCTGCGGAAGCAGGAATCGCGCTGCGGAGGGGCGTGGTCAGAACGAGGTTCCTGCTTCCGCAGGAATGACATATGCCGTCCGCTGTACTCGGCCCTCTCCCCAACCCTCCCCCACGGGGGGGGGGGGGGGGG
>DAOUKL010000041.1:0-19796 GCA_034421335.1 Dehalococcoidia bacterium | reverse complement strand
GCGGTGATGGATGCTGAGGTGTTCGCTCGCTTGCGCCAAGGTCCGTTGCCGCGTCGCGCCGTGGGTTGTTGGTCAGCTCGCCCAGCGCCGGCGGGCGCGCAGCCTGCGCGATTGGCGGGTTAGTCTACCACCCGCCGACCGCCCATAGACAAATGGCGCGCGAACCAGTCGACGGCCTCGCGGAACGTCTGGACAGCGGGCGTCTGCGGGAGAGCCAGTTCGCGAACGCTCCATGAGGGATCGACCCACATCCGCCGGGCCGCCATCCGCACTGCCTCCGGCGGAATGACGGGAGAGCGAGGCAGCGCCTTGCCAACGGCGACGCTCGCCCACGACGCGGCAAGCGCCGCCGTATACGGCAGCCGCACTTTCGGCGCCGGCCTGCCGACGATGCTCGCGAGGATGTCGAACGCCTCCGCGAGCGTGAGGTTGCCGTCGACGGCGCCCAACAGATAGCGGGCGCCCGGCTCGCCGCGCTCCGCCGCGAGCACGTGGCCCTCCGCAACGTCCCGCACGTGGACGAAGTTCAGCCCGGTGTCGAGGTAGGCCGGAAGCCGGCCCCGCATGAAGTCCAGCACTATCCTGCCGGTTGGCGTCGGTCTTGCATCTCCCGGGCCTATCACCGCGGTTGGACAGACGATGACGACCGGGGCGCCCTGCGCGGCCCTCCGCCGAACGAGCCGCTCGGCCTCGAACTTCGAGCGCTTGTAGGGGCCGCGCATCTCCTCCGGCCCGGCGACGTCGCGCTCCGTCGCCAGCCCATCGTCGCGGAAGGCCGTGCACCCAACAGTGCTGGTATAGACAACGCGCTCGACGCCGAGCGCCGCGGCCTCGCGCAGCACGTTTTCCGAGCCTCCCACATTGACGTCGCGCATGAGGCCCGCGTCCGCCGGGTTGAAGCTGTACACGCCAGCGACGTGCATGACGATGGAGCATCCCTCCATCGCAGCCCGGATGGAGGCCCTGTCGCGCACGTCGCCCTCCGCGACCACGACGCGCTCGGAGGAAGACCCGTTCGCCACAGACGCGCGGTAAGCGCGCGCGTCCCGGACCAGCGCCACGACGTCCCACCCTCTTCGGAGCGCGGCTTCCACAACGCGCCCACCGATGAAGCCGGATGCGCCGGTTACGAGCGCGCGGGTCATGCCTGCGCGAGCGCTGGGAGGATGCTCTGCGCCGCGCGCCGCAGCGCGAGCGCCGCCCTGCGAGAGCGCAGGGCCAGCGGCAGGAGTCCCCGGGCCGCCGAGCAGTCCCGCAGTCCGCGCATCGCGTGCGCCCACTCCCGCCTTCCCTGGTCAGCGATGATGGTGCCGACGAACCCCGGAAGTTCGAACTCGGCCTCATCGAGGACTGCGCGCACGGCGATAAACGGCACGCCACGCGCGGCGGCGGCGGCGGCGATCCAGTGGCCCTCCATGTCGACTACGAGGGCGCCGCTCCCTCCGTGCGCGCGACGTTTTGCCTGCGGCGTCAGGAGCGGCTCGTCGACCGTCAGCACTCCCCCCTCAACGGTGGAGACGCCGGCCTGGCGCAGGAGCACGACTGCACGGGAGGCGAGCGCGCCCGCCGACAAGGCCGCGCTGGAGCCGTGGAGGCACATATTCGCCACGACGAGGTCGCTGGGCTGCAGATGAGGGTCGAGAGCGCCAGCGAACCCCAGGGAGAGAAGGACCCGGCACGGCGCGCCGTTCAACAGTCCGGCGGTGCGCTCGCCCGCGTCCTTGCCGATCCCCACGACGCCTGCGCGGGTGGACGCCGTAGACGCCGCGCCCGCCTGCAGGCCACCGAGCTCTCGGGCCGTCGGCGCCACGGTCAGAATGGCGAAGGAAGCGTCGCTCGCGTGCACGGCTACTCTCCCGAGGAGGACCCGCCGGTCGGCGCCCGGCCGCCGGGGCGTCCGGTGAACAGGATATCTTCTATCTCCGCGTAAGGGAGCGCGACCTCGCGGCCGGTCGCCGTTTCGAACAACTGCGCGAAAGCCGGAGCATGGCCGCCGTTCCGCCTGCGCCCCGAATCACGGTTGAAGAGATAGCCGGTCGCCTCGCGCCCGCCGGTCATCCGCACCGTCACGTCTCCCCGGAAGTGGAAGGCGGACTCGACGAGCGCGGCGACGCCGTCTTCGCGGCCCGACGCGGACCAGCGCGGTTGCTCCTGTTCGGACATCGCCTACAGCCTGCCGGTGAGCGCAGCCGACGCGGCGTCGCGGAAGCCGCGCCACGTCGCGAACGTCGCGTGAACGGCGGACGGCTCGTAGCCGGAGTGCACCATGCAGTCCCGGCAACCGGGGTTGCCGCTCGCCCTGCCGTAGTCGCCCCAGTCGGTGTCGTCCATCAGCTCGCGGAAGGTGCGGGCATAGCCGTCCTGCAGCAGGTAGCACGGCCGCTGCCACCCGAAGATGGTGTAGAGCGGATTGCCCCAGGGCGTGCACTCGAACTCGCGCTTCCCCATGAGGAACTGCAGGAAGAGCGGCGACTGGTTGAACTTCCAGCGCTTCTTACGATTGGTAAGAGCCTGAGAGAACAGGCGGCGCGTCTGCTCGCGGGCCAGGAACGCCTCCTGGTCGGGCGCGTGCTCGTAGACGAACCCGGGGGACACCATCATCCCCTCCACCTGCACGTCCATCATGGCGTCGAAGAACTCCCGGACGCGCAGGGGCTCGGAGGTGTTGAAGAGGGTGGTGTTGGTGGTTACGCGGAAACCGCGGCGCACGGCCTCGCGGATCGCGTCGACGGCGATGTCGTACACACCGTCGCGGCAGACGGAGGCGTCGTGCTCCGCGCGCAGTCCGTCCATGTGGACGCTGAACGTGAGGCGCTTGGAGGGCGCGAAGACGTTCTCCTCCAACCGCTCCTTGAGCAGGAGCGCGTTGGTGCACAGGTAGACGTACTTCTTGCGCCGGACGAGCTCCTCAACGAGTTCGCCAACGTGGGGGTAGAGCAGCGGTTCGCCGCCGGGAATGCTGACGATGGGCGCGCCGCACTCGTCGACCGCAGCGAGGCACTGTTCGACGGTGAGGGCGCGCCGAAGCACGTGGGGCGGGTACTGGATCTTTCCGCAGCCCGCGCAGGCGAGATTGCAGCGGAGCAGCGGCTCCAGCATGAGCACGAGCGGGTAACGCTCGCGGCGCAGAAGCCGCTGCTTCAGCACGTACGACGCCACGGTCCAAGCCTGCGAGGCGGGTACTCCCATATCGCCGCTCTCCTCCGTGTAGAGGCGGGAGGAGTGTAGCAGATTGAGCCGGCGACCCGGCGGGTCAGCCGCCGCCGAGCAGCAGCACGACGGCAATGGTTACGAGCACGGCGGCGAGCGCGAAGCCAAGAGGCGGCCGCGCCAGCAAGGCGAGCGCGGCGTCGGGCCCGTGACGCCGGGCATAGCTCAGCAGGTTCAGGAGCCCCGAGAACCCCGTCGTGGGGGCGGTCGCCATGGTGATGAGCCGTTGGGACAACGCGCCGACGACGCGCTCGAAGAACGAGAACACGGCCTCGAGCGGCTGCTGCACGAGCACGCGAACGGGAGTATGGGCCTTCCGGTAGAACCAGTCGGCGTCGATGGTGATCGTCGCCTCGCCGCCGAGCCGCCCCCGCAGGAGCCAGAAGCCGATGGCCGTGAAGCCGAGCAGTTGGAGCGTATGCACAGTGTGGTCGGCGGTGTAAGGCTCGAACGTGGTGGGGTACGGGAGCAGGTTGTACAACGCGGGGTAGTAGACCCCGATGCCGATGCACAGCGCTGCAGCGAGCACCATCGCCGCAATCATGCCAGGCGGCACGGGGCCGACGTGCACGTCGTTCCGCCTGGGGCCGAACCACGTGAAGTAGGGCAGTTTCAGTCCGGTATGGAGGAACGTTCCGATGGACGCCAGGTAGAGGAGGGCGACGGTCAGTTCGAGGTGCTCCTTCTCCGCCGCGTAGATGACCACGGACTTGGAGACGAAGCCGCTGAAGAGCGGGAAGGCGGAGATGGCGAACGCGCCGACCATGTAGAGCACGACCACCAGCCGCATCCGGTCGGAGATGCCTCCGAGGGCGGTGAGGGTGCGGCGTCCGGTGGCGTAGATGACGGCGCCGGCGCCCATGAACAGCAGCCCCTTGTACAGCACGTGCGCGAAGGCGTGGGCCGCGGCCCCGTTGATGGCGGTCTCCGTGCCGATGCCCACGGCGGCGACCATGTACCCCACCTGGCTGATGATGTGGTAGGCCAGCAGCCGGCGAATGTCGTTCTCGAGCACGGCGAAGACGACGCCGTAGAGGGCCATCACGACGCCGAGGAAGATGAGGATTTCCCAATCGGCGAAGCCCCGAGCGAGCGTGTAGACCGCCGTTTTGGTCGTGAACGCGCTGAGGAACACGCTGCCGGTCACCCCCGCCTCCGGGTAGGCGTCCGAGAGCCACGCATGGACCGGCACGACGGCGGCGTTGACGGCGAACCCGATGAGGACCAGCCAGCCGCCGGGGGACTGCTCGAAGAGGGAAAACTCGAGCGAGCCGCCGGCGCCGAGATGCCAGGCGATGCCTCCCAGCAGGATGCCGCCGCCCGCCAGGTGGACGTAGAGGTAGCGGACGCCCGCGCCGCGCGACTTGGGGTAGCCTCCCGCCCATATGAGGTAGAAGGACGTGAGCGCCATCAGCTCCCAGAAGAGCGTCAGCGTGACGAGGTCGCCCGCGAACACGACCCCTATCGACGCTCCGGCGTAGGCGAGGGCGGCCGCTTGCTGGCGGCGGTCGTCGAGATGCCAGGCGTAGAGGCCGCCGAGCGCCGCGGCGATCGCAAAGACGTACCCGAACACGATGCTCAGGCGGTCGGCGCGCAGCGGCTCCAGCTCCAGCGACAGCCAGGTGAACGTCCAGGAGTCTCCGTCATTGAGGCCAAGGGCGATATGCCCCAGCACGAGCAGCGGCGCGCCCACCGCGACAGCCTTGCGGACGACCCCGGAGGGAACCAGGGCGACGAGCGCCGCGGCGACGGCCATGACGACGACCGGCGGGAGGCTATCCATCGCCATGCTCCTCCGGCTCGGCCTCGACGTGCTCGCCGGTGTAGGGGTCGTCGTGCTTCATGAGAAAGGCGTGGCCCACCCACTTCGAGAGGACGACGATGCCCACGCATCCCACGAACCCGAACAGGGCCCAGAACAACGGCGCGTCGCTTCCGTAGAAGTAGGCTTCGGGGACAGGGACCCAGACGAATTCGAGCACGGCGGCGAGCGCAAGCCCTGCGATGACGGCGATGACGAGGGCGCGGTCGATGGTCATGGGGTCCCTCCTGCGAGAGCGCCAGACTGCGGGAAGGCGGCGGCGGCGACGCTCGACGCCAGGTCGAAGAATCCGAGGGGCAGGTTGGGCGCGATGCCCCAAACCAGGGCGAACACGCCCGTTACGGCGATCGGGGCCACCATGCGGACGTCGGCCTCGCCGTACCTCGCGTGGTCGGGCGAGCTCCGTCCGAACGCGCGGATGACGATGGGGAACAGGTAGGCCGCGCTGAGGATTCCGCTCACGAGGTAGACGAGCAGGAACGCCTGCTGTCCGACCTCCGCGGCGCCCCAGCCCAGGTAGAACTTGCTCGTGAACAGCACGAACGGCGGGATGCCGGCCATCGAGAGCGACGCGAGCGTGAAGGCGGCCATCGTCACCGGCATCTGCCGTCCGATGCCGTCCAGCTCGCTGACGTTCTCCTTGTGCGTGCGCACGTGAATGGCCCCGGCGACAAAGAAGAGTGTGATCTTGGTTACTCCGTGGCCGATGATGTGCAGGAGCGCGCCCGTGAGCGCGATCGGCCCCAGTAGCGAGACTCCCAGAACGATGTACGAGAGATGGCTGATCGTCGAGTAGGCCAGGCGGCGCTTCAGATTGTCGTGACGCAGCGCCAGGGTCGAGCCGATGAGCACGGTGGCGGCCGACAGCACAGCGAGGAGCAGCCACGCTCCCATATCGTCGAGCAATGTCGCGCCGAACACGAACACCAGCACGCGGACGACCCCGAACACTCCGGCCTTGACCACGGCGACGGCGTGGAGGAGCGCCGACACCGGCGTCGGCGCCACCATCGCGCTCGGCAGCCAGCTGTGGAGGGGCATCACGGCGGCTTTCACTCCCACGCCCGCCGCCAGCAGCGCGAACAGGCCCCACTGCGTTCCGCGTCCAACGTCGGCGAGTCCGGGGAGGCCGCCGGCTGCGAACGTGGCGTCGACCCCGAGCATATGGACCCACGCGGTCGCGCCGATCAGGAGCAGGCCGCCCGAGAGGGTGTAGGCGAGGTACTTCCGGCCCGCGACGATGGCCTCTTCCGTCTCGCGGTGCGTCACCAGTGGGTACGTGAAGAGCGACAGGAGCTCATAGAAAAGCACAAACGTCAGGAGATTCTCGGCAAGCGCGACGCCGACCGCGGAGGCGATGCTGAGCGCGAACGCGGTGAAGAAGCGCGTCTGCTTGTGTTCGCCGCCGCCTCGCATGTAGCCCACGGCGTAGACGCCGGCAAGCACCCACAGCGCGGAGGCGAGCCCGCCGAAGATCATGCCTGCAGGGTCGGCCCGCAGGGCGATGTCGATGCCGGGGGAAAGTTCGAGGAGCGTCGTGCGAGCGTAGCGGCCATCCTGAGTGTCCGCAAGCATCACGAGCATCACCACCAGCAGGAGGACCGCTGCGAGCGACGACCAACCGTCGCGCAGGTTGGGCCAGCGGCCCGTCGTGAGGGCGACGAGCGCTCCCGCGCCAACGGGGATGAGCACGGCGACAAAGGGGAGCGGGGATGCGAACGACTCGTTCACGATACCCCCGGCTCCAGCACGTGCTCGATTATGACCACGTTCAGCACTCCCAGCAGGATCGTCGCCACGGCGAGCGCCACGAGCGGCGCCCACAGGTCGATGGGGGACTCGGAGGCGCGCGCCACCTCGTCGCGGACGCCGGGCGCGGCGGCCTGGTGGGCCTCATGCCCCTCGCCGTGCGCTCCGTCGCCGGTATCGCCGTGATGCGCATCGACGACGGCGGGGCGAAGGTACGCCCGCTCCAGCATTTTGAACAGGTACGCCGCGGTAAGCAGGCTGCTCAGGAGCACGACCGCAACCACCGCCCACTGCCCCTGGTCGACTCCGGCCTGCACCATGTACCACTTGCTGAAGAACCCCGCCGTGGGCGGAATGCCGACCATCGAGACGGCGCCCACGGTGAACGCGGTCATGGTGATGGGCATGCGCCGCCCGATGCCCGTGAGTTCCGGTATCCGCTGCAGGCCCGTCTGCAGACGCACCGACGAGGCGGCAAGGAAGAGAGTCGCCTTCATCGCCGCATGGTTCACGACGTGCAGCAGCGCGGCGACGAACGCCAACGGCGACGCGAGGCCGATGCCCACCGCGATCAGGGCCAGCTGGCTGATGCTGCTGTACGCCAGCATACGGCGGAGGTCCTGCTGGGACGCCGCCGCCACCGACCCGTACACGATGCCGACGAGTCCCAGCACGACGAGCGCGTCGGCCGCCGGCACGATGGACGTGAGGTAGCCGTCCGGGAATACGCTCAGGAACATACGCAGCATCGCGTACGCGGAGACTTTCGTCATCACCGGGGCGATTAGCGAGTTCACCGACGAGGGCGCGTATTGATAGGCGTCGGGCAGCCACGTATGCATGGGCACGAGCGCCATCTTCAGTCCCAGCCCTGCGAAGATGAACGCGGCGCCGGCCTGTACAGCCCGCGTCGCTTCCGCCCCGGCGATCAGCTCCTGCGCCTCCGCCATGTTCAGCGTGCCTGTTGCGAAGTAGATGAACCCCACCCCCAGCAGGTAGAACGCCCCCCCTATCGAGCCGATGATGAGGTAGCGGAACCCTGCGATCATCGACCTCCGCCCGCCGATGAACACCAGCGCGTACGCGGCGAGGGACGAGATTTCCAGAAAGACGAACAGGTTGAACAGGTCGCCAGTGACCACCATGCCCGTGAGCCCGCCGAGCAAGAGCAGCACGAGCCCGTAGAACGCCCCCTCACGGCCCGCCGCCTCGCGGAGCGCCCACCGGCGCGTGGCGATCAGCACGAGGAGCGAGACGCTCATCACGACCAGCGTAACGAACGCCGCGACCTCGTCGACGACAATCTCGATGCCGACGGGCGGCGCCCATCCGCCGAGGTCGTAGCGCTGCGTCCCGTCTTCCAGCACCTGGCTGAGCAGCAGAACCGACGCGAGGGCGGCGAAGGCCGTCGCGATGAGCGCGACGGGGAAGGCCAGCGAGGCCCGGATGCGCCCCGCCACGGGCGCGACGAGCGAGAGCGTCAGGAGCGTTACCGGTACGGCCGCGGGCAGCTGGTCCACGGCTACTTGCGCGCCTCTTCCAGTAATCGGGCCTCGTCGAGTGTTCCGAACTCGCGGTAGATGCGCACGAGGAACGCGAGCGCCACGCCGGTGATCGCCACGCCGACCACGATGGCCGTGAGCATCAGCACGTGCGGAAGCGGGTTGGCGTAGTCCGACGGGTCGGCGTGCACCGCGCCGTGCACACCCTGCAAGATAGGCGTCGTGGCGCCCTCCCGCATCGATCCCGCGACGAAGAACAGGATGATGGCGGACTGGAAGATATTCAGCCCGACCACCTTCTTCAGGAAGCTCCGCTTGCCAATCATGCCGTAGAGGCCTATGACGAGCAGGGCCGCCGTGGCCCAGTAGGGAAAGCGAGCGGCGATCTCTTCAATCACGGTCCGCCGCCTCTCCGTCGCCGGCGCTCTCTCCCGGGACGGCGTCCGGCATCTTCGCCAGGTAGTCGAAAATGATCACCAGCACGCTGGCGACGCCGATGAACACGCCGAGCTCGATGATGAAGATGCCCATCGCCCGGTTCGTGCGGTCTTCACCTGCGAAGTCGTTGAACCACTGGAGCGGAATAGCCCCATAGTCCAGGAAGTTCTCGCCAAAGAGCGTGGCCAGCAGGCCGGCGAGCACGTAGATGCCCAGCCCGATGCAGGCGAGCCACACGAGCAGGCCCGTGGGCAAACGGCGCTCGCCCTGTTCGGTCCCGTGCGTCAGGCGCGCCAGGATGATCGCCGCCGCGACAATCGCTCCCGCCTGGAAGCCGCCCCCCGGGCTTGCCTCGCCGTGGATGAGCACGTACGCGCCGAACACGACGATGAACGGGACCATGAAGCCCCGCACGACGAGCAGCAGGATGACGCTGTCGTACTCCCTCATTCGCCGTCCTCGCCGTCGTTCTTTCGCGCCGCGCGATGGAGCGCGAGCAGCACCGCAAGGCCCGCCGTGAAGATGACGAAGGTCTCGCCCAGCGTGTCGTACCCCCGGAAGTCCGCCAGGATGGCGGACACCACGTTCGGGATGGCGATGTCCGACTCCGTCAATTCGATGAACTCGGGAGAGAGGTGGACGTTGGCCGGCGCCTCAAGGTCCCCGCGGTCGGGCAAGTCCGCCGACGCCCAGACGAGCAGGAAGAACACGGCGGCGAGCGACGCAAAGGTAAGCACTGTAATGAGCCGGACGCGCTTCAACCGGTTCAATCGACCAACCTCCGCCGCAGGAGCCTGATGGCGCCGACGAGCAGGACTCCCGTGATGCCGGCGCCGAGCGCCGCCTCGGTCAGCGCCACGTCGGCGGCGCCCATCAGCGCAAGGAGCGACGCGGCGAGGAAGCTGTATACCGTGAGCGCGGCCACGATGGCGAGCATGTCCCTTACGGTCACCGCGACGGACGCGGCGACCACGAGCATTCCGAACAGGAAGAGTTCGACCCACCAGATCATGCATCCGCCTCCCCGCCGCTGGTGGACTGCGCGGCGTCTCCCGGCCTGCGCCACGGCATAGTCCCCATCCGCACCGCGGCGCGCGTCAACACGTGGGCCGCCACCGGGTTGGCGATGGCGACGAACACGACGATCAGAGCAAGTTTCAGACTCACGAGGGACGCCCCCTCGTGCAGGATGAGGCCGAGCAGCACGAGCGCTATGCCGAGAGTCTCGGTCTTGGACGCCGCGTGGACGCGCGAGAAGAAGTCGGGCAGGCGCGCGAGGCCCAACGCGGTTATCGCCATGAGGGCGATGCCGGCGCTCACCAGAGCCGTTCCGCCGATGTCCGCGGCGCTCACGTCTCGTCCTCCTGGCGCTCCCGCCCCTCCTGGCTCTCGACGTACTTGCCCACCGCCACCGTGCCGATGAAATTGAGCAGCGCGTAGCTGAGCGCAAGGTCGACGAACATGTCGGGACGCTCGAACACGAACCCCGCAAGCGCCATGATCACGATGGCGTTGGTCCCCGCCACGCCGGCCGCGAGCAGGCGGTCGTACACCGTGCGCCCCACCGCAACACGGTAGAAGGCCGCGCCCGTTATGACCGAGACAACGACGATAGCGGCGCCGAACGAGTAGATCACCGCGGAACCTCATCGGGGGTCAGTATCTCGGTGAGCGTCACTCGCTCAGGCGCCCACTCATCGAAGACTCCCGCCACTTTCCGTTGAATGCTCCCATCTTCCAGGCCCTGCCGGCTCTTCTCGGAGAGGCAGTGCACGACATACCGCCCATTCGACACGTCGACGGTGACGGTGCCCGGCGTGAGAGTGATGGACTGCGCGAGCAAGACCAGCGCGCGCTCCGAACGAAACGTCGTTTCGAACGCCACCAAGCTTGGGGCGATCGGCAATCTGGGGCGAAGCACCAGCATGGCGACGTGGAAGTTGGCGAGGATGATTTCGAACAGCAGCCAGGGCACGTAGAGCGCGAAACGCAGCGCGACGCGGACCATCCAGCCGTAGCCTGGCCGCGGGCCGGAGAACAGCGGGTTGGGCATTCCATGGAACAGCCAGTTCGAGACCGCCGTAGCCCCGACCGCCGCCACGAGGCCCATCATCAGGAACTCGGGTTCCAGGTGGCCGGAGAACGCAAGCCAAAGGGCGTAGTGCAACGCCGTTTGGATGGTCCATCGCAGCAGACGCCGTGGCGTGGAAGCCTTGGTTAGGGACGACTGGGACTCGGAGCTCATGGCATAAATGATCCGCCGGATGGCGGAGCCGCATTGCCGCCTCCGTCCCCGCGGCGCCGCAAGGCTACGAACGGCTGTTTCGCCTGTCAAGCGCGCGCGGTCCGTCGCAAGGCTATACTCACGTGAGGCGCGCGACCCCCACTCATGCGGGGACGGATGGAGGACGGCGGCTTGAACCTCACCTTCGAGATCGGCGACGAGCAGCGGCCCAAGGGGCACGCCGTTCTCTACTTCGGCGCGCCCGACACCGGCCTGCTCGCCACCTACGCCATCCTCCTCCCCATCAGCATGGACCTCGGCAAGTACCTGCCTCCCATGATGGCCGCGCAGCTCGGCGGCATGGCCGGCGAACTGCTCGGCGGGGGCGACGCCGGCTTCGCCGTGCCCCCCATCCCCGAACCCGCGGAGTCCATCCAGTGGCTCCGCCACGTGGCCGAACTCCGGGGCGACGACCTCGTATGGGCCGGCGATATGTCGCTCGACGACATCCAGGCCGCCATGCGCCTCACCACCGAGGCCGTTCACGAGTACGGCCTGCTGCACAAGCGCTACCTCGACGGCAACCCCGCGCCGACCGCCGACGCGCCTGTCCCGGAGTCCGCCGAGCTCGGGGCCGACGTCCAGCACGTGCTCTACCAGCTTATGAGCGACCGCGACCGGCTCGCCGAACTCTCGCGCCTCGTCGGGCAGATGCGCTTCGGGCTCGAGTCCCACGACGATGCGGCCATCCGCAGCGCCGACGCCTCGCTCGGGGCCCTCGCCGAATCCCTGGACGCCCGCTACTGGGCCAACCGCGTTCGCGTCGCCGCGCAAGACCCGTCGGACTCGGCGACGCGGCTCGCGCAACTGTACGTCGAGCGGTGCTACAAGCTCCTCGACGAGGACTTCTCGGCGGTGGACGCGCTGGAGAAAGAGATAGCCCGTCTCAGCGGGGGCGCCCCTCCCCGGGAGGACCTGCGGGGGTAGCCCACAATCATTCCCTCTTCTCGTCTTCCTCCTGATTCGTGGTTCGACACGCTCACCACGAACCCAGGGAATGGATTCCCGCCTTCGCGGGAATGACGGCAGGGTTATGCAGAGGTCTCGTCTTCGGGGAGGGGATCAGAGCGCGGGCGTCATGGCCGCCCAGTTCTCGCCGGACTTGAGGTCGATCTTGATCGGCACGCTCATGGCAATGGCGTTCGGCATCACCTCGTGGAGCATCGCGCTGAGGGCTTCCTCCTCCTCGCGCGGCACCTCGAACACCAGCTCGTCATGTACCTGCAGCAGCATCCGCGAGCGGAAGCCGTCGGCGTCGAGCCGGCGCTGAATCCCGACCATCGCCTCGTTGATGATGTCGGCGGACGTGCCCTGCACCGGCATGTTGAGCGCGATGCGCTCCCCCGCCTGGCGCACGGGGTAGTGGGGCGAGCGCAACTCCGGGATGTAGCGCCGGCGGCCGAGCAGCGTCTCCGCGTAGCCGGTCTCCTTCGCTTTCTCCACCGTTTCGTCGAGGAACTCGCGCACCTTGGGGTAGGTTGAGAAGTACGACTCGATGAACTCGGCGCCCTCCTCGCGGGTGAGTTCCGTTTGCTGCGAGATGCCGAAGGCGCTGAGGCCGTAGGCGACGCCGAAGTTCATCACCTTGGCGAGGCGGCGCATGTCCCACGTCACCTCGCCGAGGGGCACGCGGTAGATGTGCGAGGCGGTGGACGCGTGGATGTCCTCGTCGCGCTCGAAGGCGGCCGTCAGCGCGGGGTCCTGCGAGAGATGGGCGAGCGCCCGGAGGTCGATCTGAGAGTAGTCGGCGCTCAGGAGCAGCCACTCGGGGCGCTGCTGGGCGACGAACGCCTCACGGACGCGGAGCCCGAGCGGTGTCCGGATGGGGATGTTCTGCAGGTTGGGGTCCGAGCTGGCGAGCCGTCCCGTCGCCGAGCCTGCCTGGTTGTACGTCGTGTGAATGCGCCCCGTCCGAGGGTTCACGGACTCCGGCAGGGTGTCGACGTAGGTCGACTTCAGCTTGGCGAGTTCGCGGTAGCGCAGGACGTGGTCGATGACCGGGTGGGCCGCGCGCAGGTTCTCGAGTATGGAGGCGTCGGTGGAGTAGCCGCTCTGTGTGCGCCGCCCGGAGGGGAGCCTCAACTCCTTGAAGAGCACGTCGCCAAGCTGCGACGGCGAGTTGATGTTGAAGTCGTGCCCAACCGCTTCGTAGGCGGCCTTCTCCTCGATCTCGATCTCGCCGGTAATCTCCTCGCTCAGTTCCGCCAGCGGGGCGGGGTCGAACGCGACGCCGTTGACCTGCATCTGCACGAGCACGGGAATGACGGGGAGCGCGTGGGCGCGGTTGAACTCGGTGAGGCCGTCGCGCTCGAGGTCTTCGGCGATGGCTGTGGCGAGGCGCAGCACGGCGTCGGCGCTTGCCGCCGCGAACGCCGCCGCGTCGGCGATGGGCACGGCGCCGAACGCGATCTGCTTTCGTCCCGTGCCGGTGAGGTCCGTCGCCTGGCCGATGTCGAGGTTGAGGCGATTGAAGGCGAGCGGCTTGAGCGCGAGCGCTTTCTGTCCCGTGAGGTGCGCGGCCAGCATCGTGTCGAACGCGACCGCCGCCGACATCGGCGCGACGCCGTAGTTCGACAGGAGCGTGAGCGTGAAGTTCAGGTTATGGCCGGTGGCGGGCTTCTCCCGCAGAACCGGCGCGACCGCGTCCATCACGGCGTCGATGGGGAGCTGCCCGCCCTCGGCGTGGCCGACGGGCACGTAGCACCCGGCGCCCTCCTCGACTGCGAAGGCAAGGCCGGCAAGCTCGGAGTCCATCGCCCGCGGCCCGCTTGCGTGCGCCTCGACAACGTAGGCCGGAGCCGCGCGGAGGCGCTCAACGAGCGCGTCGAGCGCCTCCGGCGTATCGATTACAGTCGCGGCGGTGGCGGCGTCCTGCGCGGGTTCCGGAGCCGTCCCGGACGCGGTGGTCTGCTCGCCGAGCGGCATGGGGATGCGCGGAACGAGGCTGCTGAACTCGAGCTCGCGGAAGACCTCGAGCGCCTCCTCGCGGGTGAACTGCCCGAACCGCGCCTCGTCGAAGTCAAACCCGGTCGGGGCGTCGCGCCGTATCGTCACGAGCGTCTTGCTCTCGACGATCTGCTCCGCGTGCTCGCGCACGAGCCCCTGGATGCGCGGCGGCGTCACCTCGTCCATGCGCTCGATGAGGGATTCGACGCTGCCGAACTGCTGCAGCAGCTTCACCGCCGTTTTCTGCCCCACGCCCGGCACGCCGGGGACGTTGTCCGACGTGTCGCCGGTGAGCGCCTTCACGTCGCGCGCCTGGTCGGGGTCGAGCCCGCCGTAGCGCTCGCGGACCGCGTCGACGTCGTAGACCCTGGCGTCGCCGAAGCCGGTGGTGAGCAGCACGCGCACGTGCGGCGAGACCAGCTGCAGGATGTCGGTGTCGCCGGTGGCGATGAGCGCATCGACGCCCTGTTCCGCGGCCCACGCCGCAACCGTGCCGAGCACGTCGTCGGCCTCGTAGCCCGGCGTTTCCAGGACGGGCACGTGGAAGGCGGTCATCACCTGTTTGACGCGCCGGACATTCTGAACGAGTTCGCGCGGCGTCTCGGGGCGGTTGGCCTTGTACTCCGCGTACTGCTCGTGCCGGAACGTCGGCCCCGGAGGGTCGAACGCAATCGCCACATGCGTAGGCTGATAATCGGCGAGGGTCTTGAAGAACGTGGTTGTGAACGAGTAGACCCCGCGGACGTCCTCTCCCGTGGCGCGGATGGTGAGCGGGCGGGACTGCTGCAGGCCGAACCACGCGCGAAACACCATCGCGTGGCCGTCCATCACGAGCAGGAGCGGCTTGCGGTCGGCTGACGCCTCGGCGCCGGAACCCGCGTCGGGGGCGCCGAACAGTGACGGCGTCTGGGGCGAATCGGCCATGCGCGCCACCGCCTACCCTCCCCCGCGCATCGGCTTGAAGAAGCTGTGGAGGAAGTTGCGCTGGTGCGCCCACCGGTGCGCCCGGCGCAGGGCGTCGTCCGACAGGGTGGGCTCCGCCGTCGTCACCTTTATCGCCTTGTACCCCTTCGCCGGGAGCAGGGGAGCGTCGTCCGACACGGTGACCACGTAGCCCAGTTCGCGCAGCCAGTCGCGCAGCGCCTCGTAGCCCTTGGCCTTCCGGTTGGGGGTTACGTAGATGTAGAAGTCGCGAGAGCCGGCCACCTCGTGGAAGTGCTCGTCGGCGATCTCCGTTCCCTTGCCGGAGCCTTCGCGCAGCTTCGCGCGGTTCATGCCCTGCCGGTACGCCATGCGGGGATTCTAGCAGCCCTCCCCCGTCTTCGAGACCTTTGCATGACTCGCCATCCTGCCCACCCGTCCTCCCAGAGAAGTTGTTAGAGAAAGCGCCTCACGCCTACAGCCCCCCTCCTAACCTCCCCCCGCAGACGGGGGGAGAGATCAAATAAAATCCTCGCCGGGCGTTGCAAAGGTCTCGTCTTCGGGGGGGGGGGGCAGAGCGCGCGCCCGACGGCGGCGTCTATGCGCGCCATGAGCGCGGGGTCCATCGGGGCGGCGGACTCCGCGCGGACGCACTCGCGCAACTCCTCGCGGTTCTTCACTCCCAGCACCACGGTGGACACGCCGTCGATGGAGAGGGCGTACTGGTGCGCGAGGAGCGCCGCCGACTTGCCGAGCTCGGCGGCGATGGCGCGGAACGGCGCCGCGCGGGCGTAGTCCGCAAGCTCGGAGTGGCCGTCGGGCAACGGACGGTCGATGGCGTCCGTAAGGGCGCCGGCCTGAACGGCGCGGATGCCCATGACCGCCGCGTTGTTGGCGTTTGCGGCGGCGATGATGTCGCGCGGACGCGCCGGGCCGCCTCCGCGCAGCAGTCCGCCGGGGGAGTCGAGCAGGTTGGCGATGCACTGGATGTAGTCCGGGCGCGGGCCGTTCTCCAGCAGCGCAATGAGGGCGTCGGCCTCGCCGATGCCGGTGAGCCCCCAGTAGCGCACCCGGCCCTCGGCGATGAGCCGTTCGAACGCCGGCGCAATGGCTTCCGCCACCGACGCGGCGGGCGTCAGCCGCTCGCCCCCCTCGCCCGCCAGCGTAACCGCGTTGTGCACAAACATGACGTCGACGTGGTCGATCTGCATACGCTCGAGGCTGCCGTTGAGGCTCTCGGAGAGGAGGTCGTAGACGCGGTCGGACGGCGTATCTCCGACGCGGCACTTGGTGGTCACGCGGACATCCGGGGGCAGCTTGCCCTCGAACGCGGCGCCGATGACGGACTCGGCCTCGCCCGCGCCGTAGGAGGGCGCGAGGTCGAGCAGGTCGATGCCGGAGTCGACGGCTTCCCGCACGGTTGCGACGCACTCCTCGCGGGTGGTCGTCCCCCAGATCTGGCCGAGCCCGCCGCCGCCGAGCGTCAGCGCGCTTGCTACTCCGAGTTTGCCGAACGGTCGTTGCCGCATTGCGGTTCTCCTCGATCCCTGACCCGCCTGACTTGCCCGAGTATACGCGGCGCCTCAGATGCCGGAAATCGAAGGCTGGAGTACTATCGAGCGCGCACAGAAGCGGGTAAGCGCAGAGGCCGTTGAAGACTCGGAGACCACGAGCCGATGTTGTTGATCTTCGGAGGACTCCCCGCCGTGGGGAAAACAGCAATCGCCAAAGGATTGGCGCAGGACATCGAGGCTGTTCACCTGCGCATCGATTCCATTGAGCAGGCGCTGCGCAACTCGAATGTGGCGATATCGGGGCCTGAGGGGTACGTGGTCGCTTACGCGATTGCCGAGGATAACCTGCGACTGGGCCACACCGTCATAGCCGATTGCGTGAACCCCGTGGAGATAACGCGAACCGCCTGGCGGGAAGTCGCCCAGCGGGCAGGCAAGCAATGCATCGAGATTGAGGTCGTCTGTTCCGATCAGGCGGAGCACCGGCGCAGGGTCGAGTCACGGACAGCCGACATTACCGGGCACCAACTGCCCACATGGCGGCAGGTGTGCGACCGCGAGTATGAACCCCGGCAGGCCGATATCGTCATTGATACGGCAGGACAGCCTATAGAGGAGAGCCTTTCAGCACTCCGCGAAAGACTGGAAGGCTTTGCGCAGGCTGACGCCCCCTAAGGCTGCTCCTACAGCACTTCGTAGGCCCAGACCTCGTACCAGATGTCGGGCTCGCCATCGGGCATGGGCACGAAGGGCTCGCTCCTCTCGGCGAGCTTCCACTTTCCCTCAGCTTCGAGCGCCGACTGCTTCACGTCGAACCCGCCTTCGGTGTAGTAGTCGGTGCGCATCGTGAACACCACGACGCCGCCCGGCTTGGTTACGCGCACGAGCTCGTCGAGCGACTCCGGCGGCGCATGGCCGATGGTCAGGGTTCCGATGCACGTCGTCCCGTCGAACTGGTCCGTCTCGAAGCTCAGGGGTTTGCCGAGTTCGCCGACGACGAGCTCCTCGTACACGAACTTCTCGTTGGCGGTCATCAGCATGCCGGGGGAGAGATCGAGAGCGGTGATGCGCTTGTAGCCGAGGTTGGCGAGCTCCTCGCCCACCATCCCGGTGCCGGCGCCCGCGTCGAGGAGCTTGGCCTCCTTGTTCTCCACGAACTTCGCCAGCATCCCCGCGCCCGCCCTGGGCCCCAGGAAGCCTAACGACTTCAGGTCCGCGTCGTACTCCCGCGCCCAGTCGTTGTACTTGTCCGTTAGCTCGTCGTAGTCCTTGGCGGCATAAACGTCCTGAAGGCGCTCCGTACGGGCCTTGTCGCTCGTCATTCGTTCACCTCGTTTGCGATTGTTCTCCCGCTGCCCTGCCGCCCTCCCCGCAGAGGAGAGGGGTCAGGCCACCCTGTTACGGCAAGCCGAACTCGGGCCAGCGGCTCGCCGCGCGCTCCATCAGGTGGCGGCTCACCTTGTTCACCGGCGGGAAGTCGGCGTCCTTGAACTTCATGGTGGCGTCGACGCCAACCCCGCGCTTGGGGGGCGTGAAGTCGACCTCGCCCCGCAGCCTCGGCTCCACGGGAAACACCCGGCCGAGCACGACGTGGTCGTCCGGCTCGGCGGCGGAGACGACGCGCCACATCACCTCTTCCCAGTCCCGCACGTTGCAGTCCTCGTCGACGACGATGATCCAGCGCCACGCCTCGGTGTCCCAGATCGCCTCCATGATCTGGCGCGGCTCCTCCTTGCTCTGGATGTCGGCGGAGACGATGAGCATGCCCCGGCGGCCCACCTCCGGGAAGTACACCTCCCGGATGTTCGTCATGCCTGTGCGCTCGATGAGCCGGGATTGCATCGAGCCGGAGCGCAGGAGCTGGCGCGGGTAGTCCTCCACCCGCTGGCATATGAGGCCGTAGGTGAGCGGGTCCTTCCGGTGCGTGATGGCCTTCACCTTGATGATGAACGCGGCCTTGTTCTCGCCGTAGAAGCCGGTCGACTCTCCGTGGGGGCCCTCCTCCGTGCGCTCGTGGGGAACCACTTCGCCCTCGATGACGACCTCGGAGTCCGCAGGCACGAGCAGGTCGCTGGTCCGGCACTTCACGAGCTTGGTGGCCTCGCCGCGCCAGCCGCCGGCGGCCTCGTACTCCATCGACCCCTCGAGGTCGCCTGCGTTGGGGCGGACGGGGCTGCCCGCGGCGAGCGTGACGAGCGGGTCCGTCCCCATGACGATGGCGACAGGCGTCGACCTTCCCTCGGCCTCGTTGCTGAGGATGTGGTCGCCGCCGCCGGGCCCGGTGGAGGACTGGCGTCCCCGAACGCCGCCGGAGAGGCTGAGGGTCTGCTTGTCCTTGATCATCGCGCGGTAGAGGCCGATGTTGAGGATGCCGGTTATGGGGTCGCGGGTCACCACGCCGGCGGTCGTGGCGAGGTAGGGGCCGCCGTCGAACTCGTGCCATACCGGAGTGGGGATGAAGTCCAGGTCGACGTCGTCGCCAGTGACGACAACCTCCTGGCACGGGCCGTCGCTCACCTCGACCGACGGCAGCCGGTGGTCCATACCGTCGACGACTCGATCGTGAATCTTCTCCTCGTCCGGCTCCGTGCCGAACGCGAGCGCCACCTGCTCGATGGTGGAGAGCAGGTTCACGACCACCGGCTTGCCGGGGTAGCCCTTCACGTTGTCGAAGATGATTGCGGGGCCCTGCCGTTCGAGGGAGCGCGCGGTCACCGCGCCCAGTTCGTGGACGGGGTCGACCTCCGCCTCGACGTGATGCACCAGCCCTTTCTCGTCCAGCAGGCGGATGAAGTCCCGCATGTCGGTGTAGGCGACTCGCTTCTGCTCGGTAGTCATCGCTCCCTCCGTTGCGCCAACGCGTGTTGAGTCCACAGGGCAGCGTAGCCCGGCCCCAGCGCGCGGTCAACGCGGGGCCCTCCGCCCTTTGGGCGTGTCCCTGCACGGGGAGACCTTGCGGTAACTGCCCTACGCCCAAGAATGACTCGTGGTTCGACAGGCTCACCACGAACCAGAAGGGATGGATCCCCGCCTTCGCGGGCGACGGAGGCGCGGGCGACGAAGGGTTCCCCTGCTCAGCGGAAGGCGGCGCCCGTGGGAGGGTTCCTCTGCTCAGCGAGAGGCGGCGCCCGTGAGGAGGTCCATGTACCGTTCGACGGGATTGTTCGGGCCGCGCCCGAAACGCGCCGTGCCGACGCGGTACGCGTTCAGCCCCGGATAGTGCTCCATCGGCAGATCGAGCCGCACGTTGTTCTCAGGGTCGCGGAATGTGTTGAGCGGGTCGCCTCCATCCTCCACGACCTGTATCTGCTCCTCGAGCATCTTGCGGAACAGGATGAGCCCCCGGTCGGTCTCGGCGAGCCTTTCGACGGAGCAGTCCGTGATCGGCCCCTGCGCCGGCCACGCCAGCA
>DAOUKL010000040.1:0-12775 GCA_034421335.1 Dehalococcoidia bacterium | reverse complement strand
CAGAACACCGTTGTCGACGAAGTACGCATTGGCGAAGACCACGGCGCCCATCGCCGCCGAGAGCGCCGCTCCCGCTTTCCCCGCTGCGCTTCCGGCGCGCCAGAGGACCACCGCCGCCACAGTCGAGGAACCGATGAACAGCGGGTTGACCGTGCGCCACACGTCGCCCCAGTAAGGGTCGAACACGCGGCTGTACCCGTTGATGAGCACCACCAGGGCCAGCAGGCCCAGCGCGAGGCTGCGCACCCACGGGACTCTGCGAGTGCTCAGCCAGACCCACCAGACGCCGCCGAACCCCATCAGCAGCGGGGCGACGTGCCATAACTTCCAAGGCCAGTAGGGAACGGACATCCCGTCCGGATCGACGAGGTCGGTCCTCTCCGTCCAAGCGAAGATGGCCAGGGCCAGGAAGGCCGTGGCGGCTGCGGCGGGGATGGGGCCCAGGTCTCGCGGAGCGACTAGTTTGAGCATGGTCGGCCTCGTTGCTGCGCCCGCGTCCGCGCGGCGGGCGGGGGCATTCCGCGGGCACTCTACCACAGCCGAACCGGAACTCCGTTATCCCTCCGTCAGTTCCAGCCGTTCCGTCCATTCGAGCCAGTCCCGCACCGCCGCTTCGGGCGGATACTGGGGCTCGTAGCCCAGTTCACGACGGGCCCGGCTGATGTCCAGGGCGTAGTACGCCATGGGACCCAAGCCGCGCGGGTCGAGCCCCGGCCCCACCTCTATCCGCGCGCTGGGGATAACGGAGCGGATTGCGTCCACAAAATCGTTGAGCGTGTACGTGCGGCCGCTGCCGATATGGAAGATGTGCCCCTCGAAGCTGTCCACCGTGCAGGCCTTGACGACGCTCTGTGCGACGTCGCGCGCGTAGGTGAGGTCGAACCGCTGATCGCCGCCTTGCGGGATAACGACGGAGCGGCCCGCGATGGCGCTCCGTATCAGCTCGCCCCAGAGCATGTTGTGGCTGCCGTGGCGCTCCGCCCCTTTGCCGAGGCCGTAGATGGCGGCGAACCGCATGGCCGCAAAGTCGACGCCGTACAGGCGGCGATACTGGGCGCCCATGAGCTCGGAAGCGACCTTGGCCGCGCCGTAGACGCTCGAGACCGGGTAGGCCGGGAAGGTTTCGTCCACCGGGACCATCTGCGGTTCGAGGTGCTCCGGGGTCATCGGCGAGAGCGCGCCTATCGAACTGGTGAACGCGACGCGGTCGACGCCGCTCCGCCGCGCCGCCTCCAGCACGTAGACCGTCGCGAGCGCGTTCACGGAGAAACCGAGCACAGGGTCGGCGTCCGCCGTGTCGGGGTATACCGCGGCGAGATGGCATATGCGCTCGATGCGGTGCTCCTGGCAGGCGAGAGTGAGCTGCTCCAGCGACGTGACGTCGCCCTCGACGAACGCGAACTCGCCGCTCACGTCGCGCAGGAGCGTGAAGTCGGGCCGGTTGTCGAACACCACGGGCTCATGACCCATCGTGAGCAGGTCGCGGACAACCCAGCACCCGTTCACTCCCAGCCCGCCTGTTACGAGGATGCGCAATGCGGCCCCCGGCTACTCAATGCCCACCGCGGCCTCGACCTCTCCCCTGCTCATGCCATACACGTCGAGCGCCGTCTCGACGGAGATGTAGCCATTGCGGAGGTCGGAGGCGACGCGCTCGCGCGAGCGCTCCCTTGGGTTGCCCACGCCCGCGGCGGACGCCGTTTCCATGCGCACGACGTCGCCCGGGGCCATGGGGACGTTGGAGATGAGGCCCGCGTACGCCTTCTCTCCGTCGGCGCCGGGGTTCATCACGACGCGGCCTGCCCTGCCGTCGCCCCCGCCGTCCACGCCGCGCGCCGGAGCGAGCGTGCGCGGCGTGCCGCCCGCGTACTGCGCCTCCGAGCGGACGCGGTACTCGCGCCGAAGCGCGAGACCTCCCCGGTACTTCCCTGCCCCGCCGGTGTCCGGCACGAGGCGGAACTGCTCCATGTCCACATCGAACTCGGACTCGATGATCTCGACGCTGGTGTACTTGGCGCCGCCGGTCCAGGAGTGCGCAGTGCCTGTCCAGCCGTCGCCGCCGTCGTACGCGCCGTTCCCGGAGACGATGATTTCGTACTGCACGTAGCGCTTCGCCGCGGGGCCGCTTGTCCCCAGCACCACCATGCCGGAGACGCTGTTGTGCGCCACCGCGGGACGGCCTGAAACCTTGCTCAGCGCCTCGAACACCACGTCCTCCACCACGGGCATCGTCATAGAGTAGAAGCCCACGGGCGCGGGGAATTGCGGACAGATGACGCTGCCTTCGCGGAAGCGGCATTCGATAGTGCGCGCGAGGCCGTAGTTGTTGGGCATATCGGCCCCCATCATCGCTATCGCCGCGTAGTTCACCATCCCGCGGACGAACGGGGGACGGGCGTTCACCGGCCCCAGCGACTGGTCGCCCGAGCCGCTGAAGTCCATGACGAGCCGGTCGCCCTCCTTGACGGCGGCGACGTGGATGCGAATCGTTTGCGTGGGGGCGGCGACGTCGTCTATGAACGCCTCGACCTCCACCGTTCCGTCCGGCCAGCTCTCTATCACCCGGCGGGCGCGCGCCTCCGTGCGGTCTCCGATGCCCTTGAACGCGTCCAGCACGGCTTCCTTGCCATACGTCTCAACCGTGTGGCCGAGACGCCGCACGCCGATGCTCCATAGCGCGCCGGCCTGCGCTTCCAGGTCTCCCAGCACGAGTTCGGGCGTGCGCGTGTTGGCGCGCAGGAACTGAACGACCTCCTTGTGCAGAACGCGCCGGCGCATGAACTGCACCGGCAGTATCGACAGCCCTTCCCCGAACAGATCGCGCGCTATCGCGTTGCGCGAGCCGGGCGATTGCCCGCCGATGTCCACCTTGTGACCCATACTGGCGCAGAAAGCGATGACCTCGTTGTCCGCGAACACCGGCATCACGACGACCATGTCGCTCGGATGCGGGCAGCCGGAGTGATACGGGTGATTCGTGAGGAAGCAGTCACCCTCGCGCATGTCCTCGACGTCGTAGAACTCCAGCACGCCGCGCACGCAGTCCGGGTACGCGCCGAGATGCGTGGGGAGCGGCGAATGCTGGCCGACGACGGCGCCTTCACGGTCGGTGATGCCGGCGGAGAAGTCATGCGATTCGCGGATAATGGTGGAATAGCCCGTGCGAAGGACGGCGGCCTGCATCTCCCGCACAATGCCGTCCAGCCGGGCCCGTATGACTTCCTGAGTGATAACGTCCGTCGCCATCAACTTCCTCCCGATAGCGGTGGTATAACCTATGCGCGCCGCGAGGGGCTGTCAAACCCGCGCGGCGCTTTGCGCAGACGCCCTTAGCAGCCTTATAGTTCGCGCTCAACTCTACCGAAAGAGAGCTGGTTCCAGATGAAGACTGTCGCAGTTGACACCGGGGGGACGTTCACCGACATGGTCGTGCTCGATCACGAGTCCGGCGAGGTCGACGTGCTCAAGGTCCCCTCCACACCACAGGAGCCCGGACGCGCGATCATAGACGGCTTGCGCGAGTTGCTGGAGGGCAACCTGGAGGCCGGGGAAGTCGCATCGTTCACCCACGGCACCACGGTTGGCACGAACATCCTCGTGCAGGACAAGGGCGCGCGCGTAGGGCTGCTCATTACCGACGGTTTCAGCGGCGTGAACGACGTCTGGCATATCCCACGGTTCGGCAGCGACTTGTCCGACATCTACGTGGAAAAGAACCCGCCCGTGGAGCCGTGGCTGCGCGAGGAAGTCGTGGAGCGCGTGGACTACCAGGGCAACGTGAAGAAGGCGCTGGACGTGGAGCAGGCGCGGGAGGCCGTGCGGCGCCTCAGGAAGAAGGGAGCGGAGTCCGTCGCCGTGGTGCTCCTGTTCTCCTTCCTCAATCCCGAGCATGAAAGGACGCTCGGCGAGATGATCAAAGCGGAGTTTCCGGACGGCTCGGTCTCGCTCTCGTCCGAGATACTCCCGCAGATACGCGAGTTTCCGCGCCTGAGCACAACTGTCGCCAACGCGCGGCTCGCTCCCGTCATGATCGACTACCTCGGCAAGCTTGCCGAGGGGCTGCGCGGCCTCGGCATCGCTATCGAGCAGCTGTACATCATGCAGAGCAACGGGGGCGTAGCGAAGATAACCAGCGTCATCCCCATCACCACGCTCCTCTCCGGGCCGTGCGCCGGTTCCGAGGCGGGGATGCAGATAGCCGACTCCGCCGGTTTCTCGAACATGGTCTCGTTCGACATGGGCGGGACGAGCAGCGACATCGCGCTGGGCGAGAGCGGCTCCGTGCTGGAGCAGACCTCCGTGCTCATCGGCGACTGGGAGATAGCCGTGCCGATGCTCATGATCAACACCATCGGCGCGGGCGGGGGCACCATCGCGTGGATAGACGGCGGCGGCGCGCTGCAGGTGGGCCCGCACAGCGCGGGCGCCGACCCCGGCCCCGTCGCGTATGACAAGGGCGGCGCACAGCCGACCGTGACCGACGCCAACCTGCTGCTCGGCTTCCTGCACCCGGAGCATCTGCTGGGCGGCAAGGTGAAGACGAACAAGCAGAAGGCTTACGAGGCCGTGGCGGACATGGGCAGGCAGCTCGGCATCGACCCGATGGCGACTGCGGAAGGCATTATCCGCATCATCAACGCGAAGATGGAGGAGGGCATCCGCGAGGTCTCGACCGAGCGCGGGTACGACCTCCGCAACTTCGTGCTCGTCGCGTTCGGCGGCGCTGGGCCGGTGCACGCCGGACGGCTCGCCGCCGATCTGGGCATGAGCAAGGTCGTCGTTCCGCCGATGCCGGGAGTGAGTTCGGCGCTCGGCCTCATCATGGCGGACCCGCGGCGCGACTTCGTGCGTTCCCGCCTGACCGACCTGGAGCGGTTGGGCGCGAACGAACTCGGCTCCATCTTCGAGTCGCTGCGCGACCACGCCCTCGGCGAGTTCAAGGCGGACGGCTTCGACGAGGACTCCATCGGCTGCGCGTTCTCGGTGGACCTGCGCTACCAGGGCCAGGGCTACGAGCTGAACGTCCCCGCCGGAGACGACGTCAACCTGAGCGCGCAGGCCATCGCCGACATACGGGAGCGGTTCGATCAGGCGCACGAGCAGCTGTTCGGGCACAGCGCCAAGACGGAGCCCGTGGAGGCGGTGAACTACCGGGTCCGCGCGACGGTGCGCGCGCCGAAGTTCTCCATGAAGCGCCACGAACGCGCCGACGGCCCCGCCGACAGCGCGAAGATAGGGGAACGCGAGGTGTACTTCGACCGGGCGTCGGGCATGACGCCGACGCCGGTGTACGAGCGCACCCTGCTTGCTCCGGGACACGAAGTCGCGGGCCCGGCGATCGTCGAGCAGCTGGACAGCACGACGGTGGTCTATCCCGGCCAGCACGCGGTCGTGGACGACTACGGCAACCTGATTATCTCGATAGAGTGACGGCGTCGTTGACCGGTTTCAGGTATGGGCGCAGCCTATAGCCGAGATTGAGTTGGCCGGATATGGACGGGGGATTGCGCCTAAAAGCCAAGGCGTTGCGCACGAATACGCCTCTGTAAGCATAGCGCGAATCTATTCCGGAGAATATTGCGGGCAATGCCAGTGTGAATTCTTTCACTTGACAAAACGAGCGCATGACTGATAATCGTTTGCCTCTCAATATCCGGCTTCTAAGTCGGGTTGTGGAAAGAACATGCAACGGTACTGGGAGGATCTGATGCACTTCGGACCCATTCGCGCAAGAATTCTGTTGGCGCTCGCTGCGCTCTTCAGCGTTGCGCTCATTGCCGCGGCGTGCGGCGCCGACCCAACCGCGACGCCTACGCCCACGCCGCCTCCGGCGGCGACAGCGACGCCAACTCCGACGCCTACCCCGCAGGTGCTCAAGCTCGGGTTCACCGTGCCGCAGTCCGGCTCCTACGCCCGCTGGGGACGGCTCGTCTCCGCCATGCAGTGCGCCATCGATGAGGTGCACGCCAGCGGCGACCTCGGCACAACCACCATCGAACTCCTCCCCGAGGACTCCAAGGCCGACCAGGCCGAGGGCGTCTCCGGGCTGCGCAAGCTCGCCACGGTCAACGACGCGCCGGTTGTCATGACCATCTTCACGGGCATCGGCCTCGCCCAGAAGCCGGTTGCTTCCGAACTCGAAGTGGTGCTCTTCAGCTCCGGCATTCAGAACCCGATGTTCGCGTACGACAACCCGTGGGTGTTCCGCAACGCGCTGAACACGACGCTCAATGCCGACGCGCTCATCCGCTACCTAGATGACCGTGAGGACCTCAGCGGCTTGCGCTACGCCTACATCAAGGAAGAGGGCAACGACTCCATTGACCTCCAGGTCGACCGGCTGAAGGTGCTCGCCGACGCGCTGGGCTTCGAGATCGTCGCGGAAGAGACGTTCCAGAAGGACGACGTCTCGTTCGACACGCAGATCACGAAGATCAAGGCCGCAGAACCGGACGTCGTCCAACTGATGTCGCTCGGCAAGGAGATGGGCCTCATCATCAACACGATGGCCCAACAGGGCCTCGAGCCCAAGTACGTGCTCTCCGGCGGAGGGGCCGAGGGCAACACGGAGCTGATCGACGTGGCCGGCGCGGCCGCGAACGGCCTCATCTACTCCGCTCCCGGCAGCCTCAACCCCGAGGAAGACCCGCGCGCCCCGCGCTTCTCCGACTGCTACGAGGGCAAGGAGGGCAACGAGCCCGACACGTACGCCGCCCACTTCTACGACGGCACGCTCGTCATCGCCGAAGCGCTGAAGATGGGCGCCGACCCGACCTCCTCCGACTCGATGCGCGACCACATCGCGCAAGTGGACGAGATCCTCGGCGTGTCCGGGCTCTGGGTCTTTGACGACGGCGGAGACGCCTGGGCGCCTCCGGGCATCGGCGAGGTGCAGAACGGCGAGTTCGTCAATATCATCCCGCAGGTCGAGCCGTACCGGGACATCCAGTAAGCGGCTACCAACAAGGGGCTCCTCCGGTCTGGAGGAGCCCCTAACTCCCCGGCCCGCCGACCGGGTCCCTTGCGGCGAACGCAAGGCGCCGCCAACCGGGTCGCACAGGACCGAGCCGCGGCCGGCGCAGCGGGAAGCGCCGGAAGACGGACTCAGTGGAAACCTTCATCCAGATAGGCATCAACGCCCTCTCGCTCGGGGCAATATACGCTCTGCTGTCGCTGGGGTTCGCGGTCATCTACAACACCGTGCGCATCTTCCACGTGCTGCACGGCGCGGCGTTCCTCATCGCCGGCTACGCGACCTGGTGGCTGGCGCAGGAGCAGGGACTGCCCATCTGGCTGGCCGCCTCCATCGCGGTCATGCTCGCGGGCGCATCCGGCGTCTTTATGGAGCTCGCCGTCTACCGGCGGCTCCGCGTGCGCGGCGCAGGTTTCCTCGTCTCCTTCCTCGGCTCGCTCGCGGCGCTCTTCTTCTTCGAGGGGTTCCTGCTCACCATCGCGCGCACGACCGCGCGTCTTCCGCGACCCGGCGGGCCGCTGCCCACGTTCAACCTGCAGAACGAGGCGCTGGGCATTGACCTGTTCATCAAATGGCACGCGGTCAACACCATCCTGCTGGTCGTCGTCCTCGTTATCGCGGTCACCCTCTTCTTCCGGTACACGAAGTGGGGACGCATGATCCGCGCCATAGCATCGAACCCCGACCTCGCGGTCGCGGTCGGCATCAACGCCTCGCAGGTCTACCTGATGGTGTTCGTGCTCGGCTCCACGCTCGCGGGGATAGGCGGCGTCATGCAAACGTACGAGGGCGGCGTCATCCCGAACGTCGGCATCCGGCTGGCCATCACGGCGGCGGGCGGCGTCATCATCGGCGGAATCGGGAGCATGCCCGGCGCGGTGGTGGGAGGACTCGCCCTCGGGCTGGCGCAGACCATCGCGAGCTACTACTTCGGCGGCAACTGGGCGATACCCGCGGGGTTCATCCTGTTGCTGCTGGTCATCCTCTTCCGCCCGTACGGACTGCTCGGAACGCGCGAACACCGCGAACTGCGGAGGCTGCTGTGACCACCGACGCACAGGAACCGCAAGCGCTCAGCGACGGCGGAGAGTTGGACGACGACCAGCCGGAGGCCGCCGAGCAGTTGGAGGGGTGGCGCGGCGCGCTGACCTCCAACCGTGTGCTCATCGGCTTCGGGGCGTTCCTGCTGGCGGTGTTGATTCCCTTCGGAACCGGCCACGCCGCCGGACCAACTGTGACCACGCTGCATGCTATCGGCAGCGTCGCGGTGCTGATCGTCGCAGCCGTGCAGGGGCAGCGCGGCCTTGGCGCGTTCGCGCTCTTCATCCTCGTCATCTCCCTACTGTGGCGCTTCGAGCTGGGGCTGAGCGACGAGTACATGGCGCACCTTATCGTCATTGCGAGCGTCTTCTCCATCCTCGCTTCCTCGCTGAACATGTCGGTTGGCTACACCGGGCTGATGAGCCTCTCTCACGCCGGGTTCATGGGCGTCGGCGCGTACGCGTTCGCCGTCCTTACGACGGAGACGCTCAATCCGCCGCGCGGCGCGGAGGTGTTCAGCCTCCCTTACTGGCCTTCCATCGTTGTTTCGGGGATCATCGCATCGGCGGTGGCGCTGATCGTCTCGCCCATCCTGCGGCTGCGCGGACACTTCTTCGTGCTGGCGACGGTGACGGTGATGCTGAGCCTCTCGCAGGTGATACTCGCCTGGCGGTGGATGACGAACGGCTCGCTCGCCATCCGCGAGGTGCCGCGCCCCGTCATATTCGGCTACTCGTTCGACACCGCCGAGAAGTTCCTGCTGTTCAGTATCCCCATCGCCATCGTCTGCATCTTCATCCTCCGACGGCTCGTTGAGTCTCCGTACGGGCGCGTGCTGACGACGATCCGCGCGAACCCGGCGGTCGCGGAGAGCATCGGCAAGAACGTCGGCTTCGTGCGGCTGCGCGTGTACGTCATCACCGCGTTCTTCGCGGGGGTGGCGGGCGCGGTCTACGTCTCGTACGTCACCGTCGCCGCGCACTCGCAGTACCTCGTGGAGTTCAGCACGTTCCTGCTCATCATGGTGGTGCTGGGCGGCTCGGGGCGGTGGCTCGGCGCGGTGCTGGGCGCGCTCGCGTACGTCACGGTCTCGGAAG
Organism: Dehalococcoidia bacterium; assembly: GCA_034421335.1. Taxonomy (GTDB): domain Bacteria; phylum Chloroflexota; class Dehalococcoidia; order Lucifugimonadales; family Australimonadaceae; genus S5-327. Next base: position 3,664 of record DAOUKL010000040.1, on the reverse strand, counting down.
TGGTGCGCTACGTGCCCGACATTACGGAGTGGTTCCACTCCTACCTGTCTTTCTTCCCGGTCATTCCCGGCGAGAAGACGGGCGGCATCACCACCATGACGTGGGGCGCGCTCCTCTTCTTCCTCATGCTGTTCAGGCCGCAGGGCATCATCGGCAGGTACCGGCTGGAGTAGCGCGGCATGGCGATTCTGGAAGTCGGCAACGTTTACAAGAGTTTCGGCGGCAACCTCGTGCTCGACGACGTGAGCATGAACGCCGAACTCGGCCGGGTGACGAGCCTCATAGGGCCGAACGGCGCGGGCAAGTCCACGCTCCTCAACATCATTTCCGGGTTCCTCAAAGCGGACTCCGGCAGCGTCCGCATGGACGGGCGCGAGATCATCGGGTCGCCGCCGTTCAAGTGCTTCAAGGCGGGCATTGCGCGCACCTTCCAGGACTCGCAGGTGCTGTTCTACATGAACGGGCTGGACAACGTCGTCGTCTCGTCCCCCGGCCAGCGCGGCGAGTTGGAGCACAACGCGCTCTTCCGTCCGGGGATGGTCGCGGCGGAGGAGCGTGAGCGCCGCGCCGAGGCGATGGAGCATCTGACCGAGCTCAACATCCAGTCCAAGGCGGCGAGCCTGTCGCAGGCGCTCTCCTACGGCCAGCAGAAGCTGCTGGAGTTCGCGCGGATGCTGAACTCGCGCGCGCAGGTGTTCCTGCTGGACGAGCCGATGGCCGGCATCCATCCGGACCTCATCGCGGGGCTGAGCCAGATGATCCGCTCCGCGGCCGTGGACCACGGCAAGGCCGTCATCCTCGTCGAGCACAACCTCAAGGTGGTCATGGACGTATCGGACCACGTCGTGGTCGTGCGCGGGGAGGTTGTCGTGGAGGGCCCGCCGTCCGAAGTGGAGAAAGACGAACGCCTGACGAGCGCGTTCCTGGGATTCGTGTCCAATGCCGCTACTTGAGACGCAAGACCTGCTCGTCTCCTACGGCCCCAAGCAGATTCTCAACGGGGTCAGCATGGGGGTCGAGGCCGGGAAGGTGACGACCATCGTGGGCCACAACGGAGCGGGCAAGTCGACGCTCATCAAGGGCGTCTACGGCATTGCGCGCGTCACGGGCGGCTCAGTCACGTTCGACGGCCACGACATCACCAACCATGCGCCGTACGACAACATCAAGGACGGCATCGGCTACCTCGCGCAGGGCGGGCAGGTCTTCGCCGACCTTCCGGTGGAGGACAACCTGAAGCTCGGCGGCTACGCGCTGCCGAACGACGTGGTGCCCGAGCGGCTGGAGCAGGCGTACCGGATGTTCCCCATCCTTGACCGGCGGCGCCGTTCCGACGCTGACACGCTCTCCGGCGGCGAGCGGCAGATGCTCGCGATCGCCATGACGCTGATGCTCAAGCCGAAGCTCATGCTCATGGACGAGCCGTCCGGCGCGCTAGCGGGCCCCATCCTCGAGCAGATATCGGCTATCATTCGCAGCCTCGTGGAGGAGGCCGGCATCGGCATCCTGCTCGTGGAGCAGAACGTGGAGATGGGCATCCGCGTCGCCGACGCGGTGCACGTCGTGGAGGCGGGCAAGGTCATCTTCAGCGGCACGCCCGACGACCTGAGCGACCCGGAAGCCCGCAGACGGCTGCTCGGTCTGGCGTAGGCTTCGGAGGGAGGCGCCCCCGCATGGCCGCCACGGACGTCATCACCCAGGAAGTCATCCGCGCGCGGATGGACGGCATCGTGCGCGAGATGCAGGCCGCCGTGCTCCGCACCGGCTTCTCCACCATCATCCGCGAGTCCCACGACTTCTCCGCCGGCATCACCGACGTCTCAGGCGCAGTCGTAGGTCAGTATTCGCCCCTGCCTACTCACCTCGGCGCGTACCCCGACTGCGCGCGGGGCGTGCTCGACTTCTACTCGCTCGATGAAATGGAGGACGGCGACTGCTTCCTCGCGAGCCATCCGTACCACTCAGGCTGTCCCCACCCGAACGACATGGTGGTCGTGCTGCCGGTGTTCCACGAGGGCGAGGTCATCGCATTCTGCGCCAGCATGGGGCACAAGGCGGACATCGGCGGACAGTCGCCGGGCTCGCGCAACACCATCGCTCGGGATGTTTTCGGCGACGGTCTGCAGATCATGCCGGTGCTCTTTCAGCGCGGCGGCGCGATAAACAAGGAGGTCGCGCAGTTTCTGCGCGCGAACAGCCGCACGCCGGAGCTGGTCATCGGCGACCTCGGGGCGCAGGCGGGCGCGCTGCGGAGCATCGGCGCCGTGCGGCTCAAGGCGCTCGCAGGCGAGTACGGCGGCGAGACGCTCATCGCCGCATTCGGCGACATCGTGGCGCGCGTCGAAGCGCGCGTCCGGGGCCATTTCGCCGAGTGGCCGGACGGCGTCGCCGAGGCGGAGGCGTTCGTCGACGACATCGTCGACCCGTCGACGACGATCCGCCTGCACGTCGCCGCCGTCAAGCAGGGCGATCGGCTCACGCTGGACTTCTCCGGCTCGGGCGATCAGAGCGCCGGGCCCATCAACGTGCGTCCGCCCTTCATCCGCGGCATGGCGTACTTCGCCGCCATCGCCATGATGGACCCGAGCGTTCCGAACAACGGCGGGCTCGCTCGAGCGGTCGAGTGCCGGTTCCGCGAGGGGAGCATCATGGACCCGCGCTTCCCCGGCCCGGTGGGGTTCTACTCGACGACGATGGCCGCGATAGAGGACGTGGTATTCGAGGCGATGAGCAAAGTCGCCGGACGCCCAGCCGTCGCGCATAATGCCGCCTCCTCGATGGTCGTGCTCGGCACGTCGGGCGAAGGACGCGCCCGCTACGTGCAGTACGAGCTGCTGCGCGCCGGCAACGGCGCGCACGCCGGCGGCGACGGCTACACCGGCACCGGCCACTCGTGGGCCGGCGGCGCGAAGTTCACCAGCGTGGAGATACTCGAGTCCGAGTTCGACGTGGAATTGCAGCGGTTCGCCGTCATACCTGACTCCGGCGGGCCGGGCGCGAACCGCGGCGGCGGCGGCATCCGGCGGGAGTACAAGGTGCTGAAGGAGAGCAGGTACTCCGGCGGCGCGGCGAGACAGAACGACCCTCCTCACGGCGTCGAGGGCGGGTTGCCCGGACGCCCCGGCGTCATCACCATCAATCCGGGCGCCGAGCACGCGGTCGAGCACCGCGGCCTCGTCTCCAACCTGCTGCTGAACGCGGGGGACGTCATCCGCATCGACACCGGCAGCTCGGGGGGCGCGGGGGACCCGAAGCGGCGCGACCCTGCGCTCGCGGCGTCGGACCTGCGCAACGGCTACGTCACGCCGGAGCAGGCGGCGAACGTCTACGGCCTCGACGCGGCGGCCATCGAGCGGGCGCTGTCGCTGGAGTAGGAGCGTACGGCTGTGACGGAGCGGCGTCCCACCAGCGTACGCGACACGGGCGCCGGTGCCGGCCCGCAGGCGCGACGCGTGCGCCAGCCTCGCGCCGTCAGCCGGAACTGCGGGCGAGTTGCCTCCAGGCGGCGGGCGCCGACGAGCGTTGCAGGTTCTCCTCGACGCTGAGGCCCGGGTCCCAGTCGTTGGCGATGACGCGCATGCCGTTGAAGCCGTCCGACTCCCCGGACGCGAGCCAGACGGCGGGCGGGCCCATGACCTCCGGCTGCACGAGCGCGGAGAAGTCG
>DAOUKL010000039.1:0-16956 GCA_034421335.1 Dehalococcoidia bacterium | reverse complement strand
CGCGCGACAGCGCGCGGGTGGGGTCTGAGGGTTCGTAGTTCGACAGGCTAACCACGCACCCTCCCGTCGTTCCTGCGAAAGCAGGAACCTCGCATTGCCTCCCCCCCAAGACGGGGGAGGGCCGGGGAGAGGGCTTCTCCCGTCATCCCGCGCACCCTCCTTGTCATTCCCGCGCAGGCGGGAATCCATCCCACCTCTCCACAGGTGTGGGGAGGTCGCGCGCGACAGCGCGCGGGTGGGGTCTGAGGGTCGTGGTTCGACATGCTCACCACGCACCCTCCCGTCGTTCCTGCGAAAGCAGGAACCTCGCGTTACCCCCTCCCCCGAAGACGGGGGAGGGCTGGGGTGAGGGTTTACGCGCAAAGCGCGTATCTGTCCCCCTCCCCCCGAGGGGGAGGGGGGTACTTGTCTCCCCCTATGGGGGAGATGCCCGGAGGGCAGAGAGGGCAGCGCAGCGCGCCGCGCCGCGATGCGGTAAGATGCAGGGCGGCGCCGGGCGCGGGGCAGCCGCCCGCAGGGCGAGCGCGGACCGTCCGCTTCCGGCGCCGCTCACCCTATCTCTTCGAGGATGCGAACATGCACGACGGCGACGACCACGAGGACTTCATGGCGCTCCAGCTGCTCGACAGCGAGGACGCCGAGGACATCGAAGGGATCGAGAAGTTCACGCTCTACAGCGTGGGCATCGACATCGGCTCATCCACCACCCACACCATCTTCTCCAGGCTCGTGCTGCGGCGCGAGGGCGCGGGGCTCTCGGCGAAGTTCGTCGTAACCAACCGCGACGTCCTCTACCGCTCCCCCATCATGCTCACCCCCTACTCCTCCGGCACGACCATCGACACCGAGAGCGTCCGCGACTTCATTGAACGCTCCTACGAGGATGCGGGCTTCACCCCCGACGACGTCGACACCGGCGCCGTCGTCATCACCGGCGAGGCCCTCAAGAAGGAGAACGCTCAGCCCATCCTCGAGTACTTCTCCGAGGAATCGGGCCGCTTCATCTGCGCCTCCGCCGGCCCGATGCACGAGGCGCTGCTCGCCGCGTTCGGCTCCGGCGCAGTCGGCATCTCCAAGAGCCACGCCAACTCCGTGCTCGACGTCGACATGGGCGGCGGCACCACCAAGATCTCCCTCATTCGCGGCGGCGAGATCGCCCAGATGGTCGCCATCGAGGTCGGCGCGCGCCTCATCGCCTACGACGACGACGATATGACCATCACCCGCGTCGAGCAGCCCGCCCGCACCATCATGAGTACCCTCGGGCACGAGCTCGAAGTCGGCGCCAAGCTCACCGAAGAGCAGCGCGAGCAGTTCGCCGAGAAGATGACCGACATCCTGTTCGACCTCATCAGCGGCGGCGACCTCGAACCCCTCACCAAGTCGCTCCTCCTCACCGAGCCCCTCAACGTCTCGTCGCTGCACGACGTCGACCACGTCGTGTTCTCCGGCGGCGTGTCGGAGTACGTCTACGACCGCACGAGCGACTCCTACGGCGACGTTGGGCCGTGGCTGGGCCGGCGCGTGCGCGAACGCGCCGCCGGCTCGTTTCAGCCCGGTGTGCTCATCACCCCCGCCGAGGGAATCCGCGCGACCGTCATCGGCGCCGGCGAGTACACGCTCCAGGCCAGCGGCAGCACCAGCTACATCTCCACCCCCGACGTGCTTCCCGTTCGCGGCGTGCAGGTCGCGCGGGCCTTCATCAACAAGGAGCAGTCCGCCGAGGAGATGGAGTCGGCCATTGCCGGCGCGGTCGGCAAGTACGACCTGACCAAGCTCCCGTCGTCGATGGTGCTCGCCATGTCCATCGCCGGTCAGCCCGACTACTGGTACATCCGGCGGCTGGCGGAGTCCATCATCAATTCCGTCGAAGAAGAGCCCGCCGGCGCGCCTGTCTTCCTCGTGGTCGACGTCGACGTCGCCAAGTCGCTCGGCGGCATCATCAAGGAAGAGCTGGGGCTCAACCGCGCGGTCATCGCCATCGACGGCATCGAGGTCGGCGACCTCGACTACGTGGACGTGGGCAGGCCCATGGGCGCCAGCGAGGTCATCCCGGTCACCGTCAAGTCGCTCGTCTTCTCAATCCGCTCCCAGTCCGGCTGACGCGCGGCCCTGCGACGTATGCAAAAGGGCCGGAGCATCAGTGCTCCGGCCCTTCCTTGTCGGGTGCGCCCGGTCGCCCTACTTGAGGTGCTCGGCAAAGAACGCCAGCGTCTTCGGCCACGAGTCGTTCGAGGCCTCCTCGTTGTAGCTGCCGCGCGTCGTGCAGAAGAAGCCGTGCCCGGCGCCCGGGTACACGTGGTTCACAATGGACTTGCCCTTCTCTGTCAGCACCCTCCCGATCTCCTCGACGTTCGAGACGGGAATGCCGCCGTCCTGATCGCCCCAGAAGCCCATGATGGGCGCCTGCACCGCGTCCGCCGTGGCGTCGAGCAAGCGCGGCGTCCCCTCGGGAGCGTCGGGGCGCGGCAGGATGCCGCCGCCGTAGTAGACCGCCGCCGCGCTGATGCCGTCCATCGTCGCGCCGAGGTACGACACCATGCCGCCGAAGCAGAACCCCACGATGCCGATGTTGTCGGCGTCCACGTTCGGGTTGCTCTTCAGGTAGTCAAGCGTCGCCTGCACGTCGGCCCGGATGTCGTCGTTGCTCAGCTTGCCGCGCTCGCCGAACGCCTTCTCCATCTCCGAGAAGGGGATGTCAACGCCGGCCCCGCTCCGGTGGAACAGCTCGGGCGCCGCCGCGAAGTACCCCTCGGCCGCGAAACGGTCCGCGATGCTCTTGATGTCGCCGTTGACCCCGAAGATCTCCTGGATAACGATGACGGCCGGGCTCTTCCCGTCGCCGTCCGGCCGGGCGGTGTGGATCGCCATCTGCTCGCCGCCGACGCTAACCTCCGCAACATCCGTCACTGCCATGCTCTCCCTCCGTCGTGTGAGATAAGCCGGCGCGCCGCCGGCAGGGCCATCCTACACTAACGACCCCCGGCCTGCCGCCTCCGCCCTGCTAACGCGGAGGCGACGAGCATGGGCGGCGCCCCGCTCTGGCGCGCCCGGCCCCCGGCGTGGCACAATCGACCGAACCCACGCGCAGGAGCCGCCCGTGCCCGACCTCATCCGCACCCCCCAGGAACGAGAACTGCTCGCCAGGGCCGGACGCGCCCTTCCCGGCGGGACCCTCGGCAACGTCCGCATGGCCGAGGAGTACGCCTTCATCGTGGCCGAAGGGCGAGGCTCCCGCATACGCGACGTCAGCGGCAACGAGTACATCGACTATCTCCTCGGCTCCGGCCCCATGGTGCTCGGCCACGCCCACCCGAAGGTGATCGAGGCGGCGACCGCCGCCATGGCCAAGGGCACGACGTTCTTCGCCCAGAACGCCTACGCCGTCGAGCTCGCCGAGCGCATCATCGAAGCCATGCCCTGCGCCGAGCAGGTCCGCTTCACCAGTTCCGGCACCGAGGCCACCTACAACACCCTCAAGATCGCCCGCGCCGTCCGCAAGCGCGACAAGATCCTCAAGTTCGAGGGCGGCTTCCACGGCATGCACGACTACTCCCAGATGAGCCTCTCCCCCACCGGCGAGCCCGCCTTCCCGCGCCCCGAACCAAGCTCCGCCGGCATCCCGAGGGCCATCCAGGAGACTGTCCTCGTCGCGCCGTTTAACGACCTCAACGCCGTCGAGGATCTGCTCGACCGCCACCACGACGAGTTGGCCGCCGTCATCGTCGAGCCCGTGCAGCGCGTCATCGAGCCGCAACCCGGCTTCCTGCAGGGCCTGCGCGAGCTCACCGAGCGCTACGGCGTGCTGCTCATCTTCGACGAAGTCGTCACCGGCTTCCGGCTCGCCTACGGAGGCGCCCAGGAGCGCTACGGCGTAACACCCGACCTCGCGGCCATCGGCAAGATCGTCGGCGGCGGCTTCCCGCTGGCCGGCATCGTGGGCAGGCGCGACATCATGGAGCACTTCGACGCCAAGTCCGTCGCCGCGTCGGACTTCGTCCCGCAGGTCGGCACTCTCAGCGGCAACCCTGTCGCCGCGGCCGCCGGCGTCGCCACGCTCGAAGTCCTCCGCGAGCCCGGCGTCTACGACGTCTACCACGCCCGCGCAAACCGCCTCCGCACGACCCTCCAGCGCCTCTTCGACGAGGCCGAGATTCCCGCCGTCGTCAGCGGCGTCGACATGATGTTCGACGTCTACTTCACCGACCAGCCGGTCGTCGACTACCGCTCGACGATGGTGGACAAGTCGCTGAACCAGGCGTTCGACAACACGTTGCTGGAGCACGGCGTCTTCAAGTCCGCCGGCAAGACTTACGTGGGCGTCTGCCACACCGACGAGGACATCGACCGCACCATCGACGCCTACAAGGCCGGCGTCGCCGCCGTCCGCGAAGCGTGATGGGGCGTAACGAGACTACTTGGGCCTATGCTTTTCGGTCCACCTCGGCCAAGAGATCGCGGAATCGCCTTACCATGCGCCGTATCTGCCGTTCATTGCGGTCTACAGCTTCCTTGAGCTCCGCTTCCACTTTCACGGCTTCATCGCGGGTACTTACCGTCGTGAACCAGACAAGCTTCGGGTCCTTGCCGCTAGTGCTCAGCGTCTTGCCATCGCGGTGCTCATCCAAGCGCTCGCGGAGTTCCCTGGTCTGGCCGGCATAAAACTCGCCGTCAGAGAGCTTCAGTATGTACACGAAGAACTCATCGGCATCGGCATCGCCCTTGTCCCACGCAGGGTTCTCCTCAAGGTCGTACTTACCTGAGCGCTTTGGAGTCGCCCTCTTTGGCGTAGTCATCGGGGCCTTAGCATTGCACTCTCGGCAGCGTGGGTACCGAGGGTCCTTGTACTGTCCGCAGTCGAGGCACTGATCAATGAGTCCAGACTGTTTATCCGCGTTATGGCTCTGACACAACTCGTACCACGGCGCGATGGGCTGCTTGCAGTCTTGGTGGGCGCAGGTCTTACCCGCGCCACGTGTCCTAGGCGGCATAACGTAAATCCTTGTAGGTGAGAGCCGACAACTCGGTGTATTGTAGGAAGTAGTGGTTGGCTGTCAACGACAGGCGTTTGCGTTACACGGGCCCCCTTACCGCCGATCGTCCCCCGGCATGATGCATGGCATGAACGGAGGCTCCACATCGACAACCGTAGCGGGAGAGCGCTCCGCCACATTCCCCCGGCCTCCCTACTCTCCCCCGCAGACGGGAGAGGCTCGTAGGATCCGTGGCGGCCTTTGAACCACCCCGGCAGGCGGGCTAGGACAACGAGAGCAGGAGGCGGGTGTATTCGTCGCCCGGGCTCTGGACGAGGTCCTCGTACTTCCCGGTGCGGAGGATGGCGCCGTCCCGGATGATGGCGATGCGGTCCGCCATCGCGCGCGCGTCGCTCACGTTGTGCGTCACGTACAACGTCGTCGCCCCGAACTCGTCGTGGACCCGCCGGATCTCCGTGCGCATCCTGGGTCTGCTGATGGGGTCGAGGTTGCTCAGCGGTTCATCCATCAGGAACGACTTGGCCTCCGTGACCATCGCGCGGGCGAGGGCGACGCGCTGGCGCTCTCCGCCCGACAGCTCGTCGGGCTTGCGCGGAAAGAGGTACTCCCTGAGCCCGACGCGGCGGCTCACGTTGTTCACGCGCGTGCGTATCTGCTCGCTGCTCCAGCGGCGCACCTTCAGCGGAAACGTAAGGTTGGAATACCCGCGCTCTTCCATCACCCGCAGGTGCGGCCAGAGGGCCAGACTCTGGAAGATGAGCTGCACCGGCCTGCGCCCGACCGGAACGTCGTTCATGTACTCGCCGCCGATGTAGATTTCGCCTTGGTCCGGCTGCTCGAGGCCCGCCAGCAGGCGCAGCAGGGTGGTCTTCCCCGACCCCGATTCGCCCATAACCGCGACGAACTCGCCCGCTTCCACCGAAAAGTCCGCGATGTCGACCGCAGGACTCTCCGTATGCGGGTACTGGAACTTCAGCCGTGATACACGTATGCCGCTCATCGCTCCTGCCTGCCGAAAGCACCATGCAAGCCCGCAGCCTGCGCGGCGGCGCCGGGCGCCGCGCTCATGCTTGCTCGTAGTCGAGGACGTAGGAGTGCTTGCTCTCGTCGTTATCGATCTGCATCGTGCCGGAGATGCCGGCCAACTCTCCGGCCCCCGAGTCCGGCACGATGACCACCGTCAGCTGGCCGTCGCCCTTGTTCATCACCCCGCTGTGCTGGAGCACGAACGAGCCCGACTTCCCGTCCACCGAGCCTGTGAAATGCTCGATGGCCACGTAGCCCGCCGAGCCGGGGACGCCGGTGAAGGCTGCGAGCATCTGCGCCTCCGAGGACCCGACCATATCGCCGGAGAACTCCTTGCGCACGACGACGCGGTTCAGCGTCAGCCCGTCCTGCTCCAGGAAGGGAGGCTCGGGCTCCATGGCGACATCGAAGAATCCGCGGGCGGTGGGCATGACAGTCTCCCCTATCTCGTAACGGCAGGTGGAGGATCGGGCTCAACAGCGCCGCCGCCACCTTCCGCCTCGAATGGCGGCGCCTCATCCGGCGCAATCTCTGGCGCAGGATCCACATACACGCCCGCAGGTTCGACTGTGGGCGTCGACGGGGCAGGCCCCCCTCGCCGGAACACCGGCCTGAGGACCGCCCGCAGCAACCGCAGCGCGAACTCCAGCATCACCAGAAACAGCAGGTAATACAGGATGGTCTCACGGTGGTCGCTCGCTCGTTCCAGGGCCGAAAGCGACTCTCTTATCTCGAAGAAGGAGGCATCGATCAGGAAGATGCCCAGCACCGCGAACGGCAGTATCTTCGCCAAGTCCCGCGAGAGGTCTTCGCTGTAGTACGCCGTCACCCGGATTGCGCTCACCGTCGCCAGCGCAATGAGCAGAACGTCCGCGAACGCGCGGTCCTTCGACAAGAACGTCAGTATCAGCGTGAGCACGGCGAACCAGAAGAACGCGAACGCCGGGAACACGATCAGGTACTTGATCACGTACATGACGACGCTTAGGACGCGGCGCACCAACCGATAGCGTGACTCCTCGTACCGGGACAGGTCCAGCCCGAACATGTCCCTGGCGGCGACGAACCGGTAGAACTTGAATATGAAGATGGCGTAGACGCTCATGCCGAGGACGTAGAACCCAACGGGCCCCAGCAGATCGAGCGCGTCGGCCAGGCGCAACCCTTCGGGGAAGATGGACTCCACGCTCATGGGCGCCGCCTGTTCAGTCGATCAACCTGGCGCAGCAGTGTCCGCGCTATCGGCATCGCCTCACTCCAGCGTATCGGGCTCAGCAGCAGGGATTGTAGACTGCCAGGCCCCTACTCCGCCCCTGTGAAGAAAAGCTCCTCCGGCGTGAAGCGACGGCTGATGATCCCGAGGTCGGCAGCGTACCGAACGATCGTCTCGATGGCCCGCCGGTTGTTCTCCAGACCGTTCAGGTGCGGAAAGAGCCCGTGCTCCCGCAGCCACCCCACCGGCAGGGCCATGTGCTCGTCGTCGTCCGACGCGTTCTCGTAGTACAGACGACGCGCCTCGCCGCACGCGGCCACGATGGCCTGCGCCAGACCCGGGTTCGCGTCGAGCGTCTCGCGCTTCGCCGCGAGCATCACGTTCACGGGAAACACGCCTGTCTGCCGGCGATACGTCAGCGCCGCGTCGAGCGGGTCCTCGAACAGCCGCGCGCGATTGCCGTCCAGCGGAGGCCCCCCGCGGTCGAACAGCACGGCGTCGAGTTCGCCGCTCTCCAGTTCCGCGACCTGGTCGCCGCCCTTCGTTATCGTGAAGCGCGGGTCGCGCGGGTAGTCCACGCTCATCAGCGAGTTCGGCTCCGCCTCCACCCACTGCACTTTTGTCAGGTCGAGGCCGTACACGTCGGCCAGCGCGCCGCGCAGCCACGTTCCCGGGTTGAAGCCCCAACCGCGCACTCCGACCCGCTTGCCCTCCAGGTCCTTCGGCGTGCGGATGCCGGCGTTCACGTTCACCTGCGCGCCCACGTGCGCGAACGACACGTCCGGGAACACCGGCAGCCCCACCACGGGACGGCCCAGGTCGAACGCGATCAGGTAGTTCGTGATGGGCACGACCATCACGTCATACGGCGGCTCGGTGAAGAGCTTGCCGTACACCGAGCCCGAGCCTCCCTCCGGCCACGCGGTCTCGACGTCGAAACCGGCCACCTTCACCGTCCCGTTCGCGAGGTACTCGGCGGCGTACTCGTGGTCCGCCATCAGCGTAATGGGCATCGCCTCACTCCAGCGTGGGATAGCCGTCCGACCGGCGGTCCGTGCCGCCGGCGTGGACGCCGCGTTCGTAGTCGATGGCGATCAGCTGCACCGCGCCCGGCGTCCCGGTTTGCGGGTACGCCGCGATCTTGTGGCCCTTCGCCTCCAGGCTGCGCACGGTCGCCTCGTCGAACCCCTCCTCCATGCGAAGCGTCATCTCCTCGTCGATGGAGCGCGGGTCCGTCCCCGGGAAGTGCGTCCAGCGCGGAGCGTCCACCGCCTGCTGCACGTCCATGCCGTGGTCGATCACGTTCGAGATCGCCTGCGCGTTCCACTGCGGCTGATTGTCGCCGCCCGGCGTGCCGCCGATCAGCACGGGACGCCCGTCCTTGAACACCATGTAGTTGTGGATCGTGTTGATCGTCCGCTTCCCCGGCGCGACGACGTTCACGTGCCCCTCGTCGAGGTAGAACCCCCTCCCCGCCCTGTCGTTCAGCAGGATGCCCGTGTTTCCCGCCACGAACCCGCTGCCGAAGTACGCCGACAGGCTGTGGATGAACGATACCGCGTTGCCGTCCTTGTCGACGACGTTGAAGTACGACGTGCTGGGCGTCGGCGCCGCTGAGTGCGCCAGCTCGCCCGCCGGCACGATCTCCGCCGACCGCTCCGGGTCGATGAGCCGCCTGCGGCGCTCCGCGTACTCCGGCGACAGCAGCTCGTCGAGCGGCACGCGCACGAACTCCGGGTCGCCGATGTAGGCCAGCCGGTCGGCGAACGCCAGCCGCTTCGCCTCCACCATCGTGTGGATGCACTCCGGCGTGTTGTGCCCGAGCGCCGCCAGGTCGAACCCGTCGAGCAGGCTCAGCAGTTCGAGCGTCAGCGCGCCCTGCGAGGGCAGACCCGTCGCGTACACCGTGTGGCCGTGGAACTGCGCCGATGGCGGGTTCTCGTAGAACGCCGTCTCCTGGCCCGCCAGGTCCGCCTCGTCAATCAGCCCTCCGCCGTCGGCGATGCCCTTGGCTATCTCCTTGCCCAGCGCGCCGCGGTAGAACTCCTCCGGCCCGCCATCGGCGACGCGCCGGAGCGACCGCGCCAGGTCGGGCTGCCGGAAGACTTCGCCCAGCAGGTAGGGCGATCCGTCCTCCTTGATGAACACCCGCGCGGTCGTCGGGAACTTCGCCAGCTTGTCGTAGTACGGGGGCACGAAGTAGCTCGCCGCCCGCGCCGGCAGCGGGTATCCCTCCGTCGCCAGCCCGATGGCCGGCTCCACCAGCGACGCCAGCGAGCGCGTCCCCAGCTTGTCGAGTATCGTCTGCCAGGCGTGCACTTCACCCGGCACGGCGGGCGTCAATGGGCCGTCCGCCGGCATCTTCACGTAGCCACGGCTCACGAAATAGTCGCGCGACGCCCCCATCGGCGCCCGCCCGGAGCCCGACACTCCGTACAGTTTGCCCGACGCCGCGTGGTAGAGCAGCGCGAACACCTCGCCGCCGATGCCGCACATCATCGGCAGGGTGACGCCCTCCGCAGCGGCGACCGCGATGGCCGCGTCGAACGCGTTCCCTCCCTCGCGCATCACCTGCGCGCCGATGGCGCCCGCCTGCGGCGACGCCGAACCCACCAAACCGCGCGTAGTCAGGATGGGACTGTGGGACTTGTGAAGTGCGCTGCTCACGATGCTTCTCCTCGCCGACGTTTCGGCCCGCCGGGCATGATATGCTCGCCTCGCGCAACCCTCAACCGCGCGGTTCATCGCGCCCCGAACAGGAGACGCCATCATGGCCGAAGAATTCACCTACGACCGCTGGATGAACGCCCAGGGCATTCCCGTCCACCGGGGCTACTTCATCGAAGACCTGCGGACCGTCGAGGTCGCCCCGTGGAGCCTGCGCGAGTGCGACGCCGCATTCATCCAACTCGAGGGCATGCCCGGCGTCGTCGAGGGACGCGTGCAGGAGATAGCCCCGGGCGGCTCCATCCGGCCCTTCAAGCAGGCCATCGACGAGATGGTCTACGTCGCGAGCGGCCAGGGCGCGACCTCGGTGTGGAGCGAAAGCGGCGGCGAGCCCCACACCTTCGAGTGGTCGCCCCGCTCCCTCTTCCTCATTCCCCGCAACTCGTGGGCGCAGTTCAACAATATGCACGGCGACCGGCCCGCGCGGCTGCTCCACTACAACTACCTCCCCATCGCAATGTCCGCCATCCCCAATCCCGACTTCTTCTTCAACAACCCCTACGAGGAGAACGTCCTGAAGGGGCAGGACTTCTACTCCGAGGCCGAGGCCACCACCCAGGAGCACGTCGCCGAGGGCGCCGCGGGACGCACGCTCTGGCTCGGCAACTTCTTCCCCGACATGGGCGTGTGGGACAAGCTCATGCACCGGCCCGGACGCGGCTCCCTCAACCGCTCGGTGTACATGCGCATCCCCGGCTCCGAGCTCCGCGCCCACATGTCCGTCTTCCCCGCCCGAACCTACAAGAAGGGACACCGGCACGGCCCCGGACGCGTCATCGTCATCCCCGGCGGCGAGGGCTACTCCATCATGTGGCCGGAGGGCTCGGAGAAAATCGTCATCCACTGGCGCGAGGCCAGCTGCTTCGTTCCGCCCGACCGCTGGTTCCACCAGCACTTCAACCTCGGCAGCGTCGACGGGCGTTACCTCGCCCTCCATCCCCCCAACCAGTTCATGGGCATGAGCGAGCAGGTGCAGGACCTCTCCCGCGACCAGATCGAATACCCCAACGAAGACCCCTGGATACGCGAGTACTTCGAGAACCAGCTCGCCGAACGCGGTCTTGCGTCCGCCATGCCCGACCAGGCCTACCGCGACTCCGCCTACCGCTGGGACTACACCGGCGTCGCCGAGAACTAGGAAACCATCCATGCACGACGAGCCCTGGGCGCACGTACACGATCCCGATGAGGAGCGGCTGGCCAAGCTCTCCGTCCAACTCAACAACCCCGACCACGACTACTACCACTACGAGGTGATCAAGCTCACCACCGTCGGCATCGACGTCGGCTCGTCCACCTCGCACCTGATGTTCTCCGCCATTACCCTCCAGCGAATCCAGGAGATGCACTCCAGCCGGTACGTCGTCGTCGAGCGCGAAACGCTCTACAAGTCGCCTATCCTCCTCACTCCCTACACCCACGACAATCTCATCAACACGGAGCGGCTGGAGAAGTTCGTCGCCGAGTCCTACGCGGAGGCCGGCTTCGCCCCCGGCGACGTCGACAGCGGCGCCATCATCCTCACCGGCGAGGCCATCAAGCGGCGAAACGCCCACGCCATCGCCGACATCTTCGCTGACAACGCCGGCAAGTTTGTCTGCGCCTCCGCAGGACACAACCTCGAGTCCATACTCGCCGCCAACGGATCGGGCGCCGTCCGGCTCTCCCGGCAACCGCACCAGCGCGTCCTCAACGTGGACATCGGCGGCGGGACCACCAAGTTCGCCCTCATCGAGGCCGGCCGCATCCTCCACACCGCAGCCCTCAACGTCGGCGGACGCCTCGTCGCCGACGACGACGGAACCGTCGTACGCATCGAGGACGCCGCGCACACCGCCGCCGACTCCATCGGCGCGCCCCTCGCGCTCGGCGCCCCGCTCGCGCCGAACGACCGCACGGCGCTCGCCGACGCGTTCGCCGACTGCCTCATCGACGTCATCCGGGGACGGCCGCGCTCCGCGCTCACTGAGGCCCTGCTCCTCACTCCCGATATGCCCCGCGACCTCACCTTCGACTCCATCGTCTTCTCCGGCGGGGTCTCCGAGTACGTCTACGGCGCAGAAACCCGAGAGTTCGGCGACCTCGCCCTGCCGCTCGCCGACGCCCTCCGCGAAAAGATGGCCGACGGCGCCCTGCCCGCCCCCGTGCGGCCCGCCGCCGAGCGCATCCGCGCAACCGTCATCGGCGCCTCCCAGTTCACCGTCCAGCTCAGCGGCAACACGCTCTCCATCTCCGACCCCACACTGCTCCCCTATCGCAACGTCCCCGTCCTCATCTCCAGGCTTGACGAGGACCGCGAGGTCGAACCCGAGGAGGTCGCCGGCCTCATCGCGCAAGCCTTCGACCGGCAGGACCTCGTCGAGGGCGAGCAGCAGGTCGCGCTCGCCTTCGAGTGGGACGGACTCCCGCGCTACGCGCAGATACGCAAGATCGCCGACGGCATCGTCGCCGCGATGCCCAACTCACTCGCCGACGGCAAGCCTCTCATGCTCGTCTTCACCGGCGACTTCGCGAAACTCGTCGGCGACACCATCACGAAGGACATCGGCGTCCCCAATCCGGTCATCTCAATCGACAACCTCTTCCTGCGGGAGTTCGACTACATCGACGTCGGCGAGATGATCTACCCCGCTCGCGTCGTCCCCGTCGTCGTCAAGTCGCTCCTCTTCCCCGAGGTCGAACGCCAAACCGCCGAAGTCATCGACTAGCCTCGAAGGCGCGAGGGTCGGCCCGTCATTCCCGCGAAGGCGGGAATCCATCCCCCAAAGGTGCAGAGGAGGGCCCGCCCCTAATCCTCGAACGAGCGCGGTTGCTCCCCGGGGATGTGCGGACGGCTGATGCGCCGGTACAGCGGCGACGTGAACCACAGGAAGAACAGCGCGAAGATGCCGACGGCGATGCCGCCCCAGAACAGGCTCGTCGCCAGCACGCCCCCCGGCGTCGGCCCCGACCACGTGCGCGTCGGGTTCGCCGAATCGAATGTCACCATCACCTCGTCGCCGTTTTCGAAGTAGGCGCGGCACCTCCGGGGGGGCGACGCCGACCGCAGCTTGCAGTCGTCTTCCGGCACGATGGACACCGCTTCGCCCGCCCGCGTGGTGTAGGCCAGCGCGCCGTCGTTGAACGTGGCGATCGCGCGCTCAGTTCGCGAGGAGAGCTCCCCCACCGGCCCGAACAGGGCCCAGCCAACCAGCGACGCGCCCACAGCGGCGGCGAGAACCACCAAGGCCGCCAGCGTCGCCTTGTGACCGGAAGCCCAGACCATCGTCTACTCCGGGAATCGCTGCTCGCCTATCGACACCCACCACGGGATCAGCTTCTGTAGAACGACAAAGAGGACGACGAAGATAACGACGATGCTGCCGCCCACGATGGCGTATCCGCCGGCGCCCCAATCCGTCAGAAGCGTCGTGAAGACGTACTCGACCAGGACGAACGTCCCCCCAAGAATCGCGGCGGCTAACCCCAGCGCGCCTGCCGTGTTCCAAATCGCCCTGCCGCTCATGAGTCCTCCTTCTCCCTCTCTCGCTCGATAGCCGCGGCGACCGCCTAGCCGAACCACTCCCGCAGGAACGGGTCGGGCCATATCACCGCCAGCTGAAAGTCGAAGAAGAGCGAGTTGAGCACGATGATGAGCACGCCTGCCACGATGCCGCCGATGACGCCTGTCTTGTTCTGCATCATCAGCATCGGGCCGAGCGTCGCGATGAACACCGCGCCCCACTTGAGGCCCTCGGTGAGCAGGCCGGTCATCAACAGCATGACGCCGAGCATCAGCAGGAAGATGGCTCCCGCCGAGCGCGCGCCCTCCATGCCCCGGCTCCGGATGCCGATGTCCATGATCTCGCCGGTCTCCGAGCCGAGCCCTTCGCGCACGAACTGCACGGCCGACATCGCCAGTCCGATGATGGCGAGGCTCATCGGGAACCACTTGCCGAAGAACGAGAATGAACTCGCCTCCCATATCGCGTAGGCCATCATCAGCGTCATCGCGGCGGTGAACACCTGTTCTTCGCGCCAGCGCCACACCCAGCGGCGCCGCCGAGGCGCGTCGAGCGCGGCGCCCGACGGCGGCCTGAGCCGCGCCTCGTCGGGGGCGTCCTCCGCATTGGCGCTGAGCGCGTCCCCGCCCATGAACTTCGTGAAGAGCGCCGCGATGACGATCGCAATGACCACCAGGATGATGAAGAGCGGTCGCGTGAACGTCCCCTCCTGGGTCGAGAAGAGCGGCCCCACCCAGTCGTAGCGGGCCACCGAGTTCGTGATGTTCGATTCGATGATGGGCCCCAGGATGAACCCGATGAGCAGCGGCGGACGCGGCCAGCGGTACCGCTTCATCAGCATCCCCAGGATGGCGCCCGTGAGCACGATGCCGATGGCGCTCACGTCGCGCGTGTCCTGGAACGCCGCCAGCAGCGAGATGGGGATGATGAGGAATCCCAGCACCGGGTACGGGATGAGCGTCAGCCGCGCCATCTGCCGCGTGAAGCCCAACCCCAGCAGCGTCACCATCAGGTTCCCCAACCCCAGGCTGAGGATGATCATGATGGTGATGTCGCCGTGGTCCTCCAGCATCCGCGGCCCCGGCGCGATGCCATAGGTGACCATCGCGAGGATCACGAACGCCCACGCGCGACCGCCCGGAATGCCCAGCGCGAGCGACGGCACCGCCTGCCCGCCTTCCTTGGCGTTCTGCGCCGACTCCGCGAACAGCACACCGTCGAGCGAGCCCTTGCCGAACTGGCTCTTGTCCTTCGTCCAGAAGATGCCGAACGCGTACGACATCCAGTCGACGACGCCGCTGCCGATGCCCGGCACCGCCCCAAGGAAAACCCCGAACAACGACTGCCGTATCGCCATCGGCCAGCGCGAGAGCCCGTAGCGGGCGCCGCGGAACACCTCGCCGTAGCTGATGCGCGCGTCCTTCGGCGCGAGCGGCCTGCGCGTCATCGTCAGGTCGATGATCTCCGGCAGCGCGAACACGCCGATGGTCGTCGCAATGAGCGGCAGCCCTTCCAGCAGCCACTGCTGATCGAACATGTAGCGGAAGTCCAGGCTCACCTTGCCGGGACCGACGACGCCGAGCATCATGCCCAGCGTCGCGGCGAAGACGCCCTTGATCATGGCGCCGCCGCTCAGCGCCGCCACCATCGCAACGCCGAATATCGCCATCGCCGCAATCTCGGCGAACCCGAAAGCCAGCACGAACGGCGCGATGACCGGAATGATGATGGCCAGCGTAACGGCCCCCACGACCCCGCCTATCGCCGACACCGCGTACACCGCGCCGAGCGTGTGAGCCGCGTGGCCGCGCTGCGCCAGCTGGTTCCCCTCCAGGAACGTCACCTGGGTCGCGCCGCCGGGCATCCCCAGCAGGATCGAAGGGATCGAGTCGAGCGTATTGTCGATGCCGGTCAGCGTCGCCAGCATCACCAGGCCGATCACCGGATCGTCGATGGAGATGACGATGAACGGGATCATGATGGCCATCACGAGCGTGGCCGAGATGCCCGGAATCAACGCGATGGGCACGGTGATGAACACCGCCGTCAGGAACCCGCCCCAGTAACCGGGCCTCCCCAGGTAGGATAGCCCGTCTCTGAAATCTCCAAGGATTCCTGCAATCGTTTCCATCGCCTGCTCCGCCGCCGAGCGCCCGGTCGCTTGCGCGAGCATCGCAAGCGACCGGCGACAGCGCTCAGTCTCTTCGGGGTTCCCCTATCTCTCTCAATCGTTCAGAGGGGGCGACAGAACGACTCCGCCGCCCCCTCTGCAGTCCTGTCAGGCTTGCCCGAAGACTACCTGCCGATGTAGTCGGCGAAGTACTTCGGCAGCAGCCGCCCGGCCTGCTCGTCGATCACGGCCTGCGAGCCCGCGAGCAGGTTCTCGTTCTCGAGCGTCGCGGCCTGCAGCTCCACGCGGCCAATCCAGCCGGGCTCCTCGCCCGCGACGCCGGCGTACTTCTGGATCAACTCCGCGTCCGTCGTCAGCGCCTCTTCGAACGCCGCAGTCATCGCGTCCGCGATGTCGTCCGGCGTGCCCGGCGGCAGCCACAGGGTCTTCGACGCGTAGTTCGTCGGCCCAATCATCGAGTTGAAGATGAAGTCCTGGTCGTCGTCGAGGTGGTCGCGAACGTCGCCGCAGTGCGGCTCGGTCTGCGAGTTCGGCTTCAGCGCGCCCGGGCCCATTCCGGCCATCAGCCGGATCTTGCCCGACGGGATCCAGTCCGGGTTCTCAACCGGGAACCGGTACCACAGGCTGGAGCGCACCGTGCTGTTGATGTCGCCCCGCGCCCACATCAGGCGCACCGCGTTCGTGTCCACCGTGTCGAACCCGAAGTACCGGAACGGAATGTCCAGCTGCTCGGACGCGTACACCGTGGCCAGCAGCGTCGGGTTGCCTTCCGCGATGTCCGACAGCTCGTCCGCGAGCAGGAACTCGCCGTGGTTGCCGCCGCCGGTGCTGCTCATGCCGGAGTAGTCCCACAGGCAGTTGTTCGCAGCGCTCGGGCCGAGGTTCTGCACCGGCTCGTACAGCATCCAGCCCCGCGTCGAGTCGATCGTCGAACCGACGGCCTGGAACGTGCTGCGCTTGATGAACTGCGTGTCTTCCTGGAAGCCGAAGTTCAACTGCGGCGTGCTGTTCCACGAAATGTACGTGCCATCCTTCGGCGCTTCGGTGGCCGAGTAGATGTACTCAAGCGGCTTGTTCGGGTTGTTCGTGAACACCACCCGCGGGTTGCCGGGGATGTACTGGCTCATGAACGCGGCCATAACCCGGCCCTGCGCGTCCGTGCCGCCGCCCGGCGAGGAGTTCGCGACGATGCGGATCGTCTTGCCCTCGAACGTAACCGCGGGCTCCTCCATCATCGCCTCAGGCGTGGGGGTCGGCTTCTCCATCATCGCCTCGGGCGTGGGGGTCGGCTCCTCCATCATCGCCTCAGGCGTGGGGGTCGGCTCCTCCATCATCCCGCCAGGCGTGGGAGTCGGCTCCTCC
>DAOUKL010000038.1:0-29482 GCA_034421335.1 Dehalococcoidia bacterium | reverse complement strand
GGGCCCGCCGGCGGGCAGGTGGTGGTTCCGCGCCGGGAACGCTTCGCCCTCCTCGGCGACGAACCGGTAGAGGTAGTAGTGGTTGACCAGCCCGATGTCGATCTCGCCGGCTGCGACGGCGGCCACCTGCGGCGTGTTCTTCGGGTAGATGGTCACGTTGTTCGCCAGCAGGCCCTCGACCCACTCCCGGGTCTGCTCTTCGCCCCAGAGTTCTCTCATGCCCGTCACCATGGTGAGCAGCGAGCCGTTCGTGGGCGCCCAGCCGAGCCGTCCGTTCCACTTCGGGTCGGTGAGGTCCGTCAGGCTTTCGGGCAACTCGTCCTCCGGCACGCGGTCGGGGCTGTAGACGAGGACGCGCGCCCTGCCGGACACGCCGACCCAGCGCCCGGTGTTCGAGCGGGCCCACTCGGGGGCGCGTTCGAGGATGGCGGCGGGCAGAGGGCTGAACAGGCCCTCGACGACGCCGAGGCCGCCGGGGTCCTGCGCATAGAAGACGTCGGCGGGGCTGTTCGCGCCCTCCTCCAGCAGCGTGGACGCGAGCGAAGCCGTGCCGGCGTACTTCACCTGGACGTCGATGCCGGAGGCGTCCGCGAACTGTTGAATGATGGGGTCGACGAGGCTTTCGCTGCGCCCGGAGTAGACGACGAGGGCGCCGGAGCCTTGCGGCTCAGGTTCGGGCGTGGCCGTCGGTTCCGGCGCCGGCGACGCAGGGGTCGGCGTGGCCGTGGGGTCGGCGCCGCAGGCCGCTGTCAGCGCGGCGGCCAGGAGGGCGACAGCCGCGAGGGACAGCAATCGGTGGACTGAAGGTCTGCGCATCGGTCGTTCTCTCCTTGGAGTTAGGGCGCACTGGTAAACCAAGTTAGTATGCCCTAAGTAATGAGCGCAATATAGGCGAATGGTCAAGGGGCGTCAACCCCTCGCCCTCTCTCCTCAGAGGGACGGGTGGGGAGGGCAGCTCGGGCCGTCGCCTATCCGCCGAAACCGCGCGGCAGCAGGTCCGGAATGGAGTCGCGGATGGGGTACGCCGCCCCGCACTTCGGGCAGTCGAGCGCGCCTTCGACTACGTCGTCCCCGTCCTCGCGGTCGACCGCGAGGATGAGCAGGGCCTTGTCGTGCGGGCACACGAGCAACTGTGCGAGGTCGCGCCGCATGGTCAACCCTCCAGGCCCTGCTCGACGATCAGCCGCAGCGCGTTGGAGAGCAGGATGATGATAATGCCGAGGATGACGGTCGTGTTCACGTGGCCGAGGGCGTCGACCAGCCCGCGCAGGCGGCCCCGGCCCTCGCGGACGGCGCCTTGGGCGGAGCGTCCGCGCCGTCCGACGACGAGGAAGAACATCCATGCGGAAAGGGCGACCTTGACGGCGAGCACGCCTCCGTAGAGTGCGGTGGAGGTGGGTTCGGCGAGCCGGGTGAAGAAGAGCACTGCGCCGGTTACGACGAGCACCCACATGGCGAACACGACGAGCTGGCTGAACTCCACGCCGACGATGCGGGCAGCCTCGGGCGGCAGCGCTCCGCTTCGCAGGGCGGGGCGCAGGGCGACCCAGTAGAAGATGCCGCCGCCAACCCAGGCGACGGCAGCGACGGCATGGGCCCATCGAACGAGGAGAAGCGCTGTGTCGGCCACGCGCCGGATGCTAGGGGATTCGGCCGCTCCTCGGCAACGGCGCCCACGCGTCGTTCTCCCTCCTTCCTCGTGGGGGAGGGAGAGGGAGCGAGAGAGCAGCATGTGACAGCCGCCCGTTGCGCGGTCGCCGTCCCGCCTTCTACCCTGTATGCGGCGCCGCCGCACCGCTCGAAGGTCCGCCCCCGGCCGGCTGCCCCCGTCCGGAGGGGAATGGCGCAGAATGGCTCACAATGGCTCACTTGGCGCAAATTCACTCGCCTGGGCTGGAGAAAAGGTGAACGCATGGCGGATGTAACGCTCTATCACTGGGCGAACTGAGGGACGTGCAAGACGGCGAGAGCGGCGCTCTCGCAGGCGGGCGTTGCGTACGCCGAGCGCGACTTCTTCAGGCAGCCTCTCTCGCGCGACGAGATCGCGGCGCTGTTGGGCGCCAAGCCTCCCAGCGCGCTCTTCAACCCGAAGTCCGCGACCTTCCGCAAGAGCGGCGTCGACCCTGCGTCGCTCACGGAGGAGCGGATGCTCGACCTGCTCGCCGAGGAGCCTCGCTACTGGCGGCGGCCCGTCGCGGTGATCGACGGCAGGCTGCTGCCGGGCGCGACGGCGAAGCAGTTGAGCGCAGCGCTGGGCCTGTAGGATTTGCGTAAGGAAGGCATCGCCGTGCGACGGCGTTGACTGCAAGCGGAACGAACCGAGGAGCAACGACCAGCCCGTGCCGATACAGGTGCTCCCTCCCGAAGTTGCCGCCCGCATCGCGGCGGGCGAGGTCATCGAGCGGCCCGCGTCGGTCGTGAAGGAATTGGTCGAGAACTCGCTCGACGCCGAGGCCGGCGCGATCGAGATCGAGGCGCGCCACGGCGGGCTCGCCGCCATTCGCGTAACGGACGACGGGTGCGGCATACCGGCGGAGGAGGCGGCGCTGGCGTTCCAGCGCCACGCCACGAGCAAACTGCGCGCCGTCGAGGACCTCGCGGATATCGGCGCCCTGGGGTTCCGGGGGGAGGCGCTCGCGAGCATCGCCGCCGCGGCGAACGTGCGGCTCACCACACGGACGCCCGACTCCGACGTCGGCGCGGAGGTCGAGCTGGAGGGAGGCGCGGTCGTGGCGCAGCGTCCGGCGAGCTGCGCGCGAGGGACGACCGTAGAGGTCGAGGCGCTCTTCTCCGCCATTCCCGCGCGGCTGAAGTTCATCAAGTCGGCGGCGGCGGAGACCGCCCGCGTCCGGCAGGTGGCGGACCATCTTGCGATGGCGAACCCCCGCGTGCGGTTCACGCTGAAGACGGACGGCAAGACGCAGCTGTCGACCTCGGGTAACGGCAGTCTGCGGGATGTCGTTGCGGCGGTGCACGGGGCGGAGCTTGCGACAGCCATGATCGAGGTCGCTTCGGCTTCCGGGCCGTACCCGGTGTGGGGGCTGGCGAGCGCGCCGGAGCACAGCCGCGCGAACCGCACGGGCATCAGCGCGTTCGTCAACGGGCGGTGGGTGCAGAACCGCACCATCGGCGCGGCGGTGGAGGAGGCCTACCGCGGGCTGCTGATGGAGGGCCGCTACCCCATCGTCGTCGTGTTCGTCGAGCCCCCGTCCGGCGAAGTGGACGTGAACGTTCACCCGAACAAGCGGGAGGTGCGGCTGGCGCGGGACGGCGACGTGTTCACCAGCGTGCACCGCGCGGTGCGCGAGGCGCTGCTCCGCGCCTTTCCCGTCGCGGAGGCCCAGGGGCTGGTCGCCGAGGCGGAGCCTGTGCCGGCTCCGTGGCCCGCTCCGCCTGCGTCGCCGTCGTTCACCCTGGCCCTGGCGCCGCAGGAAGGGGAGCGGCTCCCGCTGCCCGAGCCGGCGCCGCCGGAGCAAGGCTTGCTGAACGCGCCTGCCGCGTCGTCGTTGTCCGGTCTGCGGATGCTCGGCCAGATATCGAACACCTACATCGTCGCGGAAGGGCCGGGAGGGATGTACCTCATCGACCAGCACGCTGCGCACGAGTCGATCCTCTACTACCGGCTGCTCCAGCAGTGGGACCGGAGCGCGCCCGACGTGCAGCCGATGCTGGAGCCGCTGCCAGTCGAACTCACGTCCGAGCAGCTCGACGCGCTGGACGGCGCGCGGGGGGCGATGGAGCGGTACGGCCTCGTGCTGGAGCCGTTCGGTGGCGAGGTATGGCTCGTCCGCGCGGCGCCGGCGATGGCCCGCCGGGTCGACCTGGCGCGCCTGGTGGCGGAGACGCTCGACGGCTTCCGCACCCGCGCGAATGCCACCGACACCCACCTCGCCGTCGCCGCGTCGATCGCGTGCCACAGCGCGGTGCGCGCCGGCCAGACGCTCGGCCCGCAGGAGATGGCGGCGCTCGGCGACGCGCTGGCGTCGGAGAGCAACCCTCAGTACTGCCCGCACGGGCGGCCGGTGGTCGTCCGCGTCTCGACCGGCTCCCTCGAAAAGCAGTTCGGCAGGGCCTGAGATGGCCGTCCGGCTGGTCGTCGTCGCGGAGAGCAGGGCCGCGCTCGACCGCGGGCTCGCGCTCCTCGACGGCGCGGACGCCGATATTCTCACCGATCCCCTCCCCCCGTCTGCGGGCCCCGGCGCCGGGCAGTCGCACCTGGCCCAGGCTATCGAACTGGCCGTGGAGCGCTCGCGGACGACGGAGGCGGTCGTCGCCGCGTTCGCGGGAGGACTCGTCATTCCGGCCCTGGGGCACGACTGGCCGGAACTGCTGGCGCCGCGCGGCGCAATCGACGAGATCCCCGGCGGCGAGCTGGCGCGGCGTCTGCTTCGGCGGATGCGCGACCTCGAAGGCGAGCGGCGCGCCTGCTGCTGGAGCGAGGCCGCCGCCGTGGCGGCGGGCGGAAGGCTCATCGGCGCGTGGGAGGCGAACGGCGCGCCGGGACGGATCGCCGGCGAGTACGCTCCTCCGGCGGACGCCGCCGCGCACTGGACCGCCGGGCTGTGCGCGCCGCCGCCGGAGGACGACCTGTTCAGCGTCCTCGCGCCGCCCCTGCGCGACCTGCTCGGCAGGCTAGGGGAGCCGGACGCGGGCGCCGTCGCGAACGATGAGGCCGTCGCGTTCGAGGGCGGCGAGTAGGTCGTCGAGTCCGACCGGCGCGCCCTCCACGAGCGGGGCGAGCTCCTCGACGAGCGCGCCCCCGGAGTCGTCGGGGCGCTCCCGCAGCAGGTCGACGATGCGTCCGCGGTAGTAGCGCGTCGAGCCCTCGAACTTCGATTGCCGGGGCGCGTAGGGCACGGACGCCTCGGCGAGCCGGCGGTCGGCGCCCGCCTGCAGCGCCGGGGCCGCCGCGCACAGGGAGCGCAGAGGGCAGAGCATGCATCGAGGCCGGGCGGCCGTGCAGACCGTCGCGCCGATGTCCATCAGCCCCTGGTGCCACTCCGAGGCGGAGAGGGGGGCGTCGCCGCGCGGCGTGAGTTCGTCGGCGAGGGGATGCAGCGCGCTCCGCCGGGGCGCCTGCACGCCGTGAACCACGCGGCTGAGGACGCGGTAGATGTTGGTGTCGAGCACGGGAACGGCGGCGCCGAACGCGAAACAGGCGACCGCTGCGGCGGTGTACGGGCCTATCCCCGGCAACCGGCGCAGTTCGTCGACGGTCTCCGGGAGCCTGCCGCCGCAGCGCTCGACGACCTCGCGGGCGAGACGGTGGAGCCGCACGGCGCGGTTGTTGTATCCCATGCCCGCCCAGAGCCGGATGACGTCGGCCGGGGCGGCTTCCGCGAGCGCGCCCAGCGTGGGGAACGCTTCGA
Organism: Dehalococcoidia bacterium; assembly: GCA_034421335.1. Classification (GTDB taxonomy): domain Bacteria; phylum Chloroflexota; class Dehalococcoidia; order Lucifugimonadales; family Australimonadaceae; genus S5-327. The sequence continues at coordinate 24,113 of DAOUKL010000038.1, read as the reverse complement.
GGAAGGCCGCAAGCTTCGGCGCCACGCGCTCCGTCTGGGTCTGCTGGAGCATCACCTCGGACACGAGAATGGCGTAGGGGTCGCGCGTGCGCCGCCAGGGGAGGTCGCGCGCGTTCGCGCGGCTCCATCGGGCCACGGCGTCGTGCAGTTGCGCCGCGTCGGCCATCGCTACGCCGGCAGGAGGGAGTCGATGATCGCTCGCAGCCGGTCGCGGTCCACGGGTCCGTTGACCTTCCGCACGATGCGGCCCTCCGGGTCGATGAAGAACTTCTCCGGCACGCCGCGCACGCCATAGGCCACGGCGAAGTCGCCGTCGCCGTCGATGAGGTTCGGGTAGCCGACTTCGTACCGTTCGATATGGCGGGCCACGTCGCCGGGGGCGTCCCAGATGGCGAGCCCGACGAACGCGACGGGCTGGCCGTCGTACTCGCGGTGGACCGCCGCGAGGTCGGCGGCCTCGACACGGCACGCCGCGCACCACGACGACCAGAAGTCGACGACGATCACGTTCCCTCGAAGGGCGGCGAGACTAATCGGCTCGCCGGTGAGCACGTCGTCGCCGGAGAACTCGGGGGCGGCGCGCACCGCAACCGGGACGTCGCCCGTCTCGTTGTGTTCGAGCCGCCCGCCGGGGGCGGCGTCGGTCTGACTCCACACGAGCAACGCGAGGAGCGCGAGGAAGGGCGACATGGCGAGGGCGAAGAACGCCGCCCGGCGGCGGAGCGACGGCGCCGGAGGACTGGCGGACGTTTCGGATGCGGATGTCATGGCGGGAGGCTTAACGGCCTGCGAGCAGTTTGGCGACGGCGGTCATGTCCGCTTGGATTCTATCCCAAGGATTCGGGGCGAGATTCCTGCTTTCGCAGGAATGACGGAGGAGGCGCGCTGTAGGGCCCCCTCACCCCAGCCCTCTCCCGCGAGGGGAGAGGGAGCGTGGCCCCCACTGCGACATCTGCCCCTACCTCGATGCCCGCCCGCCGCCTATCATGGTTTGCAAGTTGCGGCCCGGTCCCGCCCCGGCGGCCGCAGCCCATTCCGCGAGTAAATGACCCCAAATGGCCCCAAATGACCCACTTTCGCAAAAAACGGCGGGCAGCCGCCCTCTCTGCCCTTCGGGCATCTCCCCCACGGGGGGAGATAGGAGGCTCACGCACGCCAAGACAGGGGGCGGAGCTCGCCCCCTGTCTGATAGCGGTCATGGATCGGGCGCGGACTAGTTGTCGGCCCCGGCCATTTCGTGGGCGACGATGGAGGCCTCGCCGAGGGTCATGACGGACTCTCTGGCGCTGCCCATGACGACCTCGTAGGTGGACGACATCACGCCCGAGGTGGCGGAAGTGGCGGAGCCGCCCTCGGAGACCTCGTACACCTCAGCCTTGCCCTTGGGGCCTTCGATAACCGTGATAAGTTCTCTGTCCGCCATTGGTGGTTCCCTCCCCAGATGCTTTTGGTTGCGGCGCGTGGTTCACGCGGAGTCCAAAATATACCACCGGGCGCCCGCCGTTCAAGCGGGCCCCCGGCAGTGTCTGAGGGGCGGCCCTGGGCTAGAAGTTGGCCCGGCTGAAGAGGCGGCGGACGTTGCCCTCCATGACGTTGTACTTGTCCTCGTTGGTCAGCCAGTCGATCTGGTTGAGGATGACGGGGGCGATATCGTCGGTCTCCCAGCCTTCCAGGTCGCCTGCAGGCACCTTCTTGCCCTTCTCCCACTTGTAGTCGGGGTGGACGGACGAACCGCTGCCGGGGTTCTCCGTGCCGAACACCACGCGGTCCGGTCCGCAGATCTGGAGGCAGTAATCCAGCGATTCCTTCGTGTAGAGGGCGCTGTCGTAGTACATCTTGCGGAGGCTGGTGTCGAAGTCCTCCAGGTCGGGGTTGTTCTTCATGGCGTTGTATCGGTGGACGCGCCAGCGGCCGATCTGGTAGGGGACGGAGCGGCCGCCGTGGCCGACGATGATCTTGAGGTTGGGGAAGATGTCGAAGACCTTGCTCGACGGACGGGCGAGGTTCAGCACGGCCTGGGACTCGGTGGTGATGAAGTGCTGGCTGTAGTGCTCGCGCGGGTCCTTGGACGAAGCGGAGTGTACGAGTCCGGGCACGTCCAGCTTCTGCATCGCCTCGTAGAGGGGGAACCAGTACTCGTGGTCCAGCGGCGGGGCGTAGTTCGGGTCGGCGGGGTTGCCCTGTCCCTCTTCGGGGTCCGGGTTGATGAGGCAGCCGATGAAGCCGAGTTCGTTGACGCAGCGCTCGAGCTCGGGGATGACGTGCGAGGCGTCCTTTGCGCCAGTGACGTGCGGGAGTCCGCAGATGCCTTGGAAGCGGTCCGGGTGCGCCTTCACCTGGGTGGCGATGACGTCGTTGTTCATCTCGTTCCACCAGCGGACGATGCTCTCCGGTTTCTCGGAGTGCATCAGCTGGAACGGGCGGGGCGAGAGGATCTGGACGTCGGTCTGCACCTTGTCCAGTATCTTGATATTGTTCTGCGCGAACTGCTCGATGCGGTCCTCGGAGATAGGGCTCTTGCCGTGGTAGCCGCGGCCTGAAAGGAGCGACGCCTTGGCTGCGTACAGCTCAGGCGGGGCTACGGTATGGCCGTGCATGTCGATGATCTTCTGTCCGTTGAGCATCTTTCCTCCTCGTGTTCCCACCTCGCGGCACGCCTGGGCTTGCGGGCGGCATACAAACGAACAGCGCCACAAAACGTTGGCGCTGTTCTCCGTTTCTATCTACGCAGGGGTGGGATGTCAAGGGTGAAAACCCTATCGAGACACGCCGCCAGCATCAAATGATACCCGGATGGCGCGCGCCGTTGCGGAGAGTGGTAGACTGGGCGCGGACCCGGACCGAACAACGTTTCCAGCGGGCGTAAGCGTCCGCGAGATTCTGCGCAACGGAGGTCGACGATGGCCGAGATAGTGCTTGGAGCAGGAACGTCGCACAGCCCCATGCTCGCGCTGAACGCGGAGCAGTGGCCGAGGTATGCCCAGGGCGACCTTCGGCACCAGGAGTTGGTCTTCCCCCCCGAGGGGTGGGCGATGCCTTACGACGAAGGCCTCGCGCGCGTGCCCACGGCGGTGAAGGAGAAGCCGCTGACCGATGAGGTATTCCAGGCGCAGGTGGACGCCTGCCAGCACGGCATCGCGGAGCTCGCCCGCACGTTCGCCGAGGTGAAGCCCGACATCACCGTCATCGTGTCCGACGACCAGGACGAGTGGTTCTTCGAAGACAACATGCCGACGTTCGCGGTGTTCTGGGGCGAGTCCGTGCCCATCCGCCCCCGGTCGCTGGCGGCGGGGTTCCGCGACCCGGACATCATGCAGTCCATCGCCAACGGCTACGGCGACGTCCAGATGGACGTGCCCGTCGCGTCCGATCTGGGCCGGCACGTCATCGAGCACATGATCGCGAACGACTTCGACGTCTCGCACTTCACCTACGTGAAGGAGGAGTACGGGGGCCGGGTCGCCCGGCGCTACCCGAAGGAGCACGGCGAACTCGACTCCGTCCGCACGACCGAGCCCCGCGGACAGGGGCTGCCGCACGGTTTCGCGTTCGTGGTGAAGCGGCTGTTCGACAACGAGCCGCGCACGATCCTCCCGGTCTTCGAGAACACGTGCTACCCGCCGAACCAGCCCACGGCGAAGCGCTCGTACGAGTTCGGGCGCGCCCTCGGCGCGGCCATCAGGTCGTGGGATAGCGACAAGACGGTGGCGATCATCGGCTCCGGCGGGCTGAGCCACTTCGTCGTCGACGAATGGCTGGACCGCACGGTGCTGGAGGCGCTCGAGAAGAAGGACACGGAAACGCTCATATCGGTGCCGCGCAACCACCTGTACTCGGCGGCGTCGGAGACCCAGAACTGGATCGTGGTCGGCGGCGCGATGGCCGACACGGACCTCAACTTCGAGACCATCGAGTACGTGCCCGTCTACCGCACCCCCGCCGGCACCGGCGGCGGCTGGGCGTTCGGCCGCTGGACCTAGGCCGCGAATACACAGCGGAAACGAAGCGCCGGCGGGCATCCCGCCGGCGCTTCCGGTTAAGGCGTGGATTCGACAGGCCCGCCGCGAGCGGTCTGCCGCTTGTGCAGGAAGCAGTCGCCTAGCTGGCTGAGACGGAGCGGAAACGCGCGACCGCCACGGCGAGGAACGCGGCGGCGAAGAGCATGAGCGCGGCCATGTTCGCGAGCACGTCCTGTCCCTGCGCGCCGAAGAGCATGAGCTTGTTGAAGGCGTCGTTCGCCCAGCCGTGCGGCGTGAGGCGTCCGATGGCTTGCATCCAGTCCGGCGTGATGAAGAGCGGCCACCAGCACCCTCCCAGCGGCGCGAGCGTGAGGGAAGCGAGCACCGCCGCCGATGACGCGCTCTTCACCGTGCTCACGAGGGCGGCGAGCATGATCCCGAACGCTGACGACGCCACCGCCATGCATACGGAGACGGCGATAACCGCAACCGGGGAGACGCCGAAGTCTATGGAGAAGGCGAAGATGCCCAGCGTCCAGAGGAAGGCGAGCTGGATGAGGCCCCGGTAGAGGCTTGCGAGCATCTTGCCTGCAACGATAGAGGAGCGCCGTACGCCGTTCGCGAGCAGCCGCTCCAGCGTCTGGGTCTGGCGCTCGCGGGCGATGGCCTCCGCGCTGATGGCGGCGGCGAAGAAGACGAACATGGTGAGGTAGCCGGGCAGGGTGAAGTTGGCGGCGTTGAGCGGCTCGACGTCGCCAACTTGCTCGGTCATGAAGAAGATCGAGGGCGGGGCTGCGCCGAGTTCTCCGAGTTTCACGAAGTCCAGCGAACCGAAGCCCTCCAGTTCGGCGGCGCCGCGCGCAGCGAGGCTTAGCGTGCCCATGCGTCCGCCGATGGACCGCGCCAGCCCGCCCAGCACGGCCTCGGTTTCAGGGTCTCCGTCGGCGGTGACGACCCATATCTCCGCGCTCTCTCCGCTGAAAATGCGCTGCGTGAAGTCCACGGGGAACAGCACGTAACCGGGTATGCGCCCTTCGTGAAGCGCCAGTCCGGCGCTCTTCGGGTCCCACTCGTCCACGCCCGTGGCCTCCGTTGCAGTGAGGGCGTCGATGACCTGGCGGGAGAAGCCGCTCTCCTCCTCCGTCACGACGGCCATCCGCAACTGCTCATCCTCCGGCCTGAGGTCGCCGAGCGCGAGCGAGAAGGCCACGATGAACAGGATGGGGAACAGGAGAGCGAACCCCATCGCGAACCTGTCCTTGAAGAACAACCGCGTGTCCTTCAACGAAAGGAGGATGGCCTGCCGCACGAGGAGACGCATCACTTCGCCTCCGACGAGACGCGGAAGAACACGCGCGCCACGATGAGACAGACGATCGCCACGCCACCGAGGAGCGCCATCTCGAACGTGGCGTCCGCGAGCGTCGCCGTCTCACCGAGGATGCCCTCGTAAGCGTCGATGGCGTAGCGGTTCAGCGTGAACCGGCTGAGGATTTCGAGCACGCCGGAATCGGCGATGGGGAAGAAGGTGCCGCCGAACACCGTCATGAACATAGTGATGAACACAGCGCCCCAGGTGGCCTGGTCCTCCGTCCGCGCAACCGTGGCGATGACGAGCGATATCGCGCTGGCGGCCGCTGCGACGACGAGGGCCAGGACAGCGCTCTGCGCCAGCGCGACGGGCCCCGCCAGGCGCAGCACAACGAACCCCAGTGCGAGAAGGAGGATGGTCTGCAGCATGCCCCTGCTGACGCCCGCGAGGAACTTTCCGATGAACAATTGGCTTGTGTTCAACTGCGTCGTCAGCAGGCGTTCCAGTGTGCCGTTGCGCCGCTCCTCGATGAGGGTCTGGGCGTTGAGCGTGAGCGAGAAGAGCAGGAACATAACGATGACGCCCGGCAGCATGCGGCTCAGGATGTCTTCCCCCTCCGACTGCTCGTCGAGGGTCCGGTTGACGACGCGGACGGGCGGGGCTGTGCGCGCGTTGGCGAGTAGGGCCGCGGTCTGGGCCTCCACCTGCTCGGGCGTCGCGCCCTCGCTGACGAGGGCGCCGAGCGCCCGGCGCAGCTCGTACTCGGAGGCAACCCCGTCCGCCACGCCCCGAACGATGGCCGTCGTTATCTGCCCCGCCTGGCCGCCGTTGCCCCGCTGCTTGACGCGCACGACAGCGGGCGCGCCGCTCTCCAGCGCTGAGGTGAACCCCTCGGGGATGACGAATCCGGTGAGGATGGCCGAGCGGTCGAGCGCGTCGTTGAGCTCGGCTTCCGTGTAGAGTCTCACGTCGAGGCCGTCCACGTCCTCGATGCGTTCGATGGTCTCCCGCGCCGCCTCTCCCCCGTCGAGGTCGGCGAGGTGCGCAGTGCCGCTGAACGACGCATCCCCGCCGAACGCGCCGAGCATCAGGGCGAACAGCACGATGGGAAGCGCGATGCTGAACGCAAGCGCGCCCCGGTCGGCGAGGAACCGCTTGACCTCGAACAGCGCGAGCAGGACGGGACGGCCCATGCTAGTCGCGGAGGCTCCTGCCGGTGAGGCTCAGGAAGACCTCTTCGAGGGTAGTCGTGTTCGGGTCGCCGATCTGCCCCTTGAGTTCGGCGGGCGTGCCCAGCGCGATGATGCGTCCCTCATCCATGACGCCTATGCGGTCGCAGAGACGGTCGGCTTCTTCCATGTAGTGGGTGGTGTAGAGGACGCTCATGCCTTCCTCCCGGAGGGCGAGGACGGTGTCGAAGATGTGGTTGCGCGACTGCGGGTCGATGCCGACGGTCGGTTCGTCGAGGAAGAGCAGTTGGGGCTTGCTCATGAGGGCGATGCCGATGTTGACCCGGCGCTTCATGCCGCCGGAGTACTTGCGGACGGCGTCCTTCGCGCGGTCCGCAAGCCCGACGCGCTGCAGTATGTCCGCCGCGCGCTCCTTCGCCTCGCCGCCGGAGAGCCCGGCCATGCGTCCAAAGAAGACGAGATTTTCGGTTGCGGAGAGTTCCGGATAGAGAGCGAGCTCCTGGGGGCATACGCCGATGAGCTTGCGCACCGCGTCGCTCTCCTTCGCCACGGAGTGTCCCCCGATGCTCACGTCGCCGTCGTCCGGGTCGAGGACGGTGGAGAGCATGCGGATCGTGGTGGTCTTGCCCGCGCCGTTGGGACCGAGCAGCCCGAATATCTCCTGCGAGCGGACGGTGAACGAGACTGCGCTGACGACCGGGACGCTGTCGAAACTCTTGATCAGGCTGGTGGCTACGAGGAAGTCTTCCACGCGCTCCATGGTAGCACGGAGGGAGGCGCGCTTTGGCCTGATGTCGATGCTTCATCGGAACAGGCGGCTTGCGCGGAGAAGCGGACGGGGCAGGCTCGTGCCTGCCCCGTCCAATCCATTCGCTGTGGATGCGCCTAGTGCTCGCGGCCGTCCGACATCCACTTGCCGGGCCTGAGGGCGCCTCCGCTGTCCAGCCGCTTGCCGGAGATCTGGTACTCGGCCTTGATGCCTTCCCACTCTCCCAGGCGTGCGCCTGCGCCGGAGAGCACGGCCTCCACGTCAGGCTTGCGGGGCGTCGCGCCGCGGTAGGGGCCGCCCATCTCCTCGTAGCCGGGGTACATGTAGTGCTCGCAGGGGAGGACGATGACGCCGGGGTCTTCGTCGTAGACGTTCTTCGGCTTGCCGCCGTCCTCAACGACGTCGATCTGCTCGCCGAGCATCCGCCGGAACATGATGATGCCGACGTCAGTGACGCCGAGGCGCTCGGTCGTGCGGTCGCTTACCGGGCCCTGGATGACCCAGGCGACCTGGTCCTGCGCGGCGACGTAGTCGCGGACGATGCGCCCGTTCTGGTCGAAGAGGGGCCGCTCGTCGTACGGGATCTCGGTCTGCGGCTCCTCGCCTTCGTTGTACTGCCGGTAGTTGGTGATGATGTGGTAGGTGTGCGTGTCGTCCACCGGAACGCGGATTTCGAGGCCGTGGCTTACCCGCAGGATGTTGGGGAAGAGGATGGGGTGGCCGATGGCCCAATGGTCGTCCGTCTCGGTCTCATCGCCGACGAGCCGCCGCTTGATGACGCCGTAGTCCGTGATCTCGAACCCTATCTTGCGGTGGTCGGCGCCGCGCGCGCCAACGGCGGTGTTCCACGCGTCGCGCTCCTCCTGCGACTTGATGCGGTTCATCTGCCAGCCGCCCCAGTAGCGGTGCAGCCACTGGAAATGCAGCGGGTCGAGCGAGTTCTCCTGGCACTGGAGCCAGTTGCACGGCAGCATCGTGCCCCAGTTGTCCTTGTGGCCTTCCCACGCCAGCACGTCCCACTTCGGCAGGACGGGAGCGGGCAGGGGGCCCATGTAGACGAAGATGAGCCCGCCGAGCTCCTGGGCGGGGTACGACTTGATGCGCACCTTCTCCTTGAACTTCGAGCCTTCCGGCTCCGACGGCTGGTCGACGCACTGGCCGTGCTCGTTGAATATCCAGCCGTGGTAGGCGCAGCGGATGCCGTTCTCTTCGGGGATGCCGTAGGAGAGGTTAGCCTTGCGGTGCGCGCACGAGGGTTCGATGCAGCCGACCGTGCCGCTGGCGTCACGGTAGAGGACGAGGTCCTCGCCGAGCAGGCGCACTTCCTTCGTGGGGTTGTCGGCGTTCAACTGGACGCTTCCCGCGATGGGGTGCCAGTAGCGCCGCATGAGTTCGCCCATGGGCGTGCCGGGCCCAACCTTTGTCAGGCGTTCGTTCTGTTCCCGCGTGAGCATGAGGCGCCTCCTGTGATGCGCGGTCTGCCGTGTTGGCTCTCTCCTACGTCGACGCGACCGAGGCCGTCGTGAACTTGTAGTCCGGGTCGGTGTAGACCTCCGGGGCCATGCGGGACTCCAGGCCGCGCTTTGCCAGTTCTTCCTCGAACAGCTGCCGGATCCACGGGTCCTCGTTCACGTACTCGATGTTCTCGCCCTCGGCGTTGCCCTGCTCGTCCTCCTCCTTGCCGAGGAACTGGACGGGCGGGTGAAGCGCGAAGTAGCGCGCGGCCTTCTCGCCGAGGTTGAAGTGCTGGTGGAAGTACTGGTCGGGCGGAGTGAGCGCGCTGCCCTCGTGCCAGGGGTAGACGATCTTCTCGCCGCCGTTCTGGGGCCACATCACCGAGAAGCCATCGCCGCCGGGGATGACGATGAGCCGCCCGGGGCCGTGGCGGTGCGCCTTCTTGTACGTGCCGGCGGGGAAGACCGACATGTGGGCCGATATCTCGGAGTGCGGCACGTACATGGCGATGGACGAGCCGCCCGCGCCGCGCCGGCCGGCCGCCGTCAGCTTGTCCCACGCGAGCAGGTCCGGCCAGAAGTTGCCGCTCCACACCGTCGCGCCGACCGCGCCCCAGGCGCTGCCGAAGTTCTTCTCAATGTCCTTCGCCTCGGAGAAGAAGTTCTCGTCGGCGCTGTCGAGAATGCTCTTGTTGACGTGCGGGTTGCACATGAAGAACTCGGGGTCGGGGATCGTGCTCATGGCGATGGGCAGATAGTTGAAGTAGAGCAGGCGCACGGGCGTGTTGCTCATGTTGCGCAACTCCGCCCACGAGTTCCGGGGGATGACGAACACGCTGCGGTCGGAGAACTCGAAGTCGCGCTTGTTGTCGCTGATCTCGCCCCACACCGAGGCGAAACCGCGGCCGCCGAGCACGTACACCATCTCCTCGACGCCGAGCTTGAACGGCTTGAGGCTGCCGCCCGCCGGTATCTCCTGCACGCGCGCCTCGGTCACGCCGCCCATGTCGGTGAAGCGCACGAACGCCGTGTCACACTCGCGAACGTCCCAGTGGGCGAGTTGGAGTGTGCGAAGGTCCTCGACGTAGCAGTCGGACAGGACGGGCACGCCCTTGTCGGCCTGGTCTTCGAGCCAGTTGTCGTGGGTGAAGTAGCTGCGCACCATTGTTCGTTCTCCTTGCCGCCGTTATCCGGCTCGCTTTGTGAGCGGGGGAGCGCCGCGCTTCCCTCGCAGTTGCTCGCTAGAGGGCGCGGACCTCCGTCATCGAGTCGTCCAGGAACACGCCGTAGATCTCGTCGGGGTCGGCCTGCCGCTCGTCGCCGGGCGACTCCGGCCCGAATGGCGAGTCGATGATCCGCACGGGGACGGCGCCGTTGGCGAGTTGCCCCACCACCTCGGCGGTCGCCCCGTTGGAGAGTTCGACCTTGTCGCCGGACTTCAGGGATTCGGCGCCCATCAGTTCAGCACCTGCTGCCCGGCCTCGCGGCGGCGCTCTGCGGCGTCCTCGCCGCCTTCGAACCCCCGCTCGTTCATGATCGGGCTGTACTTGCTCGCCATGCCCTGACGCTCGAACGCGAAGGCCTGGCCGCCCGCGAGCTCCGCCCGCTTCGACCAGTGCTCCGTGTCCATGCCGAGGTAGGCGTTCCGATCGGCGTCGCGGAACGTGTTGATGGGGTCGCCGCCGTCCTCGACGATGCGGATCTGCTCCTCCAGCATCCGGCGGAACATGATGACGCCCTTGTCGGAGCGGCCCAGGTGCTCGCCGGTGCGGTCGGCGACGTCGCCCTGGGTGATCCACGCCGCCACGTCCTGCGCGCTGTTGGAGTCGAGTATCTCGAAGCGGACGCGACCGTCCTCCTTGAGGAGGATCAGCGGCGGCTCGAAGAACGGAACGTCCTCGTCGCGCTGGTCGGGGTCGTCCGGGGAGGCCTTGGGGTGGCACATCACCCACCAGTGGCCGGTGTGGGTGTCGTCGAGCGGGACGCGTATCTGGAAGGAGGGCCCGACGCCGCGCGCGATGCCGGGCTGGTCGCCCGGGTCCTTCCAGGTGTCGAGCGCGATGCCGCTGCCGCCCTGTCGGAGGAAGTAGGGGAAGACGATGGGGTGGCCCTGCGCCCACTCGGGGTCGTCGTAGCCGCCGCCCTTCACGAGACGGCGCTTGATGATGCCGTACTGGAACTTGTCGAACCCGATGCGCTCGTTCTCGTAACGAGGGCGAGTCTTGTCGCCCTTGCCGAGCACCATCGCGACGTAGTTGCCCCACTCGCCGTGCAGCCACTCGGAGTGGACGGGGTCGAGCGAGTTCTCCTGGCACTGGAGCCAGTTGCACGGCAGCTCGGTGTAGCCGATGTCGCGGATTACGCCGTCGAGGGAGAAGACGTCCCAGTTGGGGAGCAGGGGAGCGGGCTCCGGGCCGAGGTAGGCGAAGATGAGCCCGGCCTTCACCTGGAGGGGATAGGCCTTGATGCGCACCTTGTCCTTGAAGTTGTTGCCGGGCGCCTCGGTCTCCTCGTAGGGCTGCTCGAGACAGCGGCCCGTCTCGTCGAACATCCACCCGTGGTACGGGCAGCGGATGCCGTCGTCGGTGGGGATGCCGTACACCATGCCCATTCGCCGGTGCGGGCACCGGTCGGCGACGAGTCCGAACACGCCCTGGTTGCTCTTGTAGAGGATGAGGTCCTCGCCGAGGATACGGATGGGCTTCGTGGCGCGGTCGTTCATCTGGGAGACGGCGGCGATGGGGTGCCAGTAGCGCCGCATCAGCTCGCCTGTCGGCTCACCGGGTCCGACCTTGGTGAGTCGGTCGTTCTGTTGGGCAGTCAGCATGTTTTCACTCCCGTGTGCGTAGTAGCCGTTGGCGATGGGGCAGAGTGTAGCAGAGCAGGGGCGTCGGCGCGCGCCCTCTCCGCCTTTCGGGCATCCCCATGAGGGAGACCTTTACGTGCCCCCCGTCATTTCCGCGAAGGCGGGAATCCATCCGGCCCCTCCCCCCGAGGGGGAGGGCTGGGGAGAGGGCGGAGCGCACTGCTGCCCCGCGTGCCCTCTCTGCCCTTCGGGCATCTCCCCCAAAGGGGGAGAAAGGACGCCCCCAAGGGGGAAGGTAATCAGGCCCACGCGCTAGCGTATGCGGCCGCGGGCGGCGGTCTCCCAGACGGTTTCGAGCGCGCCGTTGCGCACCGCGAACAGGTGCGAGTGCAGGTTCACCGTCGTGTCGTTGTGGCCGGGAATCAGCTCGATCTTGTCGCCGGCGCGCAGTTGACGCGCGTCGCTGTCGGTCAGCGTGAGCACCATGTGCTCGTCGGAGGCCTTGCTCGCCTCGATGCCTTCCATGCCGGGAAAGAGAGGCGGCCACTGGTCGGTCGAGACGGCCTTCATGCCGGCGTCGAGCACGGCGCGGTCCTCTGCGACGCGGCTCATCACCGTCGCCAGTATCGTGCCCGAAACCTCGAAGTCGGTCGTCGCCCGGCGGTACTGCGCATCCATGAACACGTACGAGCCCGCCTGTAGTTCCGTCATGCCGGGATAGTTGCCGGCGGTCTTGTACGTGCCTGTCCCGCCGCCGGTCACGATGTCCGCGTCGAGCCCCTCCCGCCGGAGTTGCTCGACCGTTTCAAGGAACGGCGCCATCGCGGCGCGGTCCTTCTCCGCACGCTCCTCTTCGTCGGGGATGGCCTGCACGTGACCGGCGTAGCCATGGACGCCGCGTAACGCGAGGCCGGGCGACGCCGCCACTGCCTTGGCCAGCGCGATGGCCGGCCCGCCGGGGTCGACGCCCGTGCGGTTGTGGCCGGTGTTCACCTCGACGAGCACGCCGAGCGTAACGCCGAACGCCTGCGCGGCTTCCGACAAGTCGTCGACGTTGCGGGCGTCGTCGACGATCACCTTGACGTCGGCGCGCCGGACGAGCGACATCAGCCGCCGCAGCTTGGCCGCGCCCCACAACTGGTACGTGACGAGCACGTCGGGAATGCCGGCGTCGACCATGACCTCGGCCTCGCCGAGCTTCTGGCAGCAGACGCCGATGGCGCCGGCATCGAGTTGCTTGCGGGCGATGGCCGGCGTCTTGTGGTGCTTGGAGTGAGGACGCAGGTTGACCGGCCGCTCGGCGAAGTAGTCGGCCATGCGGCGGATGTTCCGCTCCATCGCGTCGAGGTCGACCACAAACGCCGGAGTGTCGAGATCCTCCTTCGGCGTCCCCGGCAACCAGGTCGATGCGGCGTCGAACATTACGCGTTGGCGGGCTGCCGATAGGTCGCGAGCACGCGTTCGATGTCGGCGTGGGCGACGCTCGGCCCGGCCTCCTGCGGCACGTAGCGCTTGGGGACCCCGTTGACGTAGCCGCGGCTTGGCTCGATAGGCAGCGCGATCGCCTGGTTCTCCGCGTCGCTCCGGAACACGTTCATCGGGTCGGCGCCGTCGGCCGCCAGCCGCATCTGCTCCTTCAGCAGCGTGCGGTACAGGATGATGCCCCGGTCGGACTCGCCAAGCTTTTCGAGCTCGCGCCGCGCGATGGGCCCCTGCGTTATCCACGCCATGTAGTCCTGGTTGAACGTTACGCTCACCACGAACCGGTCTTCAGCATCCTTCAGGTCCACGTAGTAATGCGGCACGGGGTCCTGCTTCGGGACCTCGACGCCGGGCGCGGCGCGAAACGTGTACACCGAGATGTGCCGCGTGTGCGTGTCGTCCACCGGCACGCGGAACTGCATGGTGATCTTCTCCGGCGAGCCCACCTGCAGGATGTTGGGGAAGAGGATGGGATGCCCGACCTTCCAGAGGTCGTGCTCCTCGCCGAGTCCCCTGAGCACGCGTCGCTTGATGATGCCGTGCTGGAACACCTCGAACCGTATCTTCTCGTGCGGAGGCGAAACGGAACGGAGTTCGCTCTCTGGAGCGCCCGCCAGCGTCTGCTGGTAGTTGGTGAAGTACGAGTGCAGCCACTCCGTGTGGACCGGGTCGAGCGAGTTCTCCTGGCACTGGAGCCAGTTGCACGGGAGTTCGGTGATCGCGATGTCGCGCGCGACGTTCTCGGCGACGAGCGGCTCCCACTCCGGCAGCAGCGGCGTCGGCTGCGGCCCCATGTACGCGAACACCAGCCCCGCCATCTCCTGCACGGGGTAGCCGGCGACCTTCACCTTCTCTTTGAAGCGTCCGTCGGGATGCACCGTCTCCTCGAACGGCTGCTCGATGCACTGGCCGGTCTCGTCCATCATCCAGCCGTGGTACATGCAGCGGAGGCCGTGCTCCTCGGGTATGCCGTAGGAGAGGTCGACGCGGCGGTGGGGGCAGAAGCGGTCGATGAGGCCGAGCGTGCCGGACTTGTCGCGGTACAGCACGAGGTCCTCGCCGAACATACGGACGGGGATCGCCCCCCGTCCCACGAGCTCGCCGGCTGCGGCGACGGGATGCCAGTAGCGGCGCAGCAACTCGCCCATCGGCGCGCCGTTGGTCACGCGGGTCAGCAGTTCGTTGTCGCTCACGCTCAACATAGGTCGCTCCTTCGACGGACCGAGTGCCGCGATGGTAGCAGCGAGCCGCGTCTAGGGCAACGCGTGAGCGCTCCGTTATTCCCGCGCCCTCACTCGTCATTCCCGCGCAGGCGGGAATCCATCCCCCGGTTCTCCCCTCGTGGGAAAGGCTGGGGCAAGGCAGCGCGCCTCTGTCATTCCCGCGCAGGCGGGAGTCTCGCAGCCCTCTCGCTCGAAGGCAGGGGACCTACGTGGGGTAGACCGCCTGGCCGCCGAGTTGCGGCCACGCAGCCGGCGCTCCGGCCTTGGCCAGCCGCTCGTCGATAGGCAGCGACTCGTCCCAGTGGTAGGCGATGAAGCGGCGGCCGTTCACACCGTCCGACGCCTCGGACGCCAGCCACACGGCGGGGACGCGCATAACGTCGGGCTGGATCAGTTTCGCGCGGTCGAACTCCGTGTCGGGTGGCAGGAGGTTGGTGTTCACCGGCCCGCCGGGAACGAGGACGTTCGCAGTTACGCCCGTGCCTTCCAACTCCTGCGCCATGGTCGCCACCAAGGCCTCGTGCCCTGCCTTGGAGGGGCCGTACGGCGACATATTGATGCGGATCATCGTGTCCAGGCTGGTGGTCACCCCGATGATGCGGCCCCACTTCTGCGCCATCAGGTGGCCGACGGCGGCGCGAGCCATGAAGAAGGGGCCGCTGAAATTCACCGCGACGACCCGGCTCCACGCGTCGGGGTCGACGCCCCACCACGGCTCCTGGATGGCGTTGCTCATCCCGACGTTGCGCTGGTTCGTTCCCGCGTTGTTGACGAGCACGTGCAAGCCGCCGAAGCGATCGAGCGTCGTCTGCACGACGCGCTCCGCGTCTGCGTAGCTCGTGACGTCCGCCGTGATGGGGAGAACGGACTCGTCGCCGCCGATCTCCCGCGCGTCGTTCGCGCTGGCTTCCAGCGCGTCGCCGTCGATGTCCATCATGGCGACCTTGGCGCCCTCGGCGACGAGGGCGAGCGACATCTCGCGCCCCATGCCTATCGGCGACCCTGCGCCGGTTACGATGATGACCTTGCCGTCGAGCGCTCCCATCATTCTCTCCTTGTACTCTTCCCCTATTAGGCAGGGGGTGCGCGCCCCGGCTCGGGGCGGCGGCGGGGATTCTAGCCCGCCCGGATGGGCGGGGAAAGGGCAGTCGCGGCGAGTCCGTCAACCGCCGGAAGGGTGCAGCAGCCGGTAGATGCGTTCCGACGTGAGCGGCAATTCGCGGACCGGCTGTCCTATGGCGTCGTGGACCGCGTTGGCGATGGCGGACGCGGTGGGAACGTTGGCGGACTCGGCGATGGCGCCGGCGTTGAACGGGCCGGGGCCGTCGTCGCGCGGAATGTACACGGCGTCGAACGCGGGAATGTCCTGGATGTTGGGTATCTTGTAGTCGGCGAGGCTCAGGGCGACGGGGCGTCCGCCGTCGATGACGTGCTCCTCGACGGTGGCCATGCCCAATCCCTGGATGGCCCCGCCGAGAATCTGCCCGCGATGCCCCTCGGGGTTGACGATCGTGCCCACGTCGTGCGCGCTTACGAGCGTCCGCACCACGACGTCGCCGGTTTCCGGGTCCACCTCAACCTCCGCGGCCTGGGCCGTGAACTCGGTGCTCGGCGGGTCGGGGAACAGGGGCACCTGCTTGTAGGCGTTGACGGTTACGTCGCCGCCGGCGGAGCGGCAGAGTTCCGCCGCCGCCTCGGCGAACGGAGCATCTCCGGTTGCCTCCCGCAGCTGGGCGCGCAGGCTCTCCACCGCCTGCGTAACCGTCAGGCCCAGGGCGAACGTAACGCGGCTGCCGGACACCCCCAGGTCGAAAGGCAGTTCATCGGTCGAGGCGGGGAGCACGCGGATGGCGCCGAGACCGATCTCCAGCTGCTCGGCGATGATCTGCTGCATCGCGGTGTAGGCGCCCTGGCCGGGGTCGGCGATGGGCACGAACAGTGTCAGCGAGGCGTCCGGGTGAAGCACGAGCTTGCAGCTCGAATCGCCCCCGATGGGCCCGCGCTCGTACATGGCGACGCCGCGTCCGACGTAGGGGCGCTTGGGCGAGCTTCAGGCGATGCGCTCGAGGGCTGCGTCGAGGGCCTCCACCGCCTTGATAGTGCCCCACTGCTCGCCGTTGGGGGCGGCGTCGCCGGGACGCAGCAGGTTGCGGCGCCGGAACTCGGCAGGGTCCATGCCGATCTCGGCGGCTACGATGTTCAGCTGCGCCTCGACCGCGAAGTTGACCTGCGGGCCTCCCGGCGACCGCATATGGCCGGACGGCAGCGTGTTGGTGTAGGCGATGAGGCTGGTGATGTCGAGCGCGGTGAACTTGTAGCAGCTGCCGGCCTGCTCCAGACCGTGCAGGTTGATGTTGGGCGCCGGCTTGAAGGCGCCGTACGCGCCGCCGTCGAACCGTGCGGCGAGTTGCATCGCGGTCACCTCGCCTTCCGAGGTGACGCCCGTTTTCACGGTGATGCTGGCGGGGTGCCTGCTATTGGCGGAGAGCAGCTCTTCCTGGTAGCTCATCACCATCTTGACCGGACGCCCGGCGGCCTGCGAGAGCAGGTAAGCAACGGGAGCGTCCATCGGCGAACCTTTCCCGCCGAAGTCTCCGCCCACGGGCATCGGGTGCACGCGGATCGAGGCCGGCTCGGCCCCGAGAGCCGCCGCCAGCTGTCCCCGCAGCATGTGCGGGCTCTTGTTGGACGCCCACACGTCGGCGCCGCCGTCCGCGTGAACGGACACCGCGCAGGCGTGCGTCTCCATGTATGCGTGGTGCTCCTTCTGCGTCGTGAACGTGTTCTCGAACACGCGGTCGGACGCGGCGAAGGCGGCCTCCACGTCGCCGTGCGTCCAGCGCGCGTAGGAGCAGAGGTTCGGCAGGTCCGGGCGCTCCGGGTGCACAAACGCCCCCGCGTAGGCGGTCGGGTCGTCGTGGACCAGGGGAGCGCCGGGTTTCAGGGCGAGAGCGGGGTCGAACACCGGCTCCAGTTCCTCGTACTCGACCACTATCAACGCGAGCGCGCGGTCTGCGGCGTCGGCGGAGTCCGCTGCGACGGCTGCGACGCGTTCTCCGATGAACCGCACCTTGTCGATCGCCAGCACGGGGAGGTCGCGCATCATCCGACCTATCCGGTGAGGGCTCGTCGCGCCGGTGAGCACGGCGCGCACCCCGGGAACGCGCTCCGCCGCCGAGACGTCGATGCTGACGATGCGTGCGTGCGCGTACGGGCTTCGCAGCGTCTTGCCCCAGAGGCAGCCTTCGATATCCATGTCCGCGGCGTAGCGAAGGCTGCCGCTCACCTTGCCCGGCCCTTCGATTCGGGGAACTCGTTCACCGACCACGCGCATCGTCATCCTTCGCCTCCGGTCATCTCAATCGAGAGCGGCGGGAGGGTATCACGCGCCGGACGCAGTCTTCAGCGCTGGCGCAAGCTACAACTGAGTCCCCACCATCACCGCGACGACGCCTGCGACGACGAGCGCCGTGCCCGCCACGAGCGGAAAGGTGATGCGCTCCAGCCGCTGGAGGAAGTAGTGCGCCAGCACCATCGATACGAACGGGTTGAGCGCGAACACCGGCGAGACCACGACGACCGGCGCCTTGCTGAGCGCCAGGTACAGCGTTGCGACGCCCGTAGACATGAAGACGCCGCCGATCGCCACCAGCCCGATCGCCCTGCCCGGCGCCGCCCGGAGGTCTCGCGGCAGCTTGTGGACGACGAACGCCCCCATGACGAGCGAGCCGAACAGCATCGTATAGACCGCCGTAACCAGCGGGACCGTCCACTCGGTAACCGCCACCCGGCCGAAGACCGGCACGGTGCCGTAGGCGAGGGCTGCTCCCGCCGCCGCGAGGTAGCCGACGATTTGGGGGCGGCGCGAGGCTGGGGCTGCGGCGTCGCCGCCGGAAGGCTGAGGGGGCGCTGTCCCTCGCGCCTTGGCCTCGCCGCTCACCACGACGATCATCCCGGCGACCGCGATGACCGTGCCCGCGCCGATGGCCGCGTTGATCTCCTCGCCAAGGAACACAACCCCCTCGAACGCGGAGACGATGGGCGCTATCGACAGGATGGGGTTCGCCCTCACGACTCCCAGGTTGCTCAGGCTCATGAAGTTGAGGAACCTGCCCACGGGGAAGTTGATGAAGCCGTTCATCGCGAGCCACGCCAGCGTTCCGATCGATACGCCGAGCAGTTCGTTCGGGAAGAGAATGACCGCCGCTCCGGCGATGACGAGCCAGCCCGTTACGAGCGAAAGGAAGTTGCCGGTGTTCGCCGGCAGGTGAACGAGCCCGATGCGGGCGAACACCATGCCGCTCCCGAAGCACAGCGGCACGATGAGAGCGATCAGCGCCCCCGTCAGTTCAGTGGACATGAACGCGCCGCGCGCAGGTCATCGGGCTAATTGAACAATACTCCCGGCAGCCAGGTGGCGATGGCCGGAAAGGTGATGACCAGCCCGACCGCGATGACGTCGAGGATGACGAACGGGATGCTCGCGCGGTAGAGGTCGGACATGGACGCCTGGGGCACAACCCCCTTCAGGGCGAACAGCATCATGCCGAACGGCGGGGTGATGGCGCCGATGGAGATGTTCATCAGGAACAGCACCCAGAACCAGATGGGGTCGATGCCCAGCGGGCCCAGGATGGGCACCAGCACCGGGATCGCCACGAGCATGATGGAGAGCTGGTCGATGAAGAAGCCCAGGATGAGGACGGCAAGCTGGACGAGAATGACGAGGATGAGCGCGGAGATGCCGAGCTCCACGATGAAGCTGAGGAACTGCGTGGTGGCCCCGGTGAAGGCGAGCAACTGGCCCAGCGCCACTGCCCCCGTGATGATGAGGAAGATCATCCCGCTGATGTAGACCGTTCCGTAGAGCGCGTCCTTCACCACCTGGAAGTTGAAGCGAACGCCTTCGAGGCTCTTGGTCTTCAGGCGCATTCGAATGAGGTGGTACAGAGCGGCCACGATGAACGCGCCGATGGCGCCCGTGGCGGCGGCCTCGCTGGGGGTGGTGACGCCGAAGATAATGAACCCCATCACCATCAGCACGATGATGCCGAGTGGGCTTAGCAGCGCCAGCCCTGTGAACCGCGACCCCCAACTCACGGACTCTCCAACGTAGGGCGGCGCCAGCGACGGGTTCAGCCGGACCCGCATCCAGATGTACACCGCGTACACCGACGCCATCATCAGCCCCGGCACGAACCCGGCGATAAGCAGGCGCGCAATCGATACCTCCGCAAGGCTTCCCACCAGCACTGCCAGCGCGCTGGGCGGAATGATGGCCGCCAGTAGA
Organism: Dehalococcoidia bacterium; assembly: GCA_034421335.1. Classification (GTDB taxonomy): domain Bacteria; phylum Chloroflexota; class Dehalococcoidia; order Lucifugimonadales; family Australimonadaceae; genus S5-327. The sequence goes on along the minus strand of DAOUKL010000038.1, from coordinate 4,628 downwards.
CCCGACGACATCAGGGTGCCGAGCGAGATGCGGCGCTCGTACCCGCGCTTCTCCATCTCCGGGTGGAGCGTCGTCCCCAGCAGGGCGGTGTCGGCCATTCCCGCGCCGCTGAGGGTCGCCAGCGCCGTGCCCGCGCCCAGCGAAATGAACAGCAGCCGCGCCCGGACGCGGCCTATCCACCGGTCCATCACATCGATCGTGAGTCCGATCACCCGCGATTGGAACAGCACCTCCCCAAGAAGGAAGAACATCGGAATCGCCAGGAGGTTGAAGGTTGCGACTGAACGGTAGACGCTGCCGGGAAGCAGCTCGAGGCCGATGGTCCCCTTCACCAGCAGCAACCCGCCGATGTTGAGCAGCGCGAACGCGATGGCGACCGGCATCCCCGTCGCCATCAGCGCCAGCAGCAGCGCAAAGAACGTGGTGAGTGTCAGCCACCAGGGAAACTCGAAGCCGAACAGTTCCATGACCGGGGCCTAGATGCCCGCCTCCTCGGCCCCTTCGCGGTACCGCCTCGTGAGGATGCCGTTCACCATCATGCGCACGAACTGCAAGCCGAGGAGAATGAACCCGTACGGGATCACCCAGGTTACGAGCCCGCGACGCACCTCGATGCTCGTGAGGAGCACCGCGCCGGACTGGAACTCTTCGAAGGTCTTCTCGAAGGTCTGCCATGCGAGGATGCCGCAGACGGCTGCGCCGATGAACGACCCGATCACGTAGAACCAAAGCCGCGCCCTGGGCCCCAGCTGTTCGGTGATGGCGGTCATGCGGACGTGGCCCTCCCGGCGCAGAACGACGGGCGCGGCGAGGAAGGTGAGGTAGAGCAGGCTGAACTCGGTGGTGGGGTACGCCCACTTCAACGGGTCGGTGAAAGGGATCGTCCGCATGAGCACGTTCGCGCCGATGGCGAACGCCACATAGAGGACGATGATGGCTCCCGCGAAGGCGGAGAGGTCGATGACCCAGTCGAAGATGCGGGTGGCGAGGGGGTTGCCTGCGCGGCGGCGGCGCTCCTCGGCGACGACGTCCAGGCACAGGTCTCGGACGGCTTCCACGACGCGCCTCGCGCGCGCCGTACCGCGGGGCGAGCCGTCAGTGTCTTCGAGATTCGTCATTCGGCCTCTTGGGCGCCTCGCGCTTCAACGCGGCGCTGACGAAACGTGAGCCGGGCCGCCACTGGCGGCCCGGCTCCATTCCGGCGCCTGCTTCCTAGAGTCCGGCCGGGTTGTCGATCTTGTTCGGCAATATCTGCTCGTTCACGCAGCGGATCGACTTGGCGAGCGGGTCTCCCAGCGTCGGGTTCGGGTCGACGATGAACTCCTGGATGATCTTGTCGTAGTGGTCGCCGGTGAACTGCGCCGCCACATCTTCCGGCCACTCGATCGGCTCGACGCCCGCGTCCCTGAGGAACTGCCACTCGTCGATCTCCACGTCGTTCATCTGCGCAGTCTGGTACTCGGAAGCGCTGGCGACCGCGTCGTAGACCGCCTGCTGCTGCTTCTCGGACAGACCGTCCCAGGCTTCCTGGTTGAACATTATGCCGAGTCCGCCGCCGCCGGCGAGTGAGTTCGGGTACTGGTACTTCAACACTTCTTGCCAGTTGCCGGCTTTCGCGCCGGTGCCGCCCCAGTAGAGGCCCTTGATGACGCCCTTTTCGAGCGCAGGGTAGATCTCCGAGAACTGGAGCGGAGTCGTCGTCGCGCCGTAGTCGTGCAGGAACGCCTGGTAGATGGTGGCGGCGCGCAGGTGCAGCCCGTCGAACTGGTCGAGCGATTCGATGGGCTCGATCGTCCACAGGCGGGCGCCCCAGCCGCCCGTGATGGCGGCCACGTACTGCACACCCAGCGGCTCGTAGATGTCCTCGAGCGCCTCGAACATTCCGCACTCGACGCGCGGCGTGAAGTTGTCCTCGACGAAGTTGTAGTTGGCCGCGACGTTCTCGCCCAGGCCCTGCTTCGTGAAGTCCGTGTGGTACGCCCCAACCGTAACGATGGCCTGGAATACGCCGTCGCGCACCGGCTGGAACTGCTCGAGCGAGTGCGTGACCTCCGGCCCGCCGACGCGGTTGATCGTCACTGTGCCGCCCGACAGCTCGCTCACCTTGTCGATGAAGTGCTGCGTCCCTCGCGAGATGTCCAGCACTGTCGGGAATGCGTCGATGAGGTCGAGGGTGACCTCCTTGTCCCCCTCCATCGCCATGGCCGTCGGCGTCGGAGTCGGCTCCATGGCCATGGCCGTGGGCGTGGCGGTAGGCCTTGGCGTGGGCGTGGCGGTGGGGTCGCTTCCGCAGGCCGCTGCGACAACGCAGAACGCCCCCAGCGCTGTAAACGCGGCTACGTACTTCGGCAGTCTCATGGTTCCTCCCAGTTGCAAAATGGCGCCGTTCGATGCGCTGCTCACGCCGCGGCGGAAGTCAAGCCGTAGAACTCCAGCGAGTTCTTCCAAAGGATCGCTTCTTTGTCTTCAGGCGACAGCGCCTCGGTCTCGATCAATTCCTCGATTTCGCCCCTGATGCTCTGCAGGTTGACCTCGTGGGGGAAGTCCGAGGAGAAGATGAACGCCTCGCGCCCTACGACGTGCACTGCGTAGTCGAGCGCGGGCTCGTCGCCTTCGACGCCGATGCGCACCCGCCCGGCCTGGCAAAGGCCGATAAGATAGTCGGCGACGGTCTGGCCTTCGGGCAACTTCAGCAACTCGTCGCGGGGGTCGAACGGCGTGAATGCGTGGTGGGAGCCGGAGAAGCGTTCGAGCGCCATGAGGAACCATGCTACGCCGCCCTCCAGGAACCCGACCCTCAGGCCTGGGAACCGGTCGAACACGCCGTTGAACACCATTCCGGCCAGCCCGATCATGATTCCGACAGGATGACCGATGGCGTGCGTGGCGGCGAAGACGTTCATGGTGTTCATGCCGAGGTCGTGATGCGCCCCCCCGTGCACGGCCAAGGGCGCGCCGAGCCGCGCGGCCTCCTCGTACACCGGCCAGTAGGCCTTGGCGCCCAAGTGCTGCGCCAACCCCGTGGAGGGCAGCATCGCGCCGCACATCCCCAGTTCCTTCACCGCGCGGCGGAGCTCCTCCACCGCGGCGTCGGGCTCCTGCATCGGGATGAGCGCCACGGGGTGCAGGCGGCTGTCCTTGTCGGAGTAGGCGTCGGTAATCCAGTCGTTGTAGGCCTGGCAAAGGCCAATGGCGAAGTCTGCGTCGATGATCTTGCCGTAGGAGAGGCCCGACGTCGGATAGAGAACGGCGGACTCGATGCCCGCCCTGTCCATGAAATTGCCCCAGCCCTCGACGCCGGGGTCTTTGAAGACTCCGTTGCTCACCCCGAACGAGTCTTCGGGGTTGTGCACGAGGGAGTGGTGGAGGTGGTCCAGCTGCGGAAACGCGCCCAGCAGCTTCGGGATGTTGGCGTCCTTCAGAGGACTCCTCATGTGGCTCCGGAGGGCCTGGGCATCCTCAAAAATGTGTCCGTCGCCGTCAATGACCACTTCGAGATTCGCCACGATGCCGCTCCTGGGACGCGAATATCCACGGTTCTTGAGTAAAATCGGCGCTGTTATACGCGTCCCAAAGTCGCCCTGTCAAGAAGTTGGACTTTGTCCCGGGTCGGTGCGGCGATATTCGCATCGTCTCGAACCGAAGGCGGAATGCGCGCCGCAAAAACTGCCCCTCGACTCTCCTGCGCCGGTTCGCTAGTTGAACGTCGACGCGTCCTCTCCCACCCACTTGAGGATGAGGGCGTTCAACGTCCCGTCAGCCTTCATCGACGCCAGGGCCTCGTCGAGCTTGCCCTTCAGGCCGCCGCCCTTGCGGACGCCGATGCCGAGGCCCCGGTCCAGCAGCACCGATGGGCCCACGATCTCCAGTTCGCCCTCGTGCTCTGCGAGCTTCTCCACGCCATAGCCGTGGTCGACGAGGACTGCGTCCACTTCGCCGTTGAGCACTGCGCCGGCTGCGTCCACCGAGCCCTCAAGCGATACGAACGTCGCGCCCAACTCGGTGAAATAGTCGGAATAGATGGTGTTCGCCGTTGCGCCGATCTTGCCTTCCACGGCTTCGTCGCCTGCGCCCGCTCTCGCAATGTACACGGAAGGGGTGGGCGGATAGTACGCCTCCGTAAAGTCGATCAACTGCTCCCGCTTGGCGGTGATGCTCATGCCGGCGAGGATCGCGTCGAACTCTTCCGCCACGAGGTCGGGAATCATCGTCTCCCAGTCATTCAGTATCCACTCGCACTCCAGGTCGGCGCGCAGGCACAGTTCGTCCGCCAGTTCGCGCTCGAGGCCGTCTACCTCACCCTCGTCGTTGATGAAATCGAAAGGGTGGTAGTCGCCTACGGTGGCTATCACTACCTTGTCCGCTCCCCCGCATCCGGCCAGCACTGGCGTCAGCGCCGCCGCAATGAGAACCGCGCCCATGAACCGGCGTCCCAAGGTCAACCTCCCATCGTATGCGAGCGCGCCGAGGTCGTCGGCGCGGCCGGCTTGACGGTCTTCCGCGCGGACGTTCCTCTCGCGAAGGGGAAGGTACACGCTCGCGAGCAGGACATTCAAGAACCCGCCCGCCGCCCTTGCATGCCCCCACGCGCCACCCTTTGACGGTAGGATAGAGGGGCGCCGCCCATC